>CAYSDL010000047.1:0-10829 GCA_964429875.1 uncultured bacterium
ATCATTTGTTACAATGATATCAACCTGGTTTGCATCATTAATATCAGATCTTGCTTCACCGCCTAAAATCCAGCCAACAATAACAACAACATCTGTTACATTAACAAGCCCATCATTGTTTACATCAGCATTACAACCATCAGCGCTTCCATCAGCACTTAAAATCCAGCTAACTATGGTAACAATATCATTTACATTAACAAGGCCATCACCATTTGCATCACCACTGCCACTGCATGGAGATCCACAAGTTCCATCATCAAGAAGAACTGTACCGCAGTCACCATCATCGCAGTTAAAGTCACCACAGCTCACAAAGTCAACACCCCATGCGCCATCATCACAGTAACCATCACCGATCCAACTTAGGTAAGAGCCTGCAGTACATGAGCCTGCACAATCAGTAAATGCATCACCACCGCATGTTCCAGAACAATCTTCTACTGCGTCACCACCAGGAACTCCAGCGCAATCACATGTTCCATCAGCACATGGATCAACTTCAAATTCATGTGGATGTGATCCTAGATAATCCCAAGTATTTTGATCAAGAACGACCCATTCAGAATCTTCTTCACCCTCGCCTGCTGAGAATCCCCAAGCGCCACCATTACCTGCAGTAACATCTGACTTTCTTACAAGGGTATGATCTTTAGTAGCATTTGAAACACCAGCTACTGCCCAACCAGAACCAGGATCATCACCAACCTCACCAATCTGATCAAGGACTACACCACTACCAACTTGAGTTAATGCAAATGCATCATCACCATTACTAAGATATGTAAATGTTTGGTCACATTCAGCTGCAATTTCATCTGATGCGCTACCATGACATACTACATAAACATCACCAACTGCTACTGTGGTCCCAGCTTCAAATGTAACATTATCAGGATAATCCCAACTTACTAAATCATTACAACCATTAGAGCAACTAGATAAAGAATATCCGCTTAAATCAATATCACTATCAGAAGCATTATATATTTCTAAATATTTATTATTACTTGATCCTTCAGCATATTCTGAGAAAAATAGATTTGCAGGTTCTGCCCAATCTTCAATACAAGAACCATCGTCAACTGTTGCATTCTCATCATAATTCAGAGCAGATTCATCAGTACATCCTAAAATGTCTTCAGGGCAGGCTTCACACGATTCCCAGCATACAGCATCTAAAGTCATATCAGTATCACCAGGAGTTACATAACGATCATTTCCATAAGTTCCGCCAGCACAATCACCTAAACCTGAACCTGATTCATATCCACTTCCATCACTGTTATTAAAATTATATCCATAAGTAACACCTGTTGCCAATGATACTGTATGTATATAAACTCCATCACCATCAGAATCATCCATCACAGACCAATCACTTGGATTATATTCGCCATTAACAGTAGATGTTCTAAATTTAATATCACCAACAACTCCTTCAGCGTTCATATCAACTGAGAATGTAACATTTACAGCACATGAGGTTCCATCGCCATCACAAACACCGCAATCATCTGGGCCATAGCAACTCCCGTCATCTACTGTTGCCTCAGCGTTATAGTTACAAGCTGTTGCATCAGTACATCCAGGGACATCTGCTGAAAAATCATGTGGATGAAATCCTACATAATCCCAAGTATTTTGGTCAAAAACAACCCATTCAGAATCATCAGCATTTGTTCCTGCTGAACCAGAATCTCCAGTTTCTGTATTAGGTAACCATAAAGGATTTCCACTAGTTACTTCTGCTTTTCTTACAAGAGTGTGATCTTTAGTTGCATTAGCTACACCAGCAACTTCCCAGCCAGATCCAGGGTCAGCACCAACAACACCAATAACATCCAGAACTGCACCACTGCCAATTTGAGTTAAAGCAAATACGTCATCTCCATTACTTAAATATGTAAAAGTTTGATCACATTCAGCTAAAATAACATCATCTGAGCTGCCATGGCAAACAACGTAAACATCCCCAGCTGCTACTGTGGTCCCAGCTTCAAACGTTACATTATCAGCATAATCCCACGTTCCTTCTTCATCACAACCATTAGAACAGCTAGATAAAGAATATCCACTTAAGTCTACATCTGCTCCTTCGCCATTATATATCTCTAAGTATTTATTATTACTTGAACCTTCAGAGCATTCAGAAAACCATAAATTTGCAGCAGGATCAGGTTCAACGCATGAGGAACCATCACCACCACATTCACCACATTCATCTTCAACAGCTGAACCACCACATTCACCAGCACAATCTGTAGGGCAATCACCACCATCACAATCAAATTCATCACAGTTGAAGTACATTCCCCATGAACCATCATCACAGTAGCCATCACCTACCCAGCTTTCATAGCCAGTACAGTCTTGGCCCATGCAGTCAACACAGCCAACATCACCATCATCACCGCCTGTTGATTCACCTATCCAAGCACCAGGGTCAAAGCCTTCAGGAGCGTACTGATTACCATCACCACCACCTGAATCATTATCAATATTCCAACCAGCCTCATCCCATGTTGCAGATGCTGAAGTATTAGATTCAGCTCTTTCTGCTCGTCCATCTTCAAATTCATGGCCAGTTCCAGTACCATCTTCCCCAGCAAGACCAAACATATCTACAATAGTTCCTAAAGCATCAAGTAAAGCGATGTTATCATCACCATTAGAATCTGCAGAACCGCCTGTGCTGATATCTTGATCACAAGTTAAACCATAAGTTGCATTAAATTTATCAGCATTATTGCAAACAATATAGAATCCACCAGCACTAATAGTTCCTGTTAAGAAAGCAGGACTTTGTGGATCGGCATTACCATTGGTCCATCTCTGTAATGCCCAGCCTGTAGATAAATCAACAGCATCAGAACCATTGTTATATAGCTCTACATATCTTCCAGCATCACTAGAGTTTTGTGGATCTGTAAGCTCTGTCATAAAAACGTCTGCAAACATAAATCCAATAAACGTTGTTGTTAAAAATATTTTTGATAAAATACGGATTGATTGACTCATTGACTCCTCCAAGTTTAAGTTTTATTTTTTGACTAAATTTGATTTTTCGCACTACCTAAGACAAATTAATTTAATGCACAGGATATATTTTTTCAAGGGAAATCATCTCTTATTTTCATAATATCTGTAAAGTGTATAGTTTTTTTTACTTGAGTTCAACAATTGTAATACCAGTTCCGCCAAACTCTGGAGCAGCAAAATAGAAATTTTTAACAAGAGATTGTTCTTTTAAATATTCATGTATTCCAGCAATAAGTGCGCCAGTTCCTTTGCCATGAAGAATTTGTACTGTGCTATTACCTGATATTATTGTTGAGTCTAAAAATTTTTCAACTTTATCAAGTGCACTGTCAACTCTTTCTCCCCTAAGATCTATTTTATATGAGTTAGAAGTTTCAATTGTATAACTTGAAGTTGTAGGTTTTTTTTCTTTAGTTTTTTTATGTGATTCATAAAGCTGATTTTTTTTCAAATTAATTTTCATTGAACCAATAAGAACTTTGCAATTTTTATTGTTTGTAGAAACTTCAATCACTTTTCCATGCGAATTCATGTGAGGTATAAATACGTTTATTCCTTTTTCTAATTTTATAATTTTCTGCTCTTTTATTTTTTCTTTATAATGATGTTTTTCAAGTGTTTTAAGTTTATTATCAACTTGTTCTCTTTGCTTTTTAATGTAGCTTTTATCTGTGCTTTTAGTTTTTATATTTTCAATTGTTTTTTCTATCAGGGATCTAGATGTTTTTATAATGTGTTCAGCTTCTTTAGAGGCATCATGCTTTGCTTTTTTAAATGCTTTATCGATTGATTTTTCTTTAATTTCAATTTCAATTTCTTTGCTTTCAATTAAAGATAATTTTGTTTTTAATTTTTTATTCAGGTCATTTTGTTTTTTATAATCCTGTTGTAGTTTGATTAATATTTCTTCAAGTTTTAAATCATCTTTTCCCATTATGCTTTTGCATTTATTTATAATAGCTTTTGAAACACCCATAGATTTTAAAACCTCAATTGCATAGCTTGACCCTGGCTTTCCAATACTTAGCGTATAGAGTGGTTTTAATTCCTCCATATCAAACATCATGTGTGCATTTGTTATTTTATTATTTTCTTCGGCCCATATTTTTAAAGCTCCAAGGTGGGTCGTTGTGATTATAAAGGAGTTTAGATTTATAAATTCCTGCATTAGTGCCATTGCAATAGCTGCTCCTGCTTCTGGGTCAGTCCCAGTTCCTAGTTCATCTATTAATACCAATGTTTTATCATTTGCTAGCTTAAAAAAACTATTAATATTTGAAATATGAGATGAAAAAGTTGAAAGATCATTTTCTATAGATTGATTATCTCCAATATCACTTAGAATACAATCTAATACAGGCACATTAATTGATTTTCCAGGTATAAATAATCCACATTGTGCCATAAAGCATGTTAGTCCAAGAGTTTTCAGAACAACTGTTTTTCCCCCTGCATTTGGTCCTGTAATTAATATTAAATTGTTTTTATCAAATCCAATATTAAGAGGTACATAGTCTTTATCATTTAGTACAAATAATGGATTAATAACTTCTTCAAGCATAATAACATTTTTTTCATTTACGATAGGCTTAATAGCTTTAATATCAAATGCAAATTTTGCTATTGTAAAATGATAATCATATTTTTTTTCAATGGAGTAGCTTTCAAAAATACTATCTTTTATTTTAGATAAATCAGTAGTTAACTGAATTAAAATTCTAGAAACTTCTCTTTTTTCAGAATATAATAGTTCACTATATCTATTATTAAGGCTAACTATTTCTTGTGGTTCTATAAAAACAGTTTGTCCTGTTTGAGAAATATCCTGAATAATTCCTGAAACTTTTCTTTTATAAGTTTGATTTATAGGAATTACTATTCTATTATTCTTCCATGAAATTCTATCTGCCATATGCCAATCATTTGCCATAGCTTTGTGCAGAACTTTATTTGCTGTTGTCATCATTGATGCATCAATCTTTTTTAATTCAGATCTTATCTTAGATAGCTTACTACTTGCAGTATTTTTCACATTAAATTCTTCATCAAAAATCACATCATATTTTTTGAGGGTGCTACTAAAATTGTAAAGGTTTGATATAATTTCATTCCAAAGGGGAAAATGTTTTTTCTTGATTTGTTCTCTTAAAAGTTGTCCTGAAATAAAAATTAACTTCAGTTCTTGAAAGCTTTCTTTCTCAAGTAATACACCTTTAATACTTAAGGAATGCAAAATATTATCGATATTTATGCAACCATTAATAGCTGTTTGGTCTTTTCGAATAAAAGAATCTAATATTTCTTGAGAATACTTTTGGCTCTCTTTTATAGCATTTATTTTAGTGTAAGGATTTAGGTTTTTAAAGCTATTTTTATTGTCTTCAAAAGATGAGAGATTTGATAATGTATCTTTAATTTTATCAAATCCTATGTCACGCAATAATGATTTATTGAATTCCATATTTTTCAGATAGGTTTAATTTATTTTTTGAATAATATTTCTTTGAGGTTATTGCAGGGCTTTGCAAAAAAAGATTCTTTTTCTATTTTGTTGTAAATCAAATCTTTAGATTTTTGTTGAATGGGAGTTGTATCAAATATAAATAGCATTAGTGCGATGCCTAAAAATCCTTTAACAGTTCCAATAACAATACTAAGTCCTACATCTGCGGATTTATCAATTTGGATTTCATCTATTTGCTCAAGTAGAAATTCAATTATGAAACCAATTAATAATATTAAAATTAAAAATATAAATAAATAAGTAGATAAATAGATAACTCCAAAAGTTTGTTTTAAAAATTGAAGCTGTAAAGATAAGTTTGATATAATGAGATTAGCTAAGATTGATGAGGCTCCAAAATTCAATAGTCTCCCAATATTTTTCATAAAACCATTATTGTATCCACTTATACCAATGGCTAAAACAAAAATAACAATCAGAATATCTATAGGGTTTAAATTCATTAATTTTATCCTTAAGTTTAAAAAATAACTTTAATAATTTACAATTTGTAATAAAATGTTCCAATCATTCACTTATCTTGTTTATTGCAATCTATTAGATATAAATTAAAAGACTAATAAGTAAAGAGTATAATGGAATTAGAAACAAAAAATATTATAGAATTACATAAAATTGATAAAAGGTTAAATCAAATAGAAGAAGAAAAGGGTGATTTGCCTTCGATTATAAATGAGCAAAATGAAACTTTAAGTGAATTAAATCAATCTATCCAAGGGTGTGATAATAGAGTTGTTGAGTTAAATAAACAGAAGAATGAAGATAAGATTAATATTGATGAATGTAAATCATCTATTGATAAATATAATGCTCAAATTTTTCAAGTTAAAAATAATAAAGAATACGATGCTATTTTAAAAGAGATTGATCATATTGAATCTTTACATAAAGAATTAGTATCAAAGAGGGATAATATTGATAAAGAAATAACCGATCAAGAAGAATTAAAAAATGATTATCAAGAAAAAGCTGAGTCAATAGAAAAAAAATTAGTTGAATATAAAGAGGAATTAGGTATTTTAAGTGTTGAGACTAAGTCTGAGGAAAAAAAGTTGTCAGCACATAAAACTAAAATATTAGGCTTAATTACTGATAAAAGTTTCTTAATGAAGTACAATGATAATGAGAGCATTAATATTGTTTCTTCAGTATCTAGAGGATCATGTGATAATTGTTTTTGTGGTCTTCCAGATCAATTATTTTTTGATATACAAAATGGGACAAAATTACATTCCTGCCCTGATTGTGGTATTTATCTGTATTATGATGAAGAAGAGGGAACATAATTTTTTAAGATTAGTTTAGGTAACTGCTTTTTTAAAAAGAGGAAAGTCCGAACTCCGCAGGATAAAGATGCCTCCTAATAAGAGGGCCTAACATGTTAGGTAGGAAAGTGCAGCAGAAAGTATACCGCCTTAGGGTAAGGGTGAAAAGGTAGTGTAAGAGACTACCAGTGTTATTCTTAAGAATATCAGCTTTGCAAACCCCATCTGGAGCAAGACCAAGTAATCATGTGTTATCCGCACTATATGATAGGTAGGTTGCATGAATTAAGCTGTGAAGCTTAATCAAGATGAATAGTTACTACTTAATTTATTAAGAACAGAATTCGGCTTATTAACTAATCTTAAAATTTAATTTATATGATAAAAAGTTATATAAAAAATATTTCATTTCACGTTCCAGATAAGGTTATTACAAATAATGATCTTGCAAAGGTGATGGATACAAGTGATGAATGGATAAAAACAAGAACTGGTATTGAACAAAGACATTCAGTCGGGGATCAGTGTCTTGGTCCTGCAGACCTTGCAGTAGTAGCTACTCAAAAAACATTAGATGAATCTAACACTAAAAAAGAAGATATAGATTTTGTTGTATTTGCTACATCTACACCCGATTATTTTATTCCAGGAGCAGGAGCTATATTCCAAGATAAAATGGGTTTAGATACAATTGGGATATTAGATATAAGGCAGGGTTGTTCAGGCTTTGTATATGGATTAACAGTTGCTGACCAATTTATTAAATCAGGAAATTATAAAAATATTTTAGTTATTGGAGCTGAAGTTCAAACAACGCAACTTGATTTTGATGATGAAGGCAGGGGGACTGCTATTTTATTTGGCGATGGAGCAGCAGCAGCCTTAATTTGTCCTAGTCCTGATGAAAATGGAATTTTGTCTTCCCATCTACATTCTGAAGGTAAATATGTCACGGAGCTTGGGACGGAGTACCCTAGTTCAAAATATAAGGATATTATTACAGTAGATAATGTAAAGAATCGGGATCACCATATATTTATGAATGGTAGAGAAGTATTTAAGCATGCAGTCAGACGTTTCCCCGAGGTCATTTTAGAAGGATTAAAGTATAATAATTTAGAATTAGATGATATCTCTCTTGTTATCCCACACCAAGCAAATTTAAGAATTACTCAAGCAGTACAAAAAAAATTAAATATTTCAGATGATAAAATATTTTCAAATATACATAAATATGGGAATACTACAGCAGCATCTATTGGAATTGCTCTTTGTGAAGCTCTAGAACAAAATAGAATCAAAAAAGGAGATTTAGTTGTTCTTGTTGCTTTTGGAGCAGGATTTCAATGGGGGTCGGTTGTATTAAGATGGTAATAAAATGAATTCAATTTATTTTACAGAAGAACATATTTTATTAAAAAAAATGGTGAGAGAGTTTGCACAAAATGAACTTGCTCCATTAGCTCAAGAGATTGATAAAGAAGAAAAATTTCCTAAAGAATCAATCAAAAAAATTGCAGAACTTGGATTAATGGGTATCCCTTGGGATGAAAAATATGGAGGTGGAGGAATGGATACTCTTTCTCTGGTTATTGTTATACAAGAGCTTGCTAAAGCCTGTGTTTCCACTGCAGCAACTGTAATGGCTCATACCAGTCTAGGAACTGGACCATTTCAATATTTTGGAACTAAATTACAAAAAGAAAAATATCTATCTAAGCTTGCTAGTGGAGAAATTTTAGGATCATTTGGTTTAACTGAACCAAATGCTGGTAGTGATGCTGGGAATACACAAACAACAGCTGTTCTTGAAGGTGAAAATTATATTGTTAATGGGCAAAAAATATTCTGCACAAATGCAGGATATGCAGGATGTATTATCTTTACAAGTAAAGTTGTAGAAAATGGTAAAGATAAAGGAATCGGAGCGCTCTTTGTTGAAGCCGGTACAAATGGCTTAAGAATTGGACCACCTGAACATAAAATGGGGTGGAAAGGTTCTGATACAAGGGCAGTTTATTTTGATGATATGAAAATACCAAAAGAAAATATATTAGGTACTCCAGGAAAAGGATTTAAACAGTTTTTGCAGACACTCACAGGAGGAAGAATATCTATCTCTGCTCTTGCTATTGGAACTGCTCAGGGGGCATATGAACGTGCATTAAAGTATGCAAAAGAAAGAGATGCGTTTGGAAAAAAAATTCACAAATTCCAAGCTGTAAGTTTTAAGCTTGCTGATATGGCGACCCAGATAGAAGCTTCAAAACAATTGACTTATCACGCTGCATGGTTGAAAGATCAAGGAAAAGATGTTATTAAATCTGCTGCAATGGCAAAACTATTTTCAAGTGAAGCAGCAATGAAAATAACCAATGAGGCCATTCAAATTCATGGGGGCTATGGCTACATTAAAGAGTATGATGTTGAACGTTTTTTTAGAGATGCAAAAATTCTTACTATTGGAGAAGGGACCAGTGAGATACAAAGAATTATTATTGCACGAGAGATACTTAACAATATTCCCACTTTGTGATATTAATAAATATTATAAATGATTATAAATTAAAATTATCTTACAAAAATGAACTTATAGATAATATTATTAATCATTTATTGATTTCTGAAAAAATAAAAAAAGCAAGTATCTCGATCATCTTAACAAACCAGGATTATCTTAGTCAATTAAAAAAAGAATACTTTAATTTAGATCAATTTACGGATGTTATAGCGTTTAATTTAGAAGACAAAAATGAGAGTATAGATGGAGAGGTTTATATTAGCATAGATAATGTACTAGAGAATTCTAATACCTTTAAAACTTCATTTAATAATGAATTTTTAAGAGTGCTTATACATGGGGTATTACACCTTATTGGGTATAATGATGATAACAAAAAAAATATTAAAATAATGAGAGCATTAGAAGATAAATATTTATTAAATTCATCTGAGGAGGTTATTAGTATAAAATGTTAGCAATATTTATTGTTCTTATTATTTTTTCAGCTTTTTTTTCAGGGCTGGAAACTGCTTTATTTCACCTTAAACCTAATAGTAATGTAAACAAGGCAGTCAAAAATTTGCTGAAAAATCCACAGCAGCTACTTGCCTCATTGCTTACAGGAAATACAATAGTAAATATAGGGCTTGGTTCAATTGCAGCATCATATACTCTGTTTAATTATAACAATGGAAATTTATTCCCACACCTTCCTTTATCAGTAGTGCTTTTAATTGAAGTTTTAGTTGTAACAATTATTATTTTGATTTTTGGTGAAATAATTCCTAAAACATATGCAATAGCTAAATCAGAAAAACTCTCAAATTTTTTAGCTCAAGTTTTAAAAATAATTTTAACTATTATTTATCCAATTACATTTATTTTTTATAAAACTACAAAATTAATAGTACATCTTATTCCAATTAAAAAAGAGAAAATTTTTGATTCTGAAGAAGAGTTGATCATGCTTGCAGAAGTTGGTGAAGAAGAGGGAACATTGGATCAAGAAGAATCTGATATGATTCAATCAGTTTTTGAGTTTAAAAATAAATTAGTGAAAGAAATATTGACTCCAAGAGTTGATGTTATTGCTCTGGAGTCAAATGCAAGCCTAGATGATATAATGGATTTAATCATGAAAGAAAAATTTTCTAAAATTCCAATTTATAAAGATAATATTGATAATATAAAAGGGGTTTTATATGCAAAGGATATTATTCCATACTTAACTGGTTCACGTCCTGATATTGATTTGCTTAATTTATCTAGAGAGCCATATTTTATTCCAGAAACTAAGCCTATAGATGATTTATTAAAGGAGTTTAAAACGAAAAAAACAAATATTGCAATTGTTGTAGATGAATGGGGCGGCACCTCAGGAATATTAACCTTAGAGGATGTCGTAGAAGAGGTTATGGGAGAACTAAGAGATCCGTATGATAGAGAGGAATATGAAATTATCAAGAAAAAAGATGGAAATATGATTATTGATGGA
>CAYSDL010000048.1:0-8717 GCA_964429875.1 uncultured bacterium
ACTAAAGTAAAATTTTTAATTAATGCAATTTACATCACAAATTTATTTCTAATAGTTTCCTTATATTATTCTTATGATTAGATTTATTAATATTATCTTTCTTTTTTCAATTATATGCCCACAGGTTTATGAAGGGAATATTCTGTTTACTCCATATAGTTCAGATGCAGCTGAAGATACTGAGACTTTTCTGATGAGTAGTACCAATGAAATCCTACATAGCTGGGAACATGATCATATGCCTGCAAGTATGCCTTATTTACTGCCTGATAGTTCAATTATTTTCCCTTTTAGAGTTGAAAATCCAACAATGATTGCGGGTGGCGTAGGTGGAGGTCTTCAAAAAATTTCATGGGATGGTGAAATACTTTGGGAATATATTTTTTCTGATGACTTGTATCAACATCATCATGATGTAGAACCACTTCCAAATGGTAATGTTTTAATTATAGTTTGGGAAAGAAAAACTGCACAGGAAGCATATCTTTTAGGAAGGTTAAATCTTCAGAATGACCTTGGTGAAATGTGGTCAGTGGCTATTTTAGAACTTGAACCAGAAAGCGGAGATATTGTATGGGAATGGCATTTATGGGATCACTTAGTACAAGATATTAATCCGGATTTTCCAAGCTATGGAAATATATTTGATCATCCAGAATTGTTTGATATAAACTGTGGTGATGCTGGCCTTAATGCCGGAGGCCCGCAACAGGAGAATGCGGACTGGATGCATATTAATTCTGTTCATTATAATGATCAGCTTGATCAGATTATTTTATCTTCAAGAACACAAAATGAAATATATATTATTGACCACAGCACAACAACTGCTGAAGCATCAGGGCATAATGGTGGAAATTCAGGAAAGGGAGGAGATCTATTATACAGATGGGGGAACCCCGCAAATTATGGAAGAGGAGATGATTCTGATGCTATACTTGTAAATCAACATAGCGTTAATTGGATTCCTCCTGGATACCCAGGTGAAGGAAATATAATTTTATTTAATAATTTCCATTCTAATAATAGTTCTGCTGTTCTCGAAATAAGTCCTCCTATAGATGGCCAAGGGAATTATATTATTGAAGAGGGTGAGCCCTATGGTCCTTCTTCTATTGAATGGATTTACAGTCTGGGAGAAACTATTCCAATGCAAGGTGGTTCATTTAGACTTCCAAATGGAAATACATTAATATCAAAAACACATGTAGCTGAAATGATAGAGGTTGATCATTTTGGTGAGGTTGTATGGGAATATATTTATGAATCTGATCAGATTAGTTTATCATTTTGGATTGCAAGAGCTCAAAAATATAGTTTAGATTATTTAGAAGATTCTATGCTAGGAGATATTAATGGAGATGGTATAATTAATGTGCTTGATATTGTTTCTCTTGTAAATATAATTCTTTTTAGTGATGAATATAATGCTGCTGCTGATGTTAATAGTGATGGAGTTATAAATATACTAGATGTCGTTTTAATGGTAACTGTTATACTAAACGGACTTCCTTAGCTAAAATTTTTCTCCATTAATAGTTGTAGTTAGTTTTCTTTGATTACCTGAATTTCTATGCTCACATAGATAAATCCCTTGCCATGTACCAAGATTTAATCTTCCATCAGTGATAGGTATAGTTATGCTACTTCCTAAAATACTTGATTTAATATGTGCCGGCATATCATCAGATCCTTCAAATGTATGTTTGTAGTAAGGAGCATTTTCTGGAACATATTGATTAAAATGAGATTCCATGTCATCTCTTACAGTTGAGTCAGCATTTTCATTAATTGTCAGTGATGCTGATGTATGATTTATGTGAATATGTAAAATACCAACTTTATAATCAGATATTTCATTAATCCCTGATAGAATTTCATCTGTTATAATGTGAAATCCTCTAGATTTTCTATTTAATGTAATCTCTTTTTGAAACCAGCTCATTTTATTATTAATTTTAAATACAGTAATAAATTATTATATAAATATGAAGAAAAGAATATTAATCATACTTTTTAGTTTTATGTTCTCACAGGATACTCTCTACTTTGTTTATAATGCAAAAGGAGATATTTTTTCAACTGCGATTGATTTTTTTCATAAAACATTGTCTCCTAAGACTTATCCATGCAGGTTGTGTGATTTATCTTATGGAACTTTTGCTAAGAAAAAAATATGGAAAGATTTTCTTGACTCTTTAGATATTAGCTATGAGTTTGTTTATAAGAATGAAATAGATAGGTTTAAAAAGGAAATAAATAGTTTTCCTCTTATATTGCTTGGCACGGAAAATAATGTAGAAGTTTTTCTTTCTAAAGAAGAAATAAATAAAACGAAAAATATACAGTCTCTAATTGATAAAATTAATTTAAAATTAGAAACAAAGAAGAATTAAAATAATGGTTTATTATTTAATTATATTGTTAGTTGTTTGGGAAATCTACTGGAAAATAAAATCTTTATGGATCGCAGCAAAGAGAGGTGATAAGAAGTGGTTTATTGCTATTCTGATAATAAATTCCTGTGGCGCGCTTCCTATATACTATTTGAGTAAACAGAATTATTTTAAAAAGGAATAATTCAAGTTTGAAAATCATATGTTATTCTCTTAAATTTCATCTTTATTGCAAGGTAGGTATTAAATGAAAAAAGAAGAAAAATTTATTAGATTCTGGTCTTTATATCCACGTAAGGTAGCAAAAGTTGCCGCTCAGCGTAGTTGGAAAAGATTGAAAGTAAAAGATATTGATGCTATTTTTAAAGTTCTATATGATCATCTTGTAAGATGGAAATATACAGAAGTTCAATTTATACCTCATGCATCAACTTGGCTTAATCAAAGGAGATGGGAAGATGAATTAGAACCACTTCCAGGTGAAAAATCTTCTGTTTACAAAAACATTGAAAATGATAGAAAAAAGTTTTTAAGTAAGCTTAAAAAAGCAGAAGAAACAATGGCTTCAGATGAAGAAAGAAAGAAAGCTTTAGGTCTGAAAAAATAGAATTTTTATATTTAATACACGGTCAAATACTTAAGGAGAACAATGAAAAAAATCAATCTACTTCTAATATTATCTACTCTAACATTTGTTTTTACTGCAAATACTCAAGAGTCTAAAGGTGTTTCTTCAGTAAAAAAACAATTATTAGCAAAACAATTAGAATATAAGAATGCAATTAAAAATGGCAAATCTATTAATTTAAATGATTATGATATACTAAAAGAAAAAAGTAATCAAATGAATGACTCTCGTGATGAATGTTATGATTTTGAAAATGAAGATGAATGTATAGCAGCTGGTTGTATGTGGGATGATGAGGAAGGGTGTTATAGAGAAGATGATGAAAATTGGGAAGAAGATTGTGACCCAGATCTCGCATGTGGAACTGTACTTACATGTGTAGATGGATTGTTGTATCCCACTTCATGTGGACCGGAAAATTGTGATGATCCAATAGGAGCGTGTGATGATTATGAAGATGATTGCTTTGGTTTATCTTATGAAGATTGTGAATATTTAGATTTTTGTGAATGGATGTCAAATTCTCCTTCTGATGCTGATGGAATGTGTGTTGAGGTTGAAGATGAAAATGAATGTTTTGAGTTATCACAAGATGAATGTATGGATAGTGAATTTTGTGAATGGTCTATTGTAACTACACCAGATGGAGTTTTTGAAATGTGTATTGACGCAGATGGTTGGAATGATGATGGAGGTTGGGATGATGGAGGAAATCCAGAAGAATGTGGTGAAGGATATCTTTTTGATTGTTCTAATGATGGAGATTGTTGTCCTGAAAGCTGGATCGGTGATGGTTATGGTGACTGTGAAGATCAAGCCTGGGGATGTGATTTAAGCTGTTATGATAATGATGGTGGCGATTGTGAAGAGTCTGGAGATGATGGTAGTTGGAATTCATGTGATGATTTAGAATATGAAGAATGTATGATGCTAGATTTTTGTGATTGGATCTCAGATTCAGATGACCCATCTGCTAGTGGTTTTTGTGTAGAAGTAGGAGAGGGTGATGGTGGTGATGATGGAGATGATTGTTTTGATATTTATGATTGTGAAGGTGTCCCCGCATGCGATTATTTATCATGGCTTGGTGATGGAGTTTGTGATGATGGTACCTGGGGAATAAATTTCAATTGTGAAGAATATGGATTTGATGAAGGCGATTGTGAAGAAACAAGTGACGATGGCGGCTGGGATGATGGAGGCAATCCTGATGAGTGCGGTGATGGATATTTGTTTGATTGTTCTGATGATGGAGATTGTTGTCCTGAAAGCTGGATAGGTGATGGTTTCCCAGATTGTGAAGATCAGGCTTGGGGATGTGATTTATCTTGTTATGACAATGATGGAGGTGACTGTGAAGAAGGTGGTGATGATGGTTCGTGGGATGAGTGTAATGATCTAGATTACGAAGAATGTGTAATGTTAGATTATTGTCAATGGATTTATGATGATTCCCCTACAAATAATGGTTATTGTACTGATGCAGGCTCTAATGATGATGGTGGAAATGAAGATGAATTTGTAGCATTGATAATTGGTGATGCATCAGTAGGAATGCCCGGTTCAGAAATAGAGGTTCCAATATACTTTGAATCAAATACTGCAATAGCAGGCATACAATTTACAATAAGTGATAATCCTGATTGGGTTATAGGCGTTGATATGATATCTAATATAGATGATTGTTTTGAAGTCAACTCAAATGATGTAAATGGTGATTTAATTGGAATAATATTTAGTCTAGAAGGTTGTGAATTAGCACCTTCAGAATCTGCTTCTCATTTTGCAAGCATTGTTTATGAATTAAGTGCAGATGCATATTTTGGATCACAAATAGAGCTTTATTTTGAAGAAGCTATAGTTGCAGATGTAAATGGCGAATCTCTGCCTGTTGATACTGTTGGTGGTACTATTAACATTAGTTTGGCAGGTGATATTACTTCTGATGGAGAAATTAATGTGCTAGATGTTGTCTCTTTAATTAATTTTATATTGTTTGTAGAAGAACCAAATGATTATCAATTTTGGGCTGCAGATATAAATGGTGATGGTGATTTAAATGTTCTTGATGTAGTTCTTTTAGTAGATCTTATATTAGACTAATTTGATTTATTTAAAGGTATTAGGTGTAGCTCAAGATGGGGGGTATCCTCATACTGGTTGTATAAAAGAATGCTGCAAAGAAGCTTGGGATGATCCAAATAAACGAAAATTTGTTTCATCCATAGCTATCGTAGATGAAATTTCTAAGAAATTCTGGCTGTTTGATGTATCTCCTGATATTAAAGAACAGCTTCATATGATTGATCCAGAACTCCAACTTTCAGGCATATTTTTAACTCACGCCCATGTAGGACATTATATAGGACTTTTTCAGTTAGGCCTTGAAATAATGAATACATCTAAAGTTCCTGTATATGTTATGCCACGAATGAATTATTTTTTGGAAAATAATTCTTCTCTTTCTTTTATTACTCAGACAGGTAATATTAATCCAATGCCAATGAAAGAAAACGATTCTATAAAATTAGATAATTTT
The DNA here is from genome assembly GCA_964429875.1 of uncultured bacterium. Classification (GTDB taxonomy): domain Bacteria; phylum Fidelibacterota; class Marinisomatia; order SCGC-AAA003-L08; family D37C17; genus CAYSDL01. The sequence goes on from CAYSDL010000048.1 coordinate 5,564, forward strand.
ATTGTTGAACCTTTTTTAGTTCCTCATAGAAATGAATTATCTGAGACGGTTGGTTTTAAAATAATTACTGATAAAAAAACAGCTGTTTATCTTCCAGATATTGATTCATGGAATGAAGAGTTTGATATAATAGGTCTTATTAATAATAATGATATATTATTTTTAGATGGAACATTTTATGATAAAAATGAAATACAGATAAGAGATGTATCTAAAATTCCTCATCCTTCAATTCTAGAAAGCATAGAATATTTTAAAAATTTAAATAAAAAAGATAAGAATAAAATATTTTTCACACATTTAAACCATACAAATAAATTATTGAAAAAAGATTCAGATGAATATTTAATCTTGAGATCTGAAAATTTTAATGTAGCAGATGATAGAGACATTATTTCTTTATGATACAAAATGAAACAATTCTAACCTAATATAACTACAATTTTTTTTATATATTTACAATGACGATCTCTATAACTATAAGGAATATAACATTGAAAAGAATTATAATTTTATGTTTAACATTATTCGCTCTATCATTTTCTTCTGAAAAAAACTTCTTTAAATTTTCAAAGAATATTGATAATTCATTAAATCTAGAATTTGATTTAGATAATATTGAAGTAGAGTCTGTAGGTGATTATAAAAAGATAAAAACAGACCCTTCTATAGGTGTAACTGGTATAATTGGTATGCCTAAATTACCTATCTATACATCTCTTGTGATGGTGGATCCTACAAAAGATTATAAAATGGAATATGTTGTTAAGGATTCTTATATAATTCAGGATGTTAAAATTATTCCAAATCAACATTTGTTAAATGGTCTTGAAAAAGAAATCATTGAAGATGTTAATATTAATTTTTACAATTCTACAGAAAATTATCCATCTGAAATTGTTTCTTTAACTGACCCTCTTATTATGAGAGATCTAGTTCTTGTTAATTTATCAGTTACTCCATTTAGTTATAGACCTAGTGATAACAGTCTTGAAGTATTTACATCTCTTGATATTAGGCTTATTGAAACAGATACACATGAAGATCTTAGAAGAAGAGAAATGCCAAGATCAAGAGTATTTGAAAATTTGTACAAAAATAAAATTATTAATTATCAATCACAACAAAGAGATGAGATATATCAGGACCCTGCCATTTTATATATATGTGGTGGTAGTTTAGAAAATAATTCAACTCTTGGTCAGCTTATTGATTGGAGAAAAGAAAGAGGATACATTGTTTATACTGCATCTCTATCTGAAACTGGAAGTTCTGCTTCATCTATAAAAAATTATATTGAAAATGCTTATGATAACTTTAACCCGCCTCCTGAATATGTCGCTCTTGTTGGTGATGTTGGAGGTTCTTATTCTATACCAACATATTATGAAGATTATGGGCATGATTCTTATGGAAATGACTGTGAAGGTGATCTGCAGTATTCCCAGCTTGATGGTGGAGATTTATTCCCTGAAGTTTTAGTTGGGAGAATGTCTCTTAGGTCTACTTCTGAATTATCTGCAGTTGTTCCTAAAATTATCAATTATGAAAAAGCAACTTATTTAGGAAGTCTTGGAAATTATTATAAAAGTGCATCAATGGCAGGAGATCCTTCAAGTTCAGGAAATTCATGTGCAATTACTAAGGAACAAATAAAAGAAATGCTTGAAAATCACGATTTTACAGATGTCGATATTAAAACTTCAGGCAGTAGTTGGTCATCATGGATGCAAAATGAATTAAGTGATGGTGCATTATTTTTTAATTATAGAGGGTATCTTGGAATGAGCGGATTTAGTACCAGTAATGTTGATAATGCAAATAGTGGCTATAAATTGCCTTTTGCAACTATTCTAACTTGTGGAACAGGATCTTTTGCTGAAGATCAAACAGCGATGTCTGAGAAATTCTTTAGAGCAGGGACCTCTAGTAATCCTAAGGGTGGTGTTGCAGCTATTGGCACAGCAACATGGAATACGCATACTCTGTTTAATAATATTGTTGATATGGGTATTTATCAAGGTTTGCTTGCTGATAACGTTGAAACTGCTGGAGCAGCACTTGCAAGTGGTAAACTTGCTTTATATAATGCTTACTCTAATGACCCCTATCAATGGATTAATGCTTTTACTCAATGGAATAATTTAATGGGAGACCCTGCTACACATTTATGGACAGATACACCCGAAATTATTACAGCTTCTCATCCTTCAGAGATTTCATTGGGAACTAATTATTTGGATGTTTCTATTATAGATGAATCAGGATTGCCAATAGTTGGTGCTCTAGTTAGTATTGATGAAAGAAATACTGCGACAAATGTATATACAGATGATATGGGGAGTGCACGTTTTTATTTAGACTCTACTACAAGTGGAAACACATTGATTACAATAACAAAACAAAATTTTAAACCCTATCAAGGTTATGTAAATATTATTGATGACAGCTATAATGTGAATATTGATCATTCAGAAGATTTTGTAATAAATGATTCAAATAATGGAATTCCTGAGTCAGGAGAAACATTGGGTTTATCTATCCCCCTTACTAATTTAGGTACAGAGACAGCAAGTGGAGTTGTAGCGATATTAACCTCTTCTTCAGATCATGTTTCACTATTAAACGAAACTGTCTCATATGGAACGATCCAATCTGATCAAACAGTTTTTGGGAGTGATTTCAGTTTTACTATTTTGCCTACAGCAATACAAGGAGAAGATCTGGAGTTGATGTTAAATATAAGTGATGATTCAGGTAATGAATGGACTTCTCTTGTCTTGCTTGATATTTTAGGTATACATTTAATCCCTGTTGGATCTATGTATCTTTCTCCAGGGCAAACAGGAAATATAGATATTGATTTAAGGAATTTGGGTTCGCTTTCATCAACAAATGTTTCAGCAGAGCTTAGTTATGCAGGAAATCAAATAACAATCAATGACAGTGATGGCTTGTGGGGTAATATTTTTTCGGGTCAGACAGTTGGTGCTACAAATAGTTTTAATGTTACTTTAAGTAATGATGTCATTAATGGAGCACAGCTAACATTAAATATGCGTATCCAAACAAATGAGGGGTATGATAGAACAGAAACCGTAACTCTCCAGGCAGGTTTTGTTTCCTCCTCTGATCCTTTAGGTCCAGATCAATA
>CAYSDL010000048.1:8817-10716 GCA_964429875.1 uncultured bacterium
GAAACATTTCAGGTGATTTTATATAATAACGCAGCTCAGCCATATGGTGATAATGAGATAAAAATTCAATATGAAGAGTTTAATAATACATCTTCTGGATCATTTTCAAGTTATCCTCCTATTCATGGAGCATATGCTACAATTGGTATAGAAAATCATTTAGCTGATGATGGTTTACAGTATTCTTTTTTAAATCAATATCCAACTGCAGCAATGACATTATCTGATAATACAGCCATATTTATAACTACTCAACCTTCATCGTCTTTACCTGCTCCACAGCTTAACTACACATACAGTAGTTTAGATTTTCAATTGGAAAGTGGTCAGCAACAAACAGGTAGTTTGGTGTTGTCTAATAGTGGGGAGGAAGGTTCTCTTCTTAGCTATTCTGTTTCTCAAAGTTATCCAGATATAGGATCCCCTTTTGATGTAACTGGTGGAGGCCCAGATAGTTATGGATTTTATTGGACCGATTCTGATATTAGCAGTGATCTTAATTATAATTTTATTGATATATCATCAGAGGGTACTCAAGTTTCATTTTCTAACAATGATGATGGCACAGAGCTTATTGACATAGGTTTTGATTTTTCATTTTATGGAAATACATATTCCCAGTTCTTGATTAATCCTAATGGATGGATAGGTTTTGAAAGCGATAATGATGAATGGTATAATGGCAATCTACCTTCTAGTGATTATCCAACAGCAGCAATTTTTGGATTTTGGGATGATCTGAATCCAGTTAACGATAATTGTAATTCATCATGCTCTGGTAATGTTTATTATCATTCAAATTCAGATCGTCTTGTAGTATGGTTTGAAAACGTTTATCATTGGGCATCAGAAGGATTTGAAAATAGCTATTATAATTTTCAGATTGTTATTTATCCTAATGGTGAGATAGATATTAATATAGAAAATATTGAAGGAGCATACTCTGCGACAGTAGGTATTCAAAATTCTACAGGTACAATAGCCTCTCAAATTGATTCTTATGATGGTAATTATTTTAATGATAGCCAATCCTTTAAATTCGTAAGACCATATATTTTAGATTGGCTTTTTGTATCTTCCTCTGAGGGATTGAATGGCTCTTTAAGTAATGGGGAGAGTATTGATATATCTATTCTTGCTGATGCTACAGATGCACTTGAGGGAGATTATGCAGGGAGCGTTCTTATTTCAAGTAATGCATCAGATACTATTGAAATTCCAGTTACACTTAATGTTGGTGCGCAAGCTGCACTTGGAGATCTTAATAATGATGGAGAGGTCAATGTTTCAGATATTGTCATCCTTGTTTCTACAATATTAAATGAGGGAGATTATAGTTATAGCGCTGATATAAATCAAGATGGCAGTCTTGATGTCCTTGATATTGTTACTCTTGTAGGAATGATTTTGAATGTATAAAATTCAAGTTAAGCAGCTTTTTGATTATGAAACATGGACATTTACTTATCTTTTATGGGATAAAGAATCAAAAAATGCGCTTATCATAGACCCCGTTCTTGAACAGGTAGAGCGTGACCTCGATTTAATTAAAAAAATGAATTTAAATTTAGAGTATATTTTAGAGACACACGTTCATGCAGATCATATCACTGGAGCTTCATCTATAAAAGACATTACAAATGCTAAAATATGTTGCGGGTCAAAAACTGGTGTTGATGGTGCTGATATTTTATTAGAAGATGGTCAAAATGTTGATTTATCCGGTCATCAGATTCATGCTTTGCACACCCCCGGTCATACTAGTGGATGTACAACCTATTATGTGGATGGCTATATTTTTACTGGAGACACTTTGTTTATTGAGGGTACAGGAAGAACAGATTTTCAAGGAGGCTCATCTGAAAAAACCTTTGATAGCATACGTAATAAAATTTTCTC
>CAYSDL010000049.1:0-10372 GCA_964429875.1 uncultured bacterium
AGGGAAATATTTAATAAATACCTTAAAGATATAGTAGATTCAATATTATGATTAAATATATCAATTCTTTTTAGCCAAAAAAACAAGCTTACAAAGCAAGTAATGTAAATTGCTATAACATAAGAAATAACGGGCATAGTAAAATTGTATGATTGATATAAATTCATTATAAATAAAATTGCAGAACCAAGCAGTGGAATTAGAGCAAACCTTAAGATTGAATATAATCTAACATTTTTCATTCCTCTTAAACTCTCCGAATTAATATGAAGAAGAGATAGTGGCAAAATTCCTAGAGAAATATATTTAATAGCATTTAAAAGGTCTCCTTCATTAAAAAGCCTCGATAAAAAAGAACTCGAAAAAAATAATATTGTACTCATTAATAAACCTAAAGGAACAACAATTTTTAATATTTTTAAATATATAGATCGTGATCTACTAATTGATGAATTCTCTGAAACAAACCTTATTGAAGCAGCATCAAAACCTAACACAGAAACAATGGAAAAAATTAAAATCAGTGTATGAGATACTGAATAAATCCCCATTCCTTTTGCTCCGTAATACATTGCAATCAAAAAAGAAAACAAATACCCAGCACCTATAGAAATACCTTTGGTTAAGAATGCTGTTAAAGTACCCTTGTATATTTCATTTTTGTTATTATTAATCATTAAGAGAAATATTTTTATTTTTAAAAAATTTTAAATTTTGGAAAAAATATATCATACCTAAGATAGTAAATGGAATAAATGAAATTAAATGCAATATAAATGAGAATCCAAAATTATCTACTATATTAAATAAAGATAGCGAATAAACTACAGAGCCTTCAAAGGTTCCGAAATTTCCTGGTAGCGCAGGAATTGAGATTACAGCTGTAGAAATAACTAATAATATTAGCGATTGATATATAGACATATTTAATGAAAAGGCTTTTTGCATTAAGTGTACTTGAAAAACATAAATAGACCAAATAAATAATGTAAATAAAAGAACTTTAATTATATTACTCCTATTTAGATAAGTAAAACCTGTATATATATTTTTAAATATGATTATAATCGTATTATTAGGTTTATTTGAAAAATTAATTTTTTTATATGATAATAATAATCCTAGAATTCCAACAATACAGATAATTACAAAAGCATAATAAAATACAGAACTAATATTAAGGAAAAATGAGACATTTGATAAAAATAATAAAATAATAAATACACCTGTTGCAAACATATCTAATACTCTTTCTAACACAATACTTCCAAAAACTTCAGCCTTAGATAAACTGTATTTTTCTCCAACTAGGTATGATCTTAATAATTCACCCATCCTTAATGGTAAAATATTATTACCAAAATAACCTATTAACTGAGATTTATATATAAAATTTGTAGAGCATTCTTTATTAAGTAATATTTTCCATCTTAGAGCTCTTAGATAAACAGTGAAAATTAATAAAAAAGAGGAGATGAATATGAAACTATAATTTACATTCAGTATTGCGTCTTTAAACATACCTAAATTAAAATCTTTAATTGCATAATATACAAATATCATACTTACTATTACTCCAAGCAGAATTTTTATAATATTATTTTTATTACCTAAAATCATATTTGAAGATTTTTTCTTCATCAACATTTAAACTAAAAAAATGATCTGGGTTTTTAATATTAATACTATCTATTGATAGTTGGTATAATTTTAACTCAGTTTGATTAAAGGAAATAAATAACGAATCAATCTTTGAGCAATCCTTATTATAGAATAAAAATGAATTACGATCAAAACTTTCATTTTCTAAAAAATAATTCAGAAGCTGATAATTATTTTTTATTTGGAGCCAATTAGATAATAAAGGATCTGGTCTATCAATAAACAATTGTTTACTTTCAGGATTATAATTCATTGTTTTATTGGAGTCTAACAACACAACCCTATTATTTAGTTCTAGTTTAATTCTCTTATTTTTCTGAATAAACATATTTAATGAATCTTTATAAGAATTATCTAGGTAGGCTTTTATGTAAATAAAATTATTTCTTAAAGAATTTTCATTAGATTTAAAAAATAACTCATTACAATCTATATTATTTGAAAATACTAAACTGAATAAAATAGTTAAAATAAGCTTATTCAGCATCCCCAAATACTTCTTTTAAATAAGAGTAATCAACCAAAACATCTCTAGCTTTACTTCCACTATAATCACTTACTATACCAAGTGATTCAAGCTCATCAATTAATCTCCCAGCCCTGCTATAACCAATTCTAAACTTCCTTTGTAATAAAGAAACAGATGCTTGTTGATGATTAATTACAAGTTCAGCAGCATCTCTTAATAATTCATCTTGATTACCATCTAAATTAAATTCATTTTCTTTTTGTTTTTTTACTACCTCAGGAAGTTTTATTTCATCTGGTTTTGGTTGAGATGATATGTGATTCATTATTTTTTCTATTTCATCTAATTCGACAAATGCATTATGGAGCCTAATGGGAGAAGCACTTCCTGGTAATAAAAACAGCATATCACCTTTTCCTAATAATTTTTCTGCGCCCATTTGATCTAGTATTGTCCTTGAATCAACTTTTGATGAAACCTGAAAAGAAATTCTACTAGGAAAATTTGATTTAATTAATCCTGTAATAACATCAACAGATGGACGCTGTGTTGCTAAAACTAAATGTATCCCTACAGCTCTAGCTTTTTGAGCTAATCTTGTTATAGGATCTTCGATAGCTTTTCCTGAGGTCATCATTAAATCAGCTAATTCATCGATCAGGACAACAATATATGGAACTTTTTCCATTGTTTCATCATCTTTTTGTTTTGAATGATATTCTGCAATATTTCTTACTCTAACATCAGAGAAAACTTGAAACCTTCTCTCCATCTCTGATATAGCTGAATCTAAAATAGCTACTGAGTTTTCAGCTGTAGTCATTACATATTCATCTAAATTTGGAGCTGTTATCAAATGATAGCCAACCAAAGATTTATAAGTTGATAATTCAAGTTTTTTTGGATCCATTAAGATAAATTTTACTTCATCAGGTTTAGCCTTATACAGAATAGAAATAATTATAGTATTAATACATACTGATTTACCTGAACCTGTTGCACCAGCTACAAGCAAATGTGGCATTTTACATAAATCAAAAATATATGCATCGCCAGATGTGGTTTTTCCTAAAGCAATAGTAAGTTTAGATTCATTTGAAATATATTTTTGAGAATTAAGGATACTTCTTAAATAAACAATTGATATTTTTTCATTTGGCAACTCTATTCCAACTGATCGAGAACCAGGAATAGGAGCTATAATTCTAATTCTTTTGGCTTTCATAACTCTGGCTAAATCATCAGATAAATTTACAAATTTGTTGACTCTGACTCCTTCAGCAGGTTCAACTTCAAATAAAGAAATAACAGGGCCAGGAGAAACTTTAACCACCTCTCCATCAACACCAAAAGTAGTTAAAGCATATTTTAACTGTTTTCCTTTTTCTCTGAGTTCTTCCTCATTGTGCTCAATAATTTCTATAGGTTCATTTAAATATTCTAGAATAGGTAGTTTATATTGAAAATATTTACTGTTCTTTTTTTGATCTTTATTTAAATCACCTTCTTCAATTTCTTGTTCATCTTCTATTTCCAAATTCAAACTATTATCAGAATTTTCAACTTCTTTAATTTCTATATGATTTTCTTCTATATCTTCCTCTTCTTTATGAGGAGAACTCTCTATTATTTGCTCTATCTCTTTTTGATCATCTTCTAAATCTTCTTTTTCTTTATTTTCTGTAAAATCTTGAATTTTTATATTAGTTACTTCTTTTCTATTTTTTATAAATGATGTGACTTTATCTTTTATTGTAATAAATATTTTTTTTATCAATAATAAAACTGCTTTAATGCCAAAATAAACTTTATTAAATAAATCATAAATTGAAATTTCAAACAAACCTGTTAATAACACTATTAAGGATATCAATAAGAATATTGGTGTCCCCCAAATTCCTAAGTGATGCAAAACATAAATATAAAGTGAATGGCCAATATAACCCATTAGGTAGTTTGAAAAAACTGCATTTCCAGAAAGTTTATATATATACCCCATTAGTAATGACATATATATTCCTATGATTAAGATATATATAATAGATTTTTTATATTTTTGAATATCTTTATTAACAAATAGAACATATCCTATAATTGAAAATATAAAAGGGAATATAATTGATATATATCCCAAAATAAAAAAATGTACATCTGATATCCATACCCCAATAATACCAAGTGGATTAGATATTTTTTTATCATGAGATAAACCAAATGGCTGTTCAGTAAAGTCATGCCCTAATAAACTGATTAATGAAACAATTGCAAAGACAATCAATAGTAATCCAAATACTTCTTTTCTTCTTTTTGTAAAATTAATCATGTAATGTAGTTTTAGTTATAAATGGCGATTTTGATAACATCCCTTTTTTTAAATTTCCTCTTATATCTAAGAAAACTTCCAAATCCTTTTTATAATACTCGGAGTCAATATAGCACATTCCAATACCTTTTTTCATACTTAAAGAAAATGTCCCACTTGAAACTTCCCCTATAATATCTTTATTTAAATAAATATCGTAGCCTTTCCTTGGTATACATTTATCTATCATTTCAATACAAACTAATTGTCTTTTAACTCCATGAATCCTTTGATTTAATAATTTTTTTTTACCTATAAAATCTTTTGCATTTATTTTAAGGATCCAACTTAAACCAGCTTCAATTGGTGTTGTTGATTCATTAATATCATTTCCATACAAACAATATTTCATCTCTAATCTCAAAATATCTCTAACAGCTAAACCACACGGCGCTACACCTAATTCAATCATTTTTCTCCATATATCAACAATAATATTATGCTCCCCCAGAATTTCAAAACCTAATTCACCAGTATACCCAGTTCTACTCAATAAAACTTCTCTACCACCTATCTCAAACATTTTATGTTTATAGAATTTTAAATTATTTTTGTCTTTGAATATATTATCTAATACTTTTCTACTTAATGGACCCTGGATAGCAATTAAAGAAAATTGATCTGTATTATCAATAATAGTGCAATTATATTTATTATTTTCTATCATCCACTTAAATATTTTGTCACAATTAGAAGCATTTACAATCAAAGTAAATTTATTTTTTGATTTATATATAATCACATCATCTTTTATCCCTCCATTATTGTTGCATAATGCACTATACTGCGCATCACCATTCTTCAAGATACTTATATCATTAATTGTTAAATATTGCAATAGTTCTAATGATTTTTTACCTTTCACAATTATTTGTCCCATATGTGAAACATCAAACACTCCTGATGTATTTCTAACCGCATCATATTCAAATTGGATACCTTCAGAGTAGTTTATTGGCATTTCATATCCAGCAAAAGGAAGTATTTTAGCATTTAATTTATGATGCTCATTATATAGTGATGTTCTTTTTAGTTTACTATTCATCTTAATTTTTTTAATGATTCTTTAATTAAATCCTCTGTAGATATTTTACTATTATTTAAAATTATTTTACCTATTACTTGCTTAATACTATTTGATTTAAACCCAAGACTTAATAAAGCATGATATGCATCAGAATCATGCAATTCACTATCTTCTACAGGAAGATCATTCACATCAGAATCAATAAACTTATCTTTTAATTCAATAATAATTCTCTTTGCAGTTTTTGGTCCAATTCCTGGCAAACTAGTTAACATTTTAACTTCGCCTGCAATTAATCGTTGTTTGAAATCATTTGGCTTAACTGCTGATAAAAGACCAATGGCTGTCTTTGGACCTATACCTGATACACTAATTAACATCTTAAATAGTTCCTGTTCTAAAGAATCTGAAAACCCATACAAACTTTGACTATTTTCAGTAACATGGAAAAATGTATTTATAGAAGTCTTCTTATTAATCGCTGGCAAAGAGTCGTATGAATTTAAACTGATTAAAATCTTATACCCGATTCCATTAACATCAATGATAACAAAATTAGATTCTTTTTTTATTAATATTCCTGAAATATATTCAATCATAATTCATCTATTTTAATTTGATTTATATGACATAATGCTATTCCCAATGCATCAGAAGCATCTAGTGGAAGATTGTCATTGTTGATATTAAATTCTTTTGCTATCATATATTGAACTTGTGATTTATGTGCATTCCCATTGCCAGTAATTGACTGTTTGACTTTTCGAGCAGAATATTCAAATACAGGCATATTATAATTTGCAGCACAAACCATAGCAGTACCTCTTGCATGACCCAATAAAAGGGCAGACTTAACATTTTTACCATAAAAAACTTCTTCAATTACCATAATAGAAGGTGAATACTTATTTATAATATATGATATATCTTCATAAATGATATTTAATCTTTGAGAGAGTTTATCTGTTTTAACAGGCATTATGGTTCCATAATCAATAATATCATTTTTATTATCAATATTTTTTATTATACCATATCCAGTTACAATCAAACCAGGGTCTATGCCTAATATGATCATTTGATACTAAATTATTTGAAAATTAGAATGTACTTTTTGGACATCTTCTTGATCTTCGATTAATTCTAATAATTTGATTATTTTAACCGCATCATCCTCAGATACATTGATCGTATTTTTGGGGACTAAACTAACTTGGCCTTCAATTTCAATATTTTTTTCTTCAAAAAATTTACTAAGTGAGCCAAAATTTTCAGGAGACATAATGATTTCATATGAATCTTCTTCTTGGTTAATATCATCTACATTCATATCAAAAACTTTCATTAAATCATCCTCAACTATAGATTTTTTACTCACAACTATAGTGCCCTTTTTTTCAAACATCCAGTTCACACAGCCAGATTCACCTAAATTTCCACCATTTTTTGACATAATACTTTTAATCTCAGGAAAAGTTCTATTTTTATTATCTGATAGCACCTCAATTAATATTGCCACACCATTAGGACCATATCCCTCATAAATAAAATCATCGTAGACAACTCCTGGAAGATCACCTGTCCCTTTTTTCACAGCTCTATCTATATTAGCCATAGGCATATTTGAAGATTTTGCTTTTTTTATTGCCAACCTTAAAGAGGGATTCATATCTGCATCACCACCACCATCACGTGCAGCCAAAGTAATATCTTTAGATAAACGGGTAAATACAGCTCCCCTTTTTGCATCAGCTGCACCTTTTTTTCTTTTGATAGTTGACCACTTACTATGACCTGACATTATTCAACCTATAATTTTATTTTTCTTCTTTGTTATCAATAGCTTTATTGACTTCTTCTTTTATTTCACTTGAGGCCTTTTTAAATTCATTTACTCCCTTTCCAAGTCCTTTAGCTAGCTCAGGAAGTTTCTTAGCACCAAATAACAAAAGTATAATAAATAAAATTATTAATATTTCACCAGTACCTAAACCAAACATTTTATTCTCCTATAATTTGTTTATTATTTAAAATATCTCAATAAATACCAAGATACAAAAAAACCTAAAAAACTTAAAATACTTAGATCTATAAAAACACCTGTTTTAAATCTAAAAAATCCAAAATCAGCCCAATTATTAGACGTAGCACCCCAGCCAATTGATTTTTTAATAAGAAAAAATTCTTTTACTACTCCTTCTGGAAGCACTGCTGATAACATTAGGCTTAGTATTGTACCAATTAACATACCAATAATAAAAACAAAAAATATAAATGAAAGTGAATTCTTAGTCATCAAATTTCCCCTATCATTGATTCAAAAATCATTTTCCCATCATTAGAGCCTAACATTTTATCGCATGCTCTCTCAGGGTGAGGCATCATTCCCAAAACATTTCTACCTTCATTGATTATACCACCTATATTAGACATTGAACCGTTTGGATTATTTTTATATTTGAACATTATTCTATTTTCCTCTTCAAGAATTTTTAGTGTTTTAGGTTTTGCAATATAATTTCCCTCTCTATGGGCAATAGGCATTTTGAGTTCATCTCCAATATTCATTTTATGAGTAAAAATACTATCATTTGAAGCTACTTTCAAAGTTACTTGTTTACTTAAAAATTTTATATTTTTGTTATTTATTAATGCACCTGGAAGCAATCCACACTCTAGTAATATTTGAAAACCATTACATATCCCAATTATAGGAATACCTTGTTTTGATTTATTAATCAAAGATTTCATTATTGGGGAGAATCTAGCAATTGCACCAGTTCTTAAATAATCACCATATGAAAAACCTCCTGGTATTAATATTGCATTATAACTAGACAAGTCACTTTCCTTATGCCACACAAACTCTGCATTGACATTTAAATTTTTTTTCAGTGCATAAAGAGCATCGTGATCACAATTTGAACCTGGGAATACTATTACTGCAAATTTTATTTTCATTCAATTATCTCAAAATTATATGTTTGAGTATTTGGATTAACTAATAATTTCTTGCATGATTCTTCTGCTAATTTTTCTGCATTTTCTCTAGAAGTATTGCTGAAATTCATTTCTATATATTTACCAATAGTTAATTCTTCTACACCATTAATTCCTATAGACTTAAGAGCATTTCCTGTAACTTTCCCCTGAGGATCTAAAATACCATCTTTATATTTTATATAGATTTTTGCTTTCATTTTATTATTTTTCCCCTTTGATTAATAGTGTATTAAATAAATATTTAGCTAAGTTTCCAAAAATGTATACTAAAATGAAGAATAATAAAACTATATCATAATAGCCATACCAAACAGAAGAAATTAATATTAGACTAAATATTATTAGATTAATTAAATCTAAAGTATTTTTTCTATTTATTCTAAAACTAATTAATGGAAATTTATTATAATCGACTTTTGACATCAGCAACAATGAACTGAAGATTGATAATCCCAATATTACAAATTCATTATATAAAACATTTTTAAGCAATAAATACATTCCTCTAAATAAGAAAACATCTACTGGATAAATCAATTCTCTTTCTAAAAATTTTATCGAAAATAAAATTAAAGAACATATAAAAATAGCATTTGCAGGAGTTGGCATTCCAATATATTTTACTGATTCTCTCATATTTCTAATTGCATTATATCTAGCAAGTCTTATAGCTCCGAGCATTACGGGAAAAGAAGATAAAACAACTAAGGTTATAAATGAAAAAGATTCAATTTGTAATTCATTATACCAAACAAATAATAAAAAGGATGGGACAAGACAAAAAGATATTAGGTCAGCCAATGAATCTATTTCTTTACCAAAATCACTAGAAATGTTTAATTTTCTTGCTACCTTACCATCTATTGAATCTAAAACAGCAGCAATTAAAATCAAATAACATGCAGTTTCAATATATTGATTATGAGAATTTAAACTTATTGCTAATAATACTATTGAAACAAACCCTAAAAATAAATTTGATAGAGTTATAGTGTTAGGAATAGATTTTTTTAAGTTAGTAAACATTACAAAAAATCAACTCCTTCTAAATTTTTATTGATTCGATCGTTCACATTCCCTATTGAAGGAAAAAATTCTTTACCTGTTAATTTTTCATAAAGCTCAATATATTTTTCAGATAGCAATATTCTTATTTCATCTGATAGTTCAGGAGGTGTTCCTTCACCCGAAAAATTTTTATCTATCAACCATTGTCGTATATTTTCTTTATCTAACATTAATTGAGATTCATTGTTTTTAAATCTATCTTCGTATTCACTTTTTACCCAGTATCTACTAGAATCAGGAGTATGAATCTCATCAATAACAATTAATTCGTCATTATAAATTCCAAATTCATATTTTGTATCTACTAAGATCAGTCCCTGTTTATTTGCCCATTTTTGTCCTTCAGAGAATAAAGCAAGAGCATACTTTTCTGCTTTTTCATAAATTTCTAATTCAACTAATTTGTTTTCTATTATCTCATCTTTTGATATCGGCTCATCATGCATACCATATTCAGCTTTTGTTGATGGTGTTAGTATTGGCTTTTCAAACTTTTGATTTTTGATTAGGTTCTCAGGAAGCATAAAGCCGTACTGTCCATTTATACCGCTAGAATATTCCCTCCATAAACTACCTGTTATATATTGTCTTACAATCACTTCAACAGGTAAGGTTTTTGCTTTTTTAGCTAATAAAACCTGAGGATCTGGACTTGAGATGATATGATTAGGGACTAGATCTTTAGTTTTCTCAAACCAAAATAACGCTATATCATTCAAAATTTGACCTTTAAATGGAATTGTTCCTAGCACATGATCAAAGGCAGATACTCTATCTGAAG
>CAYSDL010000050.1:0-8810 GCA_964429875.1 uncultured bacterium
TCCTAAAACTGCCATTAGTTCAAAAGCACAATTCCTCTTAAAAAAATTATATTTAGGAGTACTTTGATTAACCTGCCATATAGCATTATCAATTTCCTCCCTTTTTATTTCATCGAGATTTAGTTTGTATTTAGAAACAATTCTATCTTCAAGGATTAAATAGTCATATAATGCATCATGAAATGGATAGTTAATGAAATTTCCATTAAGTTCTCCAAAAGCTCCTTGTAAATAACTGTTAATTGTAGGTTTTCCAGTATCTGGATCTGAGAAATCAATAGCATAATAGGTAACTATGTTATCGAAGAATAGAACATCTTCAAAATCATATAAAAAAGCTAAATGCCCAACTGATGTTTCTGGTGTATGACCATTTTCGCTCGCAAAAATAATGTATAACTCAGCTTGTTTTACATATTGCACCCATTCAGTACTTGACATCTCTTTTATATTATTTGATTGATTCACCAACATATTATCTGGTTTAATAAATTTTTCTAAAAATCTAACTAAATTTCCTGGTTTGATAGCCGTATTATTTTCAAAATAGTCATCAATTTCTTTTATGTCGAAATTGGGATAATAAAGAGGAATATTTTTTTTTAAAGTATTTTTAAAATCTGGAGTAGATAATAAATTGCAATATTTGAAAATAAATCTTGTTAAATCCTGCTGCAATATAGGTTCAGAACATATAGCAAAATTATTAATAGAAAATAAAAGTACCACAAAGAATGTGGCACTTCTATTTTTTTTTTTTTACTTTTTCTTTTGTAATTCAATGAAATATGAATTTCTATCATACTTCCAGGCTGAGCCAGTAGCCAAATCAGTAGTACCTAAATCCCAAAAGATACTAAGCAAAGCAATAAGATCAACATCTTTTCCTATAGATCTACTAACAGTTTCATATCCGTCTAGTTCAATCCTGAAAGATGAATATTTATTCTTTTTAAGTTTATCTGTAAAAGGTGTTACTCCTACTCGTTCACCATCTAAATATACTGAAGCTCCACTAGGAGAACTTTCAAAAGTAATAGCTTGCTTTGTACCACTAATAACTGTTGCACAACCAGTTAATAGTATCAATACAGATAGAATTGATAAGTATTTTGTTATTTTTTTCATTATTTTTCCTTGTTTGTTATTATTTTTTTTTAAAAAAAAATTAGAAAGTACTTCCAATTGTTACAAAAATAAAGCCTAAATCTAAATCTGAAGCATTAGCTGCATATGAAGCACCGAATGTAATAGTATCATTCATTTTGAATAATTTACCAAATTCTAATGATATTTCATCTTCCTCAACATCTAAATTATAATCGAGATTAATAAAAGCATTAGTCTCAGTATGATAAGCGGCATGTATTGTTTTATAATCCCATCCAAGATCTGAATCATCAGTAAAATCCATTAAATTCAATCCAAAAAACATATTATCATTAATATGATAATCAACGGTTAGATTCATAGGATTGTAATCATCCCAAGAACCATGTTCAACCATATAAGTCAGCGCAAATTCCAATCCAGAATCCATTATATGTCCAAAAGATATTCCAAATGCAGGATCAATTAAATCATTAACATCACTATCAATATTCATAACTCGAGCAGATAGAAAAACACCAGAGCCACTATCGACTAACATTCCAGTAACGGCACTAAAGCTAAATCCAACTATACATAATAAGCTTATAATAACTTTATTCATATTTTTGGAATCCTTTATTTTTTAGATTAATTACTTAAGTTACAACTTTTTACATATTTGTACAATAAAAGTATTAATTAATAAGAAAACTTAGTATAGCCATATTTGTCGGGGTTAAGTTTTATTTATTTATGTATAATGGTACTTCTACAGGATTTAAATTTAATTCGGAAGCCACAACACTATTAGTGTACCCTATTTTGTGTACCCTATTAAGTATTTAATAGTATTTATTGTTACAGATTAATAAGTTGGGTATAATAACAAAACCCCTCAGATGTATGAAGGGTTTATTAGTTTTATGAGAGAGTCGGAACGAGCAGATTTGAACTGCTGACCCCTTGACCCCCAGTCAAGTAGCCTTTACATCTTTTGTCGTCCATCTAATTCTTTAATACTCTTGTTTGTTCCATCCCAATCGTTACATCCCCCCCTACTTTTTGGGTGTTTTTAGCACTGATCAAGTATCTTCTTAAGCTGGGGAAATCTCTAAGCGTACTCTTTCTATCAAAACCTTTAACATAATTATCTTCAGTAACCTTAACTGATGAGTGTCCCATCAATCCACTTACCTTATATATATTTCCGCTGATCGTTACTTGAGTTTTACCAAAATAATGACGCAATGAATGGAATGATTTATGCTCAGCTAAACCAAGTTTGTTTCTTGCTCTCTTGAATTGCTTACTATAATATTTAATATGGTCTATCTTCTGTCCACCCTCAAGCCACAACGATTGCATCAATCTAATTGTATCAGCTTGTTCTTCATTCAACTGAATTGTTCTACCTTTTTTACTCTTGGATGCTTCATTGGGGATAGCTAACCAAATACCATTATCATCCTCAGTTAATACACCATAGAAACCCTCGCTTAATCTCATTCCAGTTTCTCCATAGAGCTTAAACATTTTAGGAAATCTATCATCACTATAATCATAATTTAACATCTGATTATATTCATCTTCTGTAAGCCACTTATCTGCAAGTATCGGTCTAAATAATTCAATAATTGGGACGCTCTCAATATATCCTCTTTGCTTACACCAATTCAGAAATGCTGATACTGACTTAAGATTACTATCAATAGAGCTTTCAGCTAATTCATATTTTTTTCCCTCTAATTCTTCAGTAAAATCGTCTATAAGTTGCTGATCTATATCTGATACAAGATAATTACCGCCAACACATTTAACAAACTTACTTAAGGCATATCTATACGCATCAATCGTAGCATCTCTCATCTTCTTAATCTTCTTATATCTAATGAATTTATCGACATAGCCATCTAATGTTAATAGCTTCTGAGATGTAGCTGAGCCATCAGATTTAATCCAAGACCAATCAGTTGTTTCATTGATGTTTAATAGGTCAGATTTAGTTGCTTCTCCTAACCTAATATCTCGTCTTATCTTCTGCTCCTCTTTTGTAACAATTCTATTTCTATTCTTAGCGAATGAATATTTATCTGTCAAGAGTGTGATATATACATATTTTCTCTTATTAAGGGAACGACTTCCAACCCTTATTGAGATTGTAGAATAATACTTATTTCTTTTCTTAACCAATGTAGCCATTGTATTTCCTTTATAATATCGGGGGGATGTTGCTCACTAAGAGATGAGTTGGATGATTGCTCATTCCAAGTCCCCCCAAGTTTACAATGCTCTTAGTATCAACGCAATAATTTACACAATATTTAGCTCTAAATCTACTCATTTCTCGTCAGAGGAGGGTGTAGGCGTACACACCAATATCGGTATATGGTATCGCCATTCCCCATCAAATTTGAAATATTAGTTTGATTTTTCATTATCAACAAAATCTACACTATCAATTACTCTTAAATCAAATCCCTCACATAATGTATCTTTCATTACATCGGGTGTTTCTTTTTGACCAAGATATTGTTTCCCAAGCCATATTAACATTCTAACATCTCCGCTCATAGCCACTTCAAACTGCTTTTTTCTAAGCTCGACTAATTGTTTTTTACTTAATTCATCACTCATTAGCATCTCTTTTCTTAATCAATTTTTTGATGCTTTGTAGATCCGTTGGAAAGTTATTATACCAATCATCTATTTCTTTTTGAGCATCCTCAGATAAATCATCATAGCTCTTAATCTTATGACCTTGTATTGCTTCCCATTTTTTTACAATCTTATGAACGTAGTTCACTATCATAAATTCATTAGCTTGTCCAACATCTAACTCTTTCATTGTCCAATCGTCATACATAGTGTTTCTCCTTTTATTGTTAAGTAATACATAAAACTATATGTGTTAGTCAAGACAACCCAACCAACAGAGCAGTTTTATCATTTTATAATTTCCAGACATTGCATCTTTCCAGATGCGCTCTAAAACTAATTGTTTCTTAGTTCCTTGAACTTCTTGACCACGCCAATCTAAAACTTCTTCTTCTCCCATCTTTTTTAGTTGCTTAGCAAGAGCATCAAACGATGGCTTTCTACCCAATGGATTACCACTTTGATTTGGTTTCCATTGATGTTTTTTGATAGCTTTTAGTGAATTTGGATGCTTACCCCACTCAAATTCTTCTTCCTTGTTTATCAGCGGTGTTTCATCTTTTTCTTCCGTTTTAATCGGTGAACGGGCGCTATTATATATATCTTTATCACTCATAACATATCCTCACTAAGTTTTATTAAAGTTTCACACCAAGCATTACATTTCTTACAAGGCATATTTACACCAGTTTCTAAAAATTGCAGTATATCTAATTTTATCTTATCATCCGTAGCTCTATCATCGAGCTTATCCATAATCCAATCCATTCTTTTGTAGTAATCCTCCATCATAGTTGATTCCATATTCATTCCTTTCATTTGTTCCTAATATCTATATTATGTGTATTGTGTGTATTGTCTTCGATTAATTGCATTGATGAATAAATCTAATACACAGAATAGACACTTATTTACCCTTAGCGTTTTTTGTAAAATCTTTTATATGATTTCTCAGCATTTTGTACTGATCTTTGGAACATTTTTTAACTAATCCCCATTCAATCATTTTACTTAAAAATCTTGTAACTCTATTAGGATACCAAAACTCAGTACCCGACTTTGTTTTTTTCTCTTTCTCCTCATTAGGCAAGTTTCTTACAAACATCTCCCTTGAGAAATATGTATTAAGTTTTATTTCTTCAACATCTGCTACCCATTGCAATAATTCAATCTCCCAACTTTTACTCATAGGCACAAAATGTATTGTTTCATTAGGTATAATTGCTCCTTTTGTAAATGTGCAAGATTCATCTGACCAATGTAATTTGAATGGAATATCTTTTAGTTCGTTTTTAACACTTCTTCCACCTTTAACAATTTTCATTAAGCCAAGATCAGTATGACTTGTAGAATCGCCAAGCATTGTAACATTAGCAATATTATGTGTGAGCGTTGCTCCGCCTTGAATTTGCTTCATTGACAACTCTTTATCAACAGATGTAGAGTTTTTAACACAATGGGCTATTAACAACATTGATAGTTTGAATTTCTTTCTTATATGATTGACTTGCGCAACTAATTGCCTACACTCAAGATTATTTTCAATATCTTTATCTGTGGATGTATATACATTATCAACAATCAAGACACCATTATTAAAATCAAAATCCTTTATCGTCTGTTCAATTCTTTTCCAATTATCTACAAAATCTCCATCTTCTTTCTTTAATTCTTGTACTTGTATATTATCAATCCAGTCATCAGTTCCTGTTACATCAACATAGTATTTAAGCATAGTTTTAAATCGTTCTTTCATATCATAATTCTCATTCTCAAATTGAAGTAACAATACTTTCTGTTTCTTGATTTTAAAATGCTCAAACAATGGGTGTCCACTTGCTATTGACAATGCACTTGCTATTGCTACCATACTTTTTTTAGTACCCGAATCTCCTCCAATAACCGCAGTTTGTCCAAGATATAAGATGCTATCTATTATAGGATCAGTTTGATTATAATCTTGTTTTAAGAACTCTCTCAATTTGAATATCTTGAACGGCTTGACTTTTCTTGTATCTTCTTTTTCTTCTTCATTGTATTCAATTTTAATAGCATTACTAACTGCATCTTGAAAATATCCATCTTCATTGTAGAATGAATCAAATACATCATACCCTTTTTCTCGTGATTTATCCCATTGAGCAATTCTAACTTTTAGATGTGGATGAGCTTTTAGTATTTCTTTTGCTAATTTATTTGCTCCATCAACACCATCAATAGCATCATAACATATTGTTATCCAAGCAGTCCAATCTTTCAATAAATCAAGTATATATTTCTTATTTTCATCTCTTGGGATAGATGTACATCCAGCATAGCCCGAAATTGCTTGTAATCCGTTAGATATGAGCGTGAATACATCCTTTTCGCCCTCAAGTATAAACAACTCGTAATCCCGTCTATAATCGCTGATTTTATGAGGTGGATACCATTGAGGTTTAAACTTACCATTTTTATTCCAATATGGAGATTCTTTATGAAGTTTAATTGCTCCATCATATTCAAACGTCCAACTACCTTTATTAGTCAAACCTATACCAAACCCAACCGCTAAACTTGAATCCCAAAAACTTGGAATTTTATTCATATTTGCTTTAAGATTATTTTTATATTGCTCACGCTTAGCAGTTAGATCAGTTTTAGGCATCGGTGTTGTAGTAGATGTATATGGTGTATATGTATTAGATGTATATGTATTATTACTATCATAATATATCTTTGGATTTGGATGCCCTAATATCTCAGCTAATTGAGATGCATTACCTTTTTCTCCGCATCCTCTACATAACCACAATCCATTATAATAATTTCCATTGAATGATGGATTATTGTCATCGTGATTTGGTAGTGGACATCTTGCTGTAAACTCTCCACCGCCAGTTTCTCTGAATTTGTCAAGTGGCTCGAATAAATCTATATAATTAGGATTGTTCATCTTTCTCCTTAGTTTCAACATTATCTATTTCATCTCTATACATATCAGCTACTTGGATCAGAGCTAAATCCATAGAGTGTTGCCGTAATCTTTCATTTTCGGTCTTATCCAAGTTTCTATTTAGAACTTTTATCATTGACTCTCTTATCCATCTAACATTTTCTGTAAAGTGATATGATATATCTTGTTCCCAATTAGGATGATGCTCTAATAGGTACTGAATAAGTTTGTCCCTATCTTGCTCCATTTTCAATAAATGATTCCACGTCTGACCTTTTAAATAGAAGTTTCCCATTAGGAACATTCTGATACGCTTTAATAATCCCGTCTTGAATTTTTCTGCGGATGCTACTGATACTGAAATTTGACATTAGAGCAACGTCATTTATATCAAGATAGTTTTTGGATTGTGCTAATTGTATTCTTAGCGATTTCTCGTCTTGCATTTATATTCTCCTTAACTAATTAAATTAGATAATCACACTTGATTACCTATCTAATCTAAGGAGAGATATTTTATCTTTTTGGGGTATGGGTAATTATTACCTACGATTTATTTGGGTAATCGTCATTCCAATCTAATTCTTTAGGAGCATACTTATCTCTTAGCTCTCGTTCAATTTGTTTAATTCTATCAAATGAGAGTCCTTCATCCTTGCCTATTTCTGTGAACAAACTATCTCTATTATGATTGTCGGGCATTTCAATATCATTTACTTTCCAATCCCAATAAGGTTTTAGAGCTTCAGCGATTCTTTTATCTCTTTCCTCTAACTTTTTATGTTTCTGTCCTAATTTTCTATTATGTTGCTTAACAATACAAGATGCAACAATAGGCATAATTCTTTCTTTTGTTAAGTCGCTAAATTGCATAGAATATTCTTGTTGAACTAATTCCATAGCTATCGGCATAGCATCAACAATCAATTCAATATCTTGAGATATTTTATTCTGTTTTAATTCATCTTTTTTCTTTAGTTCAACCTCTATCATTTCCCAATCACTCTGATCCATATCAATACAATTAACCTTGCCTTTAGAATCATATATTATATCCCAAATTATTTTATTAGTGGATTCTTCCAGTTTTGTAGATTCATATTTTAAATCTTGTAATTGACCAACAATCTCATCTTTGGTAGACCAATCAATGTCCCACCCATTGTCAAGTTTATGTTTTTCAAATTCTTTACTACTAAGAGATTTATTTACATAGTCCTCATCCCAAGATTCTACTTCGGAGAGTAGATTATCAATTTTATGATTAGCAATCCAATCAGATACTTTTTTTAATTTTGGAACAAGATGTGATGAATCGCTTACAGATTGTTTGATGAGTTGTCTTAATTGCTTCTTTTTCATACTTTTTTAATCCTCCCTGTACCAATTTTATAGATACAATGTTAAGTGTTAAATTAAGTTTAAATCAGAATAGTTGTGGTCGGATACTATAAATCAATTATAGGCACAAATACCTAACTAAGTGTAATAATATAAATAAGTTTATTTTGGGAAACAACATATAGTTTTTATGCTTCTAATGGCGTCAAGTGTACCTTAGGATTTTCATATAAACTTACACTAAACATATACCCAAAAAATATTTCAAAAATTTTAGGATTTGATTATATGCTCTCTTATATACAAGCCACCCCCCTTAGTTGCTTTTTTCAAATGAACTTTTCAGTTAATTTTCAAAAAAATATATTAGAATGGGTGTGGGTGTTGTTTTGATGTAGCCTCCCCCATCAAATGGTCTTGTGGGGTTGGGAATTGGGTTGAAATTATATTTAGCTATCCTTATTGTTTTTCTTATTTTTTTCTTGAATTGCTAACATTATTGCTCCAGGGACCCAAAATAAAGAAATGCCTAATCCTATATTATCAACAATTACTCCAATCAAAGGACCTATAATAATCCCTAATCCAAACATAATAGCTACTTTATTAGTTTCTTTTTTCATTAATTAGATATACACTCTCCATCTTCTGCATCAAGAATATGCTCAACCATTAATACAACATCAGTTACGTTAACATGGGAGCTACTATTTACATCACCAACACAATCAACGCAACCAGTAAGTTGCTCAACAAGTTCATCAATTTGTGCTTGGAGGTCATCAAT
>CAYSDL010000050.1:8910-10149 GCA_964429875.1 uncultured bacterium
ATAGTTAGTGATAAAAAGGTTAGTAATAATAATTTTTTCATAATTCCTCCAATGTTAACAAAGAAATATACACATATCACTTGCAGCAAATCAACTGCAACAGTAAGTTATATTATGATAAAAATTATAAATTGGTTTAAGGGATTAAACGATATATTAAAAGTTTTAATAGTTGTGATATTGGGATTTACTATAGGATATTTTCTTAGGTAGACTTTATAGAATAATTTTTTATTTTTCTAATTAATCTAAAAAGAACATAATTCATACCATCAAAAGTTATTGTATTACCATCAAAAACAACATTTATCACCTTTACTTTTCCCCAAGCTGAAAACGTTTTGTCTATCCAATTTTCAAAAAAGCGTAATATTTTAGGGTATTCTCTATAAATATAAATTATTTTATCATTTTTCTTTCCAACATAATCGCAACTTATTTGTGTAATTAAAATATCAATCAAGGTTTCAACGTCTCTTATATCATTAAAAGTTAACTTTGTTATTTTTCTAAAGAAAATAGCAGTTATTATAAATGATGTAGCGAATATTCCCAGAGTTATCTTAGGTAAAAAATCTAAAACTTCTGAAACTGGAAATTTTGTAGCAAAAATTCCTTTGACTCCTACATCAGCTATTCCAGCTGAGAAATAGCCGCCAATAAATCCAAAAATAAAACTAACAGAGAGATATAAAAGTGATTTAATAAATAAAGAATATATTTTCTTCCTGCTGATAGTATTTTCAATTTTAGAAATTTGGATATTAAACTTCTTTACTTCACTTCTTTTACTATCTTCGATATTATTAGATTCAGGTAATTTGTATAATGTATATTTATCATCAATATGTTTTAAATCTACATCACTTATTCTTTGAGGAGATAAATCTAATTTGCTTTTTACTGATTGATAGACAGATTCGGTCATACATATTCCATCAGGACTTGCCATAGGTTCAATTCTAGCAGCGATATTCACACCATCACCAATGATATCATCACCCATTATCATTATATCTCCAAGATGAATGCCTATCCTAATATGAAATGCTAATTTATTATTATCTGCATTGTATTCTTTAATTGCTCCTTGTAGCGCCATCGCACATTCAACAGCTTCAACAGAAGAGGAGAATTCCAATAGATATCCATCTCCTGTTCTTTTAACTAGATTTCCTTTGTGTTTATCAAGAAGTGGATTAATTAAAGATTCTTGTTTTTGAAGTATAGATACACCTG
>CAYSDL010000051.1:0-10061 GCA_964429875.1 uncultured bacterium
TATGAATTTTCAGATATTGATATTCCTCCAATTGGAGAAAATGCTTCAATACGCGATGCAACATTCACATCATCACCTAGCACATCTCCTTCCATTAGTGCAATTTCCCCTTGGTGTATACCAATGCGGATGTTAAGATTTTTAACTTTTAATGTTTCTTTTTGAATTTGGATAGCACACTTTATAGCATCAGTGACTGTTGAAAATGTGTAGAGTAGGCCATCTCCTATCTTTTTATGAAGAGTCCCATTAAATTTAGAAGTAATGGGAGATAGTATTTTACTTTGCTGATTTAGTAGTTCAAGAGCTTTATTTTCATCTTTAGCTGATAGAGCTGTAAAATCAGCAATATCAGTAAACATAATTGCAGCGAGTTTTCTTTCTATATTTGAGGACATAACTTAATTTACAAAATTATATAAATAAAAAACCCCTCAATTTCTTGAAGGGTTTAGTATTTTCATATTGGTGTGGGCCCTCAGGGACTTGAACCCCGGACAAACGGATTATGAGTCCGCTGCTCTAACCAACTGAGCTAAGGGCCCGAAATAGGGCATAAATTTATATTACTTAATACATAAAAGCATAATATTATTCTAATGCTCTAAGGAGATTTTCCCAGTTTGTATTTTCCATAGTTTATCATAAATCCCTCCTTGATTCAAAAGCTCTTCATGATTTCCAGATTCTACAATGGTATTATCTCCAAGAACAAATATTTTATCAGCATTTCTTACCGTTGATAATCTGTGTGCAATTACAATGGTGGTTCTATCTTTTGATATTTCATTAAGTGCCTTCTGCAATAACAATTCTGTTTCATTATCAACAGATGAGGTTGCTTCATCGAAAATTAAAATAGGGGGATTTTTATATAGAGCTCTAGCTATAGCAATCCTTTGTTTTTGACCAACAGATAGTTTTTGACCACGTTCTCCAATAAAAGTATTATATCCATTAGGAAGTTTTTCTATAAATTCATGTGCCTGACTTTGTTTAGCAGCAGTTAGAATCTTTTCTTCATTATCTAAATTTGGGTATGCAATATTATCTTTAATGCTTCCATCAAACATAAATATTTCCTGACTTACATAACCTATATTTTTTCTAAGATCTTTTATTTTCAGGTCTTTGATATCATGATTTCCAATTTTTATTTGCCCATTTATTGGATCATAAAAACGAAGTAATAATTTTATAATAGTTGTTTTTCCTGCTCCTGTTTGTCCAACAATTCCAACAAGTGAGTTTTTCTTTATACTTAGATTTAAATTATTAAATACTGCTTTTTTATCCTGGTAATGAAAAGTGATATCTGAAAAACTTATATCATGGTTGTAATCATCAAGGCTTTTTGCATTTTCTTTATCTTTTATTTCATCAGGCGTATCAATTAAATCTAAAATTCTTTTTGTAGATGCCATTGAACGTTCAAAAAGATCCACAGTCTCGCCAAGTGTAGTAAACGGCCATAAAAATCTTTGAGTTAAAAATACTAGAATACTATAAGACCCAATTGCTATGGTGCCATCTAAAGCAAGATAGCTTCCAACAATCATAGTCCCAAGAAAACCACTTAATATTCCCATTCTTACAATTGGAATAAATGCAGAGCTTAATTTAATTGCATGTCTATTTTTAAGTCTATAATCAGTGCTTAGTTTATTTACTCTTAATGATTCAATTTTCTCTGTAACAAAACTTTTTATGGTTGATATCCCAATAAGATTATTAAATATAGTATTATTTAATAACCCTACAGAATTTCTAACAGCAAGGTATCTTGGTGATAAATTCTTTTGGAAAAAGAATGCAATAAGTAAAATAACTGGGATGGGTAAAATAGATATTGTTGCGATAAGCGGAGATATATAAAAGAATACAGCCCCAATAGCAAGACTAGATATAATAAGCTGAATAATTGTATTAAAGCCGTTATCTAAAAATCTTTCAAGCTGATTTACATCATCATTTAATTTAGATGTTACATCGCCAACTTTTTTATTTTCAAACCATTCCATATCTAGTTTTTGAACATGATTATAAGCATCCATTCGTATTTCATGCTCAACACTTTGTGCGAGGTTTCTCCACGAGATAGAGTATAGATATTGAAAGAATGATTCAAAAGCCCATATAAGAAAAGTTGCAATGGCAAGAACAGTTATTTGTGATTGAATACTTTCAAATCCTAAATTTGCAATAATACTATTTTCTTTTTTTGCAACAAGATCAACAGCAATTCCAATTAAAATTTCAGGAGCAATATCAAATAATTTATTTAAAATAGAGTATATACTTGACAGTACAATTCGACCTCTCCAAGGTCTAGCATATTTTAGAAATCTATTAAAGGAGCTGTAAGAGGAACTACTCTTCATTATACTTTTCTTTAACTTTAAATATATTTTGTTCAAGGTTAGATAGCTGATTGATGATATCAAGTTCTTCATTATCCTCAACATCTTTTAATTTTTCTCTTAGATTATCAATGCTCTCCTGAATCATTGATTGTTCTATTCTTATAATACAATCAAGGGCCATTGAAAAACTAGGTTCAAATTTTTCTAAATCAAAAGTAAGATCAATCAGTTTTTGTCTGGATAGTTTTGTTTCAATTTGTTCAGCTATAATATTTACAGGGGGACCCTCTAATGCTTTTAAGTGAATGTAAATTTTATCATAAATTTCTTTATATTCAGGTAATTTTATCCATTCTTGATTAAGCTTTTCAAAAATAAACTCTCTAATTTTTTTATCTTCAGAAAAGCAAAGCCTTATAATGTCATCATACAACTTTACAGGAAATTTTTTATCTGAGATAATGGTAGTTTTAGTATCGCTTTCATCATTTTGCTTATTTTGTTTAAAGCGCGATCTTTTTTGTATTTTTTCATTTAAAACCTGGACAATATTTTTTTGATCTATGGATGTTAGATCAGAAATCCGTTTGATCATTATTTCTTGAATAATTGGATCATTAACATTAATAAGTTCATTTAAACATTCTTGTATAAATTCATTGGTACTTAGTGATCCTGTTTGTGTATTATCAGAAAAATAATTATAATGTGATTTTATAATATCGCTTGCATTATTTAAAGCATCATCAAATTCATTTTTTCCTTTTTCAATGATCCAATCATCTGGATCCAATCCATTTGGTGGAGTGATAATTTTTGGTTCCAGTGAATTTGCAGCTAAAATATATCCGCATCTTATAGAAGCTTTCTTCCCAGCATCATCCCCATCAAAGGTAACATAAATATTATTTGTATATCGTTTTAAAATTGTAGCATGTCCTTCAGTAAATGCTGTGCCTGATATAGCGAGGCAATCATTAATACCCGCTTGTGTAAGCTGTAAAAGATCCATATATCCTTCAACTAAAATAACTTTTTTTGAGTGTCTAATATTTTCCCCATTTTGAAAAAGGCCATAGAGAACATTACTTTTTGTATATATAGGTGTTTCTGGAGAATTTTGATATTTTGCTGGATCATCTTTATTGAAAATTCTTCCACCAAACGCAATTACGTTTCCTTTATAGTTTTGTACAGGAAACATAATTCTAGATCTGAAACGATTAAAATAACCACGTTCAGATTGTATAAAAAGTCCTGATAGTTTCATTGCTTCAGCTGAAAATGATTCTTTTTGTAATAATTTAAGAAGGTCATTAAAACTGTCTGGACTAAAACCAATTTTAAAATCAGAAATCATATTATCTGTAAGGCCACGTTCTTTAAGATAGGTTAAGGCTTTTTTTCCATTTTCTGTATCAAGTGCTTTTTGATAAAAGTTTGTTGCAAATTCATGAATAGCCATAAGTTGTGATTTTAAATCAGAGAATTTTTTGCTATCACCCCCTTGTATATCAAGAGTGATATTAAAGTTCTGGGCTAAATGTTTTACAGCATCAGCAAATTCAAGATTATCAATTTCCATAACAAAATTAATTGATCCACCACCAGCTCCACATCCAAAACATTTATAGATTTGCTTTTCAGGGTTTACAGAAAATGATGCAGTTTTTTCTTGATGAAAAGGACAGAGTCCAAAGAAATTGCGCCCTCGCTGTTTAAGTTCAACGTAGCCTGAAACGACTTCCACGATATCTGCGGTCTGCCGTACTTTTTCAATTGATTGTTCTGAAATTCTTGCCATGGGACTTGTATAAATTAATATATGAAATTAATAAATATAGTAAAAAAGATATTGTTTCAATTAATAATTAAATTTAGATTCAAAGAATGTTTGTGAAACAAATATATTTTATGTTCATTTAAGGATTATATGAATTATCTATTCTATTTAATTGTTATATCTAATATACTCACTGCTTGCACTATAGGAATTACTAGGGACAGTGAAGGCAATGCCATCCTCTGGAAAAATAGAGATTTAGCTCTACGTAACCTAGAAATTGATAGAAGAATTAAAAGTGATGTTAATTTTTATAACTCAACAGATAGTACTATTTCTCATTTTTCTGTTAACTCAAGAAATAGCAATGATATCTTTATGGGTATGAATAGCTCAGGATTTGGTATTGTAAATTCAATAGTGGTCCCAGATATTGAAGGAAGAAATACTAGAGATATTACAAATGAAAAAGAATTATTTAAAAATGCTCTTGAAAACTGTTATACCATATCTGACTTTCAGTCAATTATTGATTCTTTACAGATTGATTCTACAAATTCTATTTTATCAAATTTTGCTGTTGTTGATAGTAATGGGTTTGGAGCAATTTATGAAATTAATACATCAGATACAATCCAATGTAACAACTTAGCTACATACTCAGGATTACATTATTGTAAACAAGAGTTTTCTGAAAATATGGATTTCTTGATTAGAACAAATCATTTTAAACTTACAGATAATCCTACAGATGATGATTTAGATTTATTAAATAGCTATGATTGTTCAGAACATAATGATTATGAGGATGGTGTACTCTTATCAAATAAAGTTAGGTACTGTGCTACAGAAAATTATTTGCAATCTAATTTAGATACGGAAAAAATTATTGAAACTTTAATTTCTACTAATCCAGATTTGGGTAGACCTGGATTATTAAGAAGTTTAAATAAGTCTTATATTGATAGTGATGGATATATTGAATTTTATTTGGATGAAAATGATTATGATTATACATATTTTTATCAACAATCCTAT
Organism: uncultured bacterium; assembly: GCA_964429875.1. Classification (GTDB taxonomy): domain Bacteria; phylum Fidelibacterota; class Marinisomatia; order SCGC-AAA003-L08; family D37C17; genus CAYSDL01. The sequence continues at coordinate 5,185 of CAYSDL010000051.1, forward strand.
GAATGTGCTATAGGTCGTCCAGCTGGATATGCTCTTTCTAAATATAGTATTTCAAGAGCTGAAACAGTTTCTTCTGTTGTAATAAAGAGTGTTAAAAATGATCCAACAAATTCAGTTATGTTTGCTGCACTTGGAAACCCATTAATAACACCCTATATTCCATTTAAGGTTTTGGATTATGATGATAATATTTTAACAGATGCTTCTTCTTTATCTGACTCATCTATTATTATAAGACAGGAAGTTTTTGATTATGATACACATGAAAATTATGAAAATCACCCATATAAAAGATGGGTTGATACACAGCATTTAAAGCAATATACAGGAAGCTATAATGATTATTCTACAAATCATGATGGTATTTTCAATGAACTATTTGAGCTTGAAAGTGAATTTATAAATTTTGAAGAAGATAACCTTAACACAGAACAAAGTATTGGAGACATTATAAATGAATGCCAAAATTATTTTTCTGAGTATATAGAAGGATTTAATAATAATTATGATGAACCTAGATATGATATTGGTCATGTTGAAGTAAATGAATATTGCCAAGATGATTTCTCCTCATATGTAGGAAGAAGAATTTATGATAGAACATTACATCGAAATCATGATGAAGTAAATGAATGGAAAATTATTAACCCATCTACTGGTGCTCTATTCGAATTTTCTAATAGTAATTATTTAAATCCTCTAATCACAGCTTCAGATTGGGAAACATTTGATGACTCAGTTGATGTTAATTTATACATAAATGAAGAGTTAAAAGATACGAGATCTTTTTATGTTGGGTGTGGTTCAAATTTTATCGATAATGACTCATGTGAAACAGGAGATTTAAATACGGATGGGGTTTTCAATGTCTCAGATATTGTTATACTTGTTGAAATCATACTAAATGGGTTTTTAGGTGAAAACGCTACTAATAGTGAATTGCATCTTGGAGATATATACCCTGATGGACAAATCAATGTAATTGATATTGTTACTCTTGTAGATATTATTATTGATCAAGAATACTAATCCTCTATTCAAATAATTCATTTTTTTATATATAGATTTAACATTATATGTGTAATTTTTTATATGCAAATAGGAGAAAAAATGAAGAAGATATTAATACCAATAATTTTTATTACTTTTTTACTAGCAAATGATATCAGCGGAGTTTCATATTTTAATTTTTCTGAAGATAATGGTTTTGGCCTCTCTAGAACATACTTTACTTATCAAAATGAAATATCAGAAGAGTTATCATTTACATTTCAAACTGATGTTGGGAAAGTTGGTGATGATGATCGCTGGACAGCATATTTAAAGAAAGCTCAACTTGATTGGAAGATTGAAAATGGAATAAAAATATCTATGGGACTCATTGGTATGAATATGTTTAATGTTCAAGAAAAAACATGGGGAAATCGTTTTATTGCAAAAAGTGCACTTGATTATGCAGACTGGGGTGTAGCTGCTGCTGATTTAGGAATTGGGTTCTCTAAGAGTTTTGGAAATATTTCTACTAGCTTACTTATGACAAATGGAGAAGGATATAAGCATTCTGTTGTTGATGATAAACAGAAAATTTCACTTCAAGTATTATATGGTGAAAAGCGGCTTGATAAAAACAATGGATATAATGTCGGAATGGTTTATTCAAATATAGACCCTGACCCTGGAAATTCTGAAACAGTACGGGGTTTTTTTGGTGGCTGGTCAAATAATAACTTAGTTGCAGGGGCAGAATATTATACTAAAGGTGATGGAATCGAGGCTTCTCTTATGTCTGTTTCAATGAATTATATACTTTCAAATAATCTTACTCTGTATATTAGACAGGATAGTAAAGATCCTAACATTGATACTGATGATAATGAAACAGATACATTAATGGCGGGATTTATTTGGGCTCCAACAAAAGGACTTAAAATATGCCCAAATATGATTAAAGTAGATGATGATGATGAAACATATAAAATAAATTTTGAGTTTAAATTTTAATTTAAAATATATTCCATATAAAGAATTATTTAATAAATTTAATTATCAAATTTCAAATAAATAAATATGATTAGCACTATTCTAAATATACTTGGGTCTCTGGGTGTATTCCTATTTGGAATGAAGGTTATGAGTGAGGGGATCCAAAAGACAGCAGGAAGTCGTCTAAGGGATATCTTAGGTTACATGACTCAAAATAGAGTGGCTGGTGTTTTTACTGGATTTTTAACTACATGTTTAGTCCAATCATCTTCAGCTACAACTGTAATGGTTGTGAGTTTTGTTAATGCAGGCCTGCTCAGTTTAACACAATCAATTGGCATTGTGATGGGTGCTAATATAGGGACAACTATCACAGGATGGTTAGTTGCTATACTTGGATTTAAATTCAATATTTCTAGCATAGCTCTTCCAGCAATAGGTATCGGACTTCCTCTTATTTTTTCAAAAAAAATAAAAAGAAAAAATATTGGAGAAATATTTGTTGGATTTGGATTGCTTTTTTTAGGTCTGAAATTCCTAAAAAATTCAGTTCCTGATATCAAAAATAATCCTGAAGTTCTTGAGTTTTTATCCTCCTACACTGATTTAGGAATTATATCGATATTTATTTTTATTTTAGTAGGTGTAATACTAACAATTACAGTTCAATCTTCAAGTGCTGCAATGACTATTACAATAACTATGGCATTTAAAGGATGGATAGATTTTCCTACTGCAGCAGCACTTATTTTGGGTGAAAATATTGGTACAACTATTACTGCTTATCTAGCATCATTAGGTGGAAATTTTCATGCAAAAAGGACTGCAAGAGCACACCTTATCTTTAATGTCTTTGGTGTTGTATGGATGTTGATTGTTTTTAGTTTTTTTGTAACATTTATTGATTATATAGTCCCAGGAGATCCTTCAAACCCTGAAAATATTCCTGTCCATTTATCAATGTTCCATACAATTTTTAACATTACTAATGTATTGCTTCTTATTTGGTTTGTCCCACAAATTGCAAAAATAGTTAAAAAAATGGTAAAACCAACAAAAGAAGAAGAAGAGGAGAAACAATATAAATTAGAATATTTTAGTACAGGAGTACAGCCTGTCCCAGAAATCGCTATTATTGAAGCTAAAAAAGAAGTTATTAAGATGTCAAATTTGATAATAAAAATGCTTGATTCTTTTAAGCAGTCATTTAAAAAAAGGGAAAGTATTCAAGATGATATTTTAAAGATTAGAAAAAGCGAAAATAAAACTGATGAAATGCAGGAAGAAATTTCAAATTATCTTGCTCAATGCACAAAGCATGAATTAAGTATTGAAAGTTCAAAAAGTGCAGCAGCTATGATGAGGATAACTAGTGAGCTCGAAAGTATAGGTGATAGTGTTTTTAATTTATTTTTGCATATTGAAAAGGCAGAAAATGATTTGAAATTTGATGATGAAATGAATGCTGAAATTATAGGATTACATAATTCTGTTTATAAATTTATAAAGTGGAATGATACATTTATTTCAAATAATATAAAAGGCATGAGTGATTCAGATCTTAAGAAGTCAATTGAAATGGAAAAAGAAATTGATAATACTAGAAATAAGCTATTAGACTCATCAAGAAATAGACTTACAAAAGAATCTAACCTTAAAGCAGAATTACATTACATGGATATTATAAAACATTTAGAGCATATAGGTGACTATTCTTTGAATATTTCACAAGCTCTTGAGCAAATTTATTAAAAAAAAAATTCTATTTTTATGTACAGGCAATTCCTGTAGATCCCAAATGGCAGAAGGTTTTGCCAAACAACATTTAAATCATTTTCAGATCAGTAGTGGTGGCACGCAACCAGAGAAAGTAAATCTATATGCTATTAAGGTAATGCAAAATATAGGGATTGATATTTCCAATCATAAATCAAAAAAAATAAATAATGATGAATTTAATTCATTTGATCTCATTATTACATTATGCGGAGATGCTAGAGATAAATGTCCTATTATATCTAAAAGTAAACATATACACTGGAATATTGAAGATCCTGCAAAGTATAAGGGAAATGATGAGGAATTAATATTAAAGTATTCTGAAATTAGAGATAATATTATAGATAAAATAAAATTGTTAAAAATACAATTAAATAAACAAAATTAAAGAGGGAATGATGAAATATTTAGTAGAAGGAATAGGAACTTTCTTTTTAGTAGCAGTTGTAGTTGGATCTGGAATTATGGCTGAAAATCTAGCAAATGGAAATAATGCTGTTGCGCTTTTGGGAAATACCATAGCAACCGGTGCAATCCTCTATGTGTTAATAAAAATGTTTGGATCAATATCTGGAGCACATTTTAATCCAGCTGTTAGTTTTGTATTTTTACTAAAAGAAGAAATAGATTTAAAAGATTTTTTGTATTATGTGATTGTTCAAATTGCAAGCGGGATTATTGCTGTTTTTATAATTCATTATATTTTTGAAACAATAGTGTTCCAAATTTCTGAAAATATAAGAGGAGAGTTTCCATTGCTTGTCAGTGAAATTATAGCTACATGCGGACTTATAATGACAATCCTATTTATCAGAGATAAGGATGAAAGCTCAGTTGCAATAGGAGTTGCTCTATTTATTACAGCAGGGTACTGGTTTACATCTTCAACTTCTTTTGCAAATCCAGCTGTTACTATTGCTAGAGTTTTTACAAATACATTTACTGGTATTGCACCACAATCAATTATTTACTTTATATCAGGTCAATTAATTGGATCATTTATCGGGTTAAAAATATTCCAAGTAAGTAAAAAATAATCCCAATAAATAAATTTTTGAAGTAAAAAAAACGAGCCTTCCATAACAGAAGGCTCGCCTTTTCTAAGATTGAATATA
>CAYSDL010000052.1:0-9967 GCA_964429875.1 uncultured bacterium
TATAGAAAAAGATGTATCTGAGACAATTGTAAATTCAGGACTTGATGTGTTAATATCTACAACATTAATTTCTCCAACAGATATGTCTGGGATAATCGAAATCTGAAGATCCTTATGTGCTCCAAATTGGACAGATCCAAATTGCAACGAATCAGGATCTATTGTTACAGTAGGCGTTGTAGAATTTCCGCTAATGGCTGTAACATAGCTTAAATAGTTTGGAGAAGAAAAATACAAAAATCCATTATCAGGCAAATCATCTTCTGGTGTGTAACGAATAGTAAGAGTCTGATTTTCTCCAGAGTTTAATTCAAATTGGGTTTCATTTACTATTTCAAATTCATCTAACATAACCCATGATGTATCACTATAATCAATATTAGCAATAAAAATATCATCAATCTCTTGGATCGATCCTGTAATATTAGAAACAATAACATCTTGTTCTAAAAATGCTCCTAAAGGTATATCTGAAAAATTTGGATTTTGTGTATTAATATTTAAAATATCAATTGCATCTATTGAGTATGAAAGTGTACCGACAGGCATTACTAAATCAATTGATAGTCCTTGTAAATCTTCGGGATATAGAGGCAAATATCCAAATGTAAGTTCACAAACATTATCTCCTAAATCCACATCATTTAATAAAACATGCTGATTAAAACTACCTGTTGTGTAGTCTGATATTTGACCACATCCATCAAAGTGATTATCATATTGAACTGTGTATTCAGAATATACACCTAATTCAAAAGTATTATCTGAGATATCCACAATATTGAAAAAAAGACTTGAAGGTATACTAAAAGTATAGTCAGCATTATTTCCAGGAGCATTCCAATCATCAGACCATAATAGAGTCCAATTATCATCATAAACTGAAACATAAAACCAATTATCATTACAAAAACCATCATCTACTCCACTACCATTTATTATTCTCATTTGTGTTTTACCTTGAGAAAAATTGTAATCAGAAGGTCCAGGGTCGCAAGAGCCACAAGAATTTCCTACTTGTTCATTATCTAAATATAACGTTGCACTTTCAGTGCCACAACTATCATAATCTCCAATCACATCAAACCTATAATAAAATGGAAAAACACTACTTAATGATATAAAAACACCTAATAATAAAATTATTTTTTTTCTATTTAACATATAACTCTCCTATGTTTTTTTTGGAAATAAAAAAAGTTGATGATATATTCACCGCTCTCCTCTAAGAGTTAAAGACATATAAAATTCTTCTTTAAATATAAAGATTAGTATTTAATAATAAAAATAATATATATTAACTTATAGTTACCTAAATACGCGGAGTTTAGGAGAAAAAACATGTATAGAGAATTTTTAACATTTGCAGGGATTGTTGCTATTGGTTTATTTATGACTATCCATAATAGAAATCTGGATTCGATTAATAATGCGGAACAGCACGCCCGGGAACATAAAATTGAAAGAGACAATCTTTTAATGAGAGATGGCCAACTTATTAAGCTTGGCAATGGAGTAACTTTCTCTAGAAGTTCAGATCTTATTATTATCAGGCAGGCTCAATCTACAATTATCTTAAATGAAGATGATGTGGAAGAGGTTGTGGCTTTCCTATCTAAATAAACAACTTATCTATTTAATATAATATTTACAAGCAGGATAATATCAAGTACATTCATAATTCCATCACTGTTCAGGTCACCTGTTATCTGCTGAGAATCAGTTGGCTCTGTTCCTAAAATAATATTAACAAGAAGAATAACATCCAGAATATTAATAATACTATCCTGATTTAAATCTCCTAGCATATTTAAACAGCTTTCATCTTGCCATATTTTTAAAAATAAATCATCAAAATAGCTATCATTATCATCGCCAGCATACCTGGTCCCCATTAATATCATCTGTATTGATCTTGTCCCTATAGGTATTTGATATTCATTGGAAAAATACGTCCAAAATGCATTATAGGTGCCAATATTATCAGTTCTATCAATTTCATATCCATTTTCATCTCTAAATGAAACAGAAAATTCTGGATAATCTGAGCCACCCCAATCTGATAAATAGCCTCCATAATTAGCAAAAGCTAAATTTTGATCAATGCAGTCTATGTATTCAGATACATCAACCGCCTGATATGCTTCAGCGTAGGTTGCTGTATTGCAAAGCGCCCCTACAATAAAATAATAATCCCCGCTATGCGGCTGAACACCATCACAATCATATTCTTCTAATGATTCCATAAATCCTTCAACCACAGTCCATCCCAAAATATCTTGCTCACCGCCTGGATTGATTAGCATATTTGCAGAATACTGGGATTCCGCTGTATCAAAAGATACAGGCTCTGACCATTCACTCCATCCCAAACTACCATCACGATAACGAGCTATAAAACAATAGGAGTTATTGCCATTTAATCCTGAAATAGAGAGCTCAGTTAAATCAACAGATTCTTGAGTGTTTTCATTAAAATACCAGTTTTCACTATTAACAAACTCACTTATTACAGGGTTGGTACTAAAATTGCAATCTTGATATACCTTCCACTGCGAAGCCATAAAATCATCCCCGTCTGTATCAACAAACCCGCCTGCTGATAACACCAGAAAATCAGGGTCCTGTATACCTTCAACTGCCACTCCCACAGGTTGATTTGGTATGTTATTATTAAAACGAATGACAATTTCATCACGAACTTCATTATCTCTAAAAATTTCTTGGTTACCCCTACTAATTCGTTTAAGTACAAACTGAGGATCTTCTCCTGCTTCAACATCTACCATTACAAATCCCCATTCATCCTGGGTTACTGTAAATTCATCATAATCTGCTTGTGGCCATTCACCCCAATAATCAATTGCGCCTCCTGCTGTTGCAACATTGACCCAGAGATGATTATGATCATGAGACTGTCCTCTAGAATATCCATGAGTATGACCAAAAAAGTGAATACTTGGTTTTCCGCATTCGTCAGTAAAACTTTCCATTCGTCCTATAACATCACCCGTATAATTACTTTCACCAGGCGTCCATAATTCTGATTTAAAAGGATGATGTAATTGTGCAAAAACAAAATCAATATTCTCATTTGTGCATGCATCTGTTAAGACATTCTCAAGCCAATCAAGTTGAGCCTGGACTTGATATCCTCCATTAGAATCAAGACCAATTACACGTAAATTAGAATAGTCAGTGTAGTACCAATGTTCCTCATATCCAGGAGTCCCATTATCTGGAAGATGAAAATATTTTATGTAATAATCTGTGTTCTGTTCATGATTACCGAATACAGGGTATGAAGGGACGTGTGATAATAAGTCTTTAGCGGGTCCAAAAAAATGATCTTGCCACTGATAATAAGAGGTCCCCGTAACAACAAGATCTCCTGTGATCAGTACCATTGCTAATTCTGATGCAAGGTCATCGCTATGTTCCTCAGAAATATAATCAATTACCCCATCATGAATAATTTCATCAAATTTATCCGGATTTGAGCTGTCTCTTTGCATATCACTCATTGCAATAATTCTAAATGATGCTTCTGAAGAAGGCTCTGGTGGAGTAATAAAATCATATAAATCAGAATAGGATTCATAATTTCCTAAAATTACTCTGTAATAATATCTGGTATTAGGTTCTAAATTTTCAAGATGGACAGTATGAATTTTAGAGCTTCCATAATTGGTAAATGATGAACCTGTAGTTGTTTCAGAAAGAAATACGTATTCTCCCCATTCAACAACACTTAGAGATTCTGAATCAGTTTCCCATAATATATGTATAGAGTTTGGTGTTGCATCTTGTAAATAAGGATAGACGTTGAATTCTACAGCAAAAATAAAACCAGTCATTAAAAATAATAGCTTAAATAAATTCATGGAGGGAATTTAAGAATATTTTTTATAAAATATTAGACAAATCCAAGAGCCATGCCACCTCTATAAACAAGCAGTGACATAAAATAAGCTAGCAGGGTCATATAGACAATCATAAACGCTGGCCATTTCCAGGTATTTGTTTCTGTTCGTACTACAGCAAAAGTTGCCATGCACTGAGCAGCATATACATAAAATATCATAAGTGATAACGCGACAAGTGGCGTATAAACATGTTTCCCGGTTTTAGGGTTAATATCATTTTTCATGGCTTCTTTTAAATTCACCATGTTATCTCCATCATCCTGCACATTATAGATTGTTGAAAGGGTGCTTACAACAACTTCTCTTGCAGCAAATGATGTAATAAGGCCAATGCCTATTTTCCAGTCAAACCCAATCGGTTCTATTACAGGTTCTATAAAATGTCCTACTTTACCTGCATAACTTTCCTCGATTTTCGTCTCACCTAAATCATTTTTTGGAAAAGATACGAGGAACCATAGAATAATTGATATAACCATAATAATTTGTCCTGCATCAATTAAGAAAAGTTTTCCTCTATTATACACCTGCTTAAACACTGATCTTGCAATAGGAGTCCTATAAGGTGGCAGCTCCATAATAAATGTTGGGTTTGATCGCTCTGATAAAAATTTGCTAAAAACTTTAGCTAAGATAAATGCAGTAATTGTTCCAAGAAAATACATCACAACCATGATAAGACCCTGAAGACCTATAAAATCATATAAATATATATCAGGAATGAATGCTCCAATCATAAGCACATAAACAGGCAAGCGAGCACTACAGCTAACCAGAGGCAAAATAAGGATAGTAATTAAACGTTCTTTCCAGCTATCTATTGTCCTGGTTGAGATAATACCAGGGATAGCACAGGCATAACCACTCATTATAGGTAATATAGATTTACCATGTAAACCTACTTTACGCATAAATTTATCCATAATAAAAGTCACTCTGGTCATATATCCAGTATCTTCTAGGAGGATCATAAAAAACATAAGAAGTAGTATTTGTGGAAGGAAAATAACAATTGCGCCAACCCCTGCTATAATTCCATCTACCAGTAAATCTCTAAACATTCCACTTGGAAGCACGGAATGCACATAATTACCAAAATTACCTATTATTGCATCAATATAATCCATGGGTAGTGTTGCCCATGTAAAAATTGATTGAAAAATAAAATAAAGAATAGTCACATAAATAAAAGGACCAAAAAAACTATGCGTTAAAACTTTATCTATTTTTTCACTTGTAGATATCTCTTTAACATCTTTAACACCTACATAATTTGAAGAAGAAAGAATATTATCAATGTATGCATACCTTAAATCTGATTCCATTGTTTTTAAATGATTCTTCATATCTTTATCTATCTTATCAAGTATACGGGTCTTTGTTGAAACAATGTCATGCAAATTCTTTTCCTCTAAATGTAGTGCTTCAAGCTGTTTTCTATTACAAAGAAGAGAAAAAGATAAATGCTCTGCTAAATTATCAGACATAGTACATAGACTGGAAATTTTATCTTTAAGTGGCTTTGTTAACTTCATGTATTCATTTGATAGAGGCATATATGAATGATTTTGGGGCAAGCCTCCTTTAAATGAAGAAAGAGAATCTTTAAGATTCTCAATTCCTATTTTTTTAGCAGCAGAAAATTTAATTATTTTATAAAGACCAAGATTTTTCTGCATAAGATCAATATCTACAATATTATCAGATGCAATATCACTCATGTTTAAAAGAAGAATAACAGGGATATCTAAAGGCAAAAGTTGAGTTAGAAAAAATAGATTACGTCTTAAATTTGTAATATCAGCAACATAAATAATACCATCAGGCTTTGAAGAAGTTTTTTTTATCCATCCATGTATAGCATCACTTACTATTTTTTCATCAAGTGACTGAGGCATTGTACTGTATGCTCCAGGAAAATCCTCAAGCCTTACATTCTTATCTTTAATTTTTATATCCGCAATTTTACGCTCAACAGTTATACCTGGATAATTAGATACCTTTTGATCCAATCCTGTTAATAGGTTAAAAACTGCTGTTTTTCCACAATTAGGGTTTCCTAAAAGAGAGAAAGTAGTGCTTGATGACATATTTATTGGGAAATTATATTAATCATTTGAGCGTCCTCTTTTCTAATTGCAATATAGTAATTATTTAATTTTAATTGCATTGGACCACCAAATGGATTCTTTTTTATTGCACGCACAATTGATCCTGGGATAACTCCCATTTCAGATAATCGAGCAGCAGATTCATAAGAATTATCAAGACTATGAATTTTTGCTGTTTTGTTAATATTTAAATCATATAATGTTGACATAATAAATAATACTGAGATTTATTCTCAATATTAATATACACAATCTACCTTTATATAAAAAATATTTTTATTTATCTATTTTAATATATAAATTATAATCTTGAGAATCATTCTCATTACATTAATTATAGGAGAAATATGAAAAAAATTATATTAATAATATTCTTGAGCTGTGTGTTTTCAGATCAAAGAAATTTTATTTGGACATATGAAAATATAATGTTAAGCCCTGGAGAAACAGAACTTGAATTATATTATACAAATTATTTGCCTAATTTTGATATTTCTCAAAATGCTAATATAAATACATTAAAATTAGAAGCAGAAATAGAAATTGGGATGAGCGAGAATCTTGAAGTTAGTTTTTATAATGTTTTTAAAGAATCACCTATACACAATGAGGATGGTACAATTTCAAGAAAATTAAAATATGATGAATACAAACTACGCTTTAAATATAGAGTATTTAAAAATGGACATAAATGGGCTCCCTTATTCTATTCTGAAATAAAAGGAAAACCCGATTTTACTAAATGGGTAGCTGAACACAAATTTATATTTAATCAAAAATTTAATAATGTAAATTTCAGTTTTAATCCTATTATAGAATTTGAAAATGAAAAAGAAGAGTGTTTAACATGCAGCGACGGATTTAAATGGCATCGAGAAATTGAAGCTGAATTAGCGATGGGGGTATCCTATAATAGAGGAGATAATTTTAGTTATGGCCTCGATCTAAAATCATCTGAATACTCTACATATATAGGGCCTGTTTTAGCCCATGGAAATGAGGATAAATGGTGGACAATAGGTATTATGAAAAAAGTAGCTGGAGAGGACGAAAAGGCTGAATTAATTTTAAGATCTATAATGGGATTTCATTTTTAATTTTCTTGCTGAGCTATAAATAAACGTCCTGATTCTCCATTGCCATCATAATAACTAATTAACCATATTTTTGCATATTCCCCATTTTCTTTTTTAACAAAAATCTGAAAATTAGTTACATTAAAATGATAGCTAGTATCAAAATACCCCCATTGATCCAAAGCTGGGTTTTTAACACAGTCTGTAAAGAAATGAGTGTCAGGATCATAACACCCTTCAAATGTAAACATATTTCCTTGAATCATTTCATTAACTAAACATTCACCATCTGGAATCTGAACTGTAGAATGAAATAAATCATCTGTCCAGACCTGACTATTATTAACTATGCCACACAGACTACCAGAATAATAAATTTCTTCGCCATCTTCTTTTATATGGGACAATCCGCCATTTAATTTTACATGATTTCTTTGAAATGCTATATGCCAATCAGTAGATAACAATGATTCTTCATGGGTTATATCAACAATCGAATCATCATCAAGATTATAATAAACCCAATTATCATAATCCTGAGCATCAATGATATTAAATTCTGGCATTTCTGGCACATTAAAAACCCAATCATCATCACAGCCTTGAAAGATAAATAAAGGAATTATTAAAACTAATCTAATAAATTTTCTGTTAATCATTGACTTTTCCATTAAATTTTAAACCGAATTCTATAAAAACTCGTCTTCCCGGATCATAATTATTTAATATTTCTGATGTAAACCTACCAGGGTCTTTATAGTTGAAAATATTTTTTAATCCAATTTTTAAAAGTGTTTTTTCAAAAGAAGATACTACATACAGATCTGCTATAGAATAACTTGCAAGCTCTTTAATTGATTGAGCCCCAACAAAATCCTGTTCTTGATCAAAAATAAATTTTTCTCCTGCATACTTTATATTAGCAACTAGGTCTGACTTCTTACTTATTGCATAGTAAAGGTTGAGCCTTAAAGAATGCTTACTTATCCCTTCTAATATTTCATCTGAATCACTTGAAGCATCAGTTAAATTATATACGAATTTTAATTTTAATTTGTTTGTTATTTTTCTATAATAATGAACATTTACTCCATTTATTAAAACATTATTATAGTTTTTATATTGAAGATAATCACCACTTGCATCATATTCAGTAGAAATCATATTACTAATGTCATTCCTATATACATCTACAGAAAAATCATTGATAGAGCTTCTCTTATCAAGAGATACACTTAAATAATTATTTTCAGTAGGTTTTAGATCAATATTACCTAAAATAGCTGGACCCCCTGCATGGTCCTGCCATTCATAATATTTTTCTTTAATTGAGGGGTTCCTATATCCCCTACTGTATGATGCTCTGTAGTTATAATTATTGTTTCCTTTGACAAGATATGATATTGATGGTAACAAAATATTTTTCTGATCTAAATTCTGAAACCTCAATCCCAAAGAAAGAATATTATCTGAGAGCAAGTTTCTTTCTTCATAAAAATAAAGTGAAATATCGTTATCTGTCTTAGTTAGATCCTGACCTTCAAAAATAGATTCCTGCAACATGCTTCCATCAGGATAATAAATATTAAACGAAGAATAATTCTCATCATAAGATTCTAAACCAATCAATCTATTATATTTCGAACTTTGAATAGTGTATTGAAAGTTAATCTCATTTCTCTTAAGGCTTCCATTAACAAACTCTTCTGCATTTATAATAAGTGGATTGTCACTGTTATAATAAAAGGGATAATAATAATATTTCAAATATTCCTCATTAATAAATGAAATTTTAAAATTTTGACTATCAGATATTTTGTAATCATATTTCAATTTTAAATAATTATCTTTATATCTATTTAATGGAGCATCTACTACTAAATTTCCGCCAAAGTAATCATACCTATTAATTCTTGATGAATAATTCTTAAATGTAAATAAAAATTTATTTTTATCTGATGGAGTTAAAATTATTCTATGATTAAAAATTTTTGAATTATTTTCATCTAAAGACATATTGTAGATACCTACTTCATTTGGAGTTAAATCATATCCATCAGTTGTGGTATACTGAAAGTTTAAGCTATAATTTATTATACCCTTATTAAAACCCATATTCAAAGAGGGAGATAAGCCTATCGGCTGTTCATATTTAATATTACTATTTATCCAATATGGATTTTTATTTTTTTTCGTTATTACATTTATAACACCACCCATAGCCCCAGATCCATATAATGTAGACATTGCTCCTTCAATAACTTCAATTTTATATACATTAGACAATCCAATCATAGAAAAATCAATATTTCCAGCAAATTCACCTGAGACTCTATCACCATCAATCAAAAAAGTTAAATACTTATTATCAAGACCTTGAATTTTCACTCTATCAGTTCCATGGTTTGATGAAACCATTTGAACATTAGGCATTGCCATTTCTAATATTTCTTTAATATTAGAATAAGAGGTGCGTTGAATATCTTCTTGGCCAATAACATGTGTTAACATTGGGACATCTTTAATATGACGCTCACTCCTAGTACTCGTTACTACAATAGGATTATAATCAATGGATCTATTTATAAGAGATATTTTAATAAATGTATCTTTTGATATATCAACATTAATAGTAAAATCATCATATGCTATATGAGTAATTTTTAATATATCAGATTCAAGGGTAAGATTATTGAAAATAAACATACCATCTTTATCACTGGCAACACCCATTGAATTATTGATGAGAAAAACATTTGCATTAACAATAGGATTGCCTTGAATATCAGAAATTTCACCTTTAAAAATATCTGAAAAACAAAAAGAAAATAGTATAAAAATAAAATATTTCATA
>CAYSDL010000053.1:0-9951 GCA_964429875.1 uncultured bacterium
GATTGGCTCAAGATTTCCCAAGTGCTTACCAAGTAAGATTAGAAGTAGAAAAAGTGCGTAATAATGGTAAGAACACCACACTATTGAACACCACATTAATGGAGATTGAAAAATCCTCGTCTAAGAATGGAGTAATTGCAGAGGATTGCTAATCCGTCATGATGTAATAATCATGCACAAGTTCAAATCTTGTACTCTCCGCACGGAAGAATGAAAACCTCCTTCTATAACAAGGGGGTTTTTTATTTTTTCCCCTACCCTATTTACTTGTTATTTTGTATTTATTTGTAGTTGTTTATACCAAAATTAATGACACATTTAATAATGGCATTTTTTACAATCTATTATTAAGTTTAGTTTAGGAGGATTTAACTATGAAAAGAATTATACTACCATTTTTATTAACATTTATAATAGCAAGTGAATTAGAAGTTGAGGGTGGAATAACTGCAACAGGTGAAATTCAATCTCCAACCATTGAAGCATTATTAGCACAGATTGCAGTATTGGAAGCACAGATTGCTTTAATGCAAGATGCTGATAATAAACTTGAGACTAGAGTGTATGATTATGAAATAAATTATCAAAATGGTATTTATTATGATATAACTCTGTTAGATATTACAAATGGAGATTTAGATAATAATCAAGATGCAACATTATCTCTATTTAGTACTGAAAATTTATCTATAACAAACAATAATGGAGATATTTTTTATTTGATGTTAAAATATGATTGGGGTGATTCTATGTTAGAAGAGTTTCAAACTGCTTGGGGTGCAACAGGACATGGAGCAAAAGTCTCTTTATCATATGTTGGAGGTGAAATCCATAAATTTCATTTTGAGAATGGAGATATATCAGCAACTCTTAAAATTGCAGTCACAGCTCAATTCCCATCAGATGCTAACATTCAAGTTCAAAATAATAAACAATCTTTAATCAAGGAATAATTATGAAAAAAATAACATTCATATTATTAGTATGTTCTTTATTTGCAAATGTCACCAACAATGGTGCAACAGTTACTATTGGTAGTGATGTAAATGTATATGTTGATGGAAATTTTACTAATAATGGCACATTAACAAATAATGGATATTTAGAGATTTTAGGACTTTTTACTGGTGATGGTACTTTATTCAACAATGGGACTTTATTATTTGATAATACAGGTGATTTAAGCCAAGATGGTAATATCAATATAACAGACATTATTTTACTTGTTGAAGCTGTATTAGCTATATCTGAAGGTGGTGAAACATCTGATGAGGCTTTATTATATGGAGATATATATCCTGATGGACAGCTTAACATTGTAGATATAGTTGGTCTTGTAAATATAAGTTTAAATAATTAAAGGAGTAAATATGAAAAAAATAGTCGCGCTATCAATTTTGACAGTTTTATTTGCATCTGAATTAGAAGTTGATGGAAACTTAAAAGTGTCTGGGAATGTAATATTTCAAGATGAGACAACAATGAATACAGCGATTCTACCAATCCCTTCAGGGACGATACTGCCTTTTGGAGGACAAACTTCTCCCAATGGTTGGTTATTGTGCTATGGTCAAGAAATTAGTAGAGAAATTTATTTTAATTTATATTCATCTATTGGAGACACCTATGGTTCTGGTAATGGAAGTGAAACATTCAATGTCCCTGATTTAAGAGGAAGAATGATGTTAGGAGCAGATAATATGGGAGGTGTAAGTGCTAATAGAGTTCAGAGTGAACAGGCTGATAATCTTGGAGGCAGTTCTGGAGAAGAAAATCATCAGCTTTTATTAGATGAACTACCATCAAGAAATGCTTATGATAATCATTCGACACGAGGCCAAGGAGATTCAGGGGGATCATTTAGTTATGTACATAATTTAAATACTTCAACGATAGGTAATAATCAGCCTCATAATAACATGCCTCCATACATAACTGTTAATTATATTATAAAATTATAAATATGCTTAAAGAAATATTTTTGGCCTCTATAATTTCTACCTCAATTAGTTTAAAAACTTCTAATGATGATACAAAACCTCATGATTATGAATTCATGATACAAACTGAAAAAAAAACAGATAATTATTCTTATTATATAAAAAGAGACTGGGAAAGAGAGCTTGGAAATAATTATATAGATAATATTCTTCAGTTTAAATATATAACAAAAAAGAATATTTATAGTGGATTGGATCTAATAGATAAAGAGTCAAAAAATATTGATTATTTAACACTTAATGCAGGCTATAAATTTAAAAATGGTATACAATCAGGTATATCTATTAAAACTGGAACTCATTCATCTATTCTTGCTTCATTAGCTTATGACAAAAACATTCAAAAAGAAAAAACAGAATATCTCTTTTCTTCTTCTATTAAATCAAATTTAGACAATGAAAATATCTTTAATTTAAAATTTGATATAAAAAGATGGATTAATAATAAAATTAATTTATTTGTATCAGGAAAATATATATACTTTGATGAAAAGGATGATTTTCAATTCAAAATTGGTGCAGGAATAAAAATTTAAACTACTTTCTTGCTAAATAAGAACAAAAAAAATAAGAACAGAGTATTGCTACAAATGAAGATAAAGATTTAGACCTTTAATATTAGTATTTGTTTTGTCAAGATACCTGATAATAAAAATGATATAGTAAATTAATATTTTAAACATCTTACCTAACATCTAAAGAATTATAACAATCCTCATAACATTGCTCACATTGTTCTATTCCCATACAATTATCACACATAACATCACATGGATTAGACTTAGAGTTACTATTACAGGAAAAACATAGAATTAATAAATAACTAGTAAATATTATTTTATTTATCATTTAAGTCCAAGAGATTTCAATCGTTTATCCAAGTAAGATTTTGCTGTATATTTTTCATTTAAAACAACTTCATCTCTTGCATGTAAAAATAATGGCATGGAATATCTTGATTTTGTTTTATCAGCACCTTTGGGATTTATAACTCTATGAATTGTAGATGGATAATAATTATTAGAGCATTTATTAAGCATATCTCCAGAATTAATAATAAGCCAACCTTTATCAGAGGGCACATCAATCCATGATTTATCTGTATTCAAAACTTGTAAGCCTGGTTGTGATCCTGATAATAAAATAGTAATTAAATTTATATCCCCGTGTGCAGCGGCTCTAAGAGCACCCTCTTCTTCACCTTCTTTAATTGGAGGATAATGAAGAATTCTCAAGAGGTTATTTTGACTATCTTTTATCATATCCTTTAATGGTATAGAAAAATAATTTCTTATATCTTGAGGGGAATTATCATCAATCCATTTTAATAACAATGTGCCAATATCAACAAGTTGATTACGAAGATAAATAGAACTATCGCTTATTTCTTCTGGCACTCTCCCCCATGGTAAATACAAATGATAAAATTCTTTTAAATCTTTTCGATTATAACCATGTGCGTTCTCAGATTTTAAGGGGAAGTATCCATCTTGTTTTTCTATATCAAAAAGATAATTGAATTTTTTTTCTGAGTTAAAAAATAGTTTCCATTCTTCATAAACATCATTAATAATTGATTTATCAATACCATGATTTCTAATAATAGCAAATCCTGAATTTTTCAAAGAATCAACAAGTTGAATAGGAGCTTTATCAGATTTAAAATCTATTGTTTTTATCTGAAATTGGCTCAAATTATTTGTTCCAGCTTAAAGGGTAATTTTTATCTTCTATATCAAGTGAATTTTCAGTTAAAGACAAAGGACTATATGTATCAATCATTACTGCTAATTCTTCTGTTCTTTTCTTTCCAATTGATTCTTCATATTTTCCTGGTTGTGGTCCATGAGGAAGTCCCATCGGATGATATGTGATTGACTCAGTTGATATACCTTTTCTACTCATGAAATCACCTGCACTATAAAAAATAACTTCGTCTGAATCAACATTAGAATGTGGATAAGGAGCAGGTATTGCATCTTTATGAAAATCAAACAATCTTGAAACAAAAGAACATATAACAAAGGATTTTGTTGAGAATGTTTGATGTATAGGAGGAGGCTGATGAATACTGCCAACAATTGGTTCAAAATTATTTATATTAAATATCCAGGGGAAGTAATATCCATCCCAACCTATAACATCAAATGGGTGATGTGCATAAATATAATCTTGGAAACCTTCATTTAAACGTACTTTTACTAAAAAATCAGATTTATCATCAATAGGATCTTTTAATGTAGGTGTAATAATGTCTCTTTCACAAAATGGAGAGGATTCTAAAAGTTGACCAAATCTATTTCTATATTTATTTGGTGTTTCTACTGGATAAGCTGATTCAATAACTAATAATTTTGTTTTAGTATTATGTTCTAATTTCCATATTACACCTCTTGGTATAACTACATAGTCACCTTCTTTATAACATAAATCACCATAATTTGTTGAGATTATTCCCTTACCATATTGTACATAAAACAGTTCATCATAATGTCCGTTTCTATAAAAATAATTCATTTTTTTAGTAATATTTGCTGTATGTATAAATATATCTTTATTAAAACATAATGGAGTTCGTGATGTTATAGCATCACCAGAATTTTTAGTTTTACTTGTCATTAAGTGTCGAGCTTGATGATTAGATGGGGCTTTATTAATTTCAAAATTTTTCAAATCACCTATTTTTTTAACAGTAGTAGGCATATATAAATGGTACAAATTAGTATATATACTTGAAAAACCTTCCCTGCTTACTAATTCTTCATAACATAATTTATTATTATGTTTAAAAACTGTATGTCTTTTAGAAGGAAATAACCCTCTATTTTGATAAAATGGCATTATAAATTACCTCTTCTTTCCTGTTCTCGTTCAATGGCTTCAAATAGGGCTTGAAAATTTCCTTGACCAAAACCTCGAGAACCTTTTCTTTGAATAAATTCATAAAACAAAGTTGGTCTATCTTCAACAGGCTTTGTAAAAAGTTGCAAAAGATATCCCTCTTCATCTCTATCAATTAAAATTTTTAATTTTTTAATTTCTTCAATACTCTCATCTATATCCCCTACCCTATCAGATAAAGATTCATAATAAGTATCTGGAACATTTAAAAAATACATCCCATTATCACGAAGTGATTTAATGCTATTAGATATATCATCTGTCAAGAGTGCAACATGTTGGACTCCAGGGCCTTCATTAAAATCTAAATATTCTTGAATCTGTGATTTTTTTAGACCTTGAGCTGGTTCATTGATAGGTAAACGCACTTTCCAATTTTTAGATCTCATTACCCTACTCTTAAGAGATGAATATTGTGTTGAAATGTCGGTTTCATCAAAAACAACAAAATTTGTAAAACCAAAAATATTTTCATAAAAATCACGCCAATAATTCATTTTATTCTCTTCAACATTTCCAACAACGTGATCAATACGTATTAAACCAGTATCATTAATATTGAAATTAAAATCTTGGGATTTAATATATCCAGGGGCCCAAATGCCATCATAATTAGAATTATCAATAAATGAATGAATAACATCTCCATATGTTTTAATTGCCGAGATTCCATAGGTCCCATTATCATCTTCAAGTTTTTTATAAGGATATGAGGAGCTAGCTCCTCTAGAAATACAAGATTCATATGCTTCCTCTGAGGATTCTACATTCAATGAAATATCAACTATTCCATCTCCGTGTTTTAATAACCAATTTGATGCAGGATGAGATGAATTAAGAGGAGTTGTTAAAACAATAAATATTTTATTGTTTTTAAGTACATACGATGCGATATCCTTGCAGCCTGTTTCAGGCCCCTTATAAGCATAAGGTTTGAAACCCATAACAAAACAATAATAATACATTGACTGTTTAGCATTACCTACATAACATTCAATATGATTAAAATCATTTACTTTAAAATATTCTGTGCCTGTCCAATCACTAGTAATTATTGCCATATATTCCTTTTAAAAAAAAGGCCCAAAATTTTGGGCCTTTCTAATTTTACCATTCATCATCCCAATCATCTTCACCTTCAGAATCAAGATATTCAGCTTCTTCTAATAGCCAATTATTATAATCATCTTCAGTATGGATTGTCATAAATCCTCTCATTCGATAATGAGAGTTACCACATAATTGTGCACAAGCAATTTCATACCCCTTACCATCTCTAGCAGTACCTTTAATGTTATCTAAAAATTCCTTTGAAGTCATAGTTGGAGTAAAATAAATTGGGATTTGCATTCCAGGAACAGCATCTTGTTTCACCCTCATTTCAGGTAATGAAAAACTATGAAGTACATCTTTAGATGATATATACATTTTAACCATTTTATCTACAGGTAAATGTAATTGATTTAAGGTAACAATATCATCTACACCATAACCTTTTCTATCCAAACCTATTGGATTTGTTTCCTCATCAACTAAATTTAATTTAGTAGAACCAAATTTTCCATCATTCCCTGGATAATGAATATTCCATGCAAATTGTTGAGCAATCACTCTAACTTCAACATCATGCGACGCTTCTACTTTTTCATATTTTATAGCATTATAACCAGGTATAGCAAATCCAATTAATATTAATACTTCAAAAATAACTATTCCATATTCTGCATAACTAGAATAATGATTTGTCACACCGTGATAGTTAGCATTTGGATTATTTTTTTTACTAAATCTTATTAAGCAATAAATAAAAAATATTCCCCAGCCTATTATAAGTAAAAACATTAAAATATGAACTATACCATTTAATTGATCAACGATATATGAACTTTTTGCTGATAAAACAGGCATAAATTTTTGTAAATACTCAGTCATTTAGACTCCTTTTATATTTTTAGATTTTTTCATAAGAACTATAATACCATACAAGACACAAAATAGTACAAATATAATTGTAAGTAATAAAAAAAGTATTGATATGTTAAGGCTTTTAGTTATGGGGTCATTTGGAGCACCATAGCAAACAGCACAGGCATTCAAGAAATCAAACAAAAAAACTGATAGTATAGTATATGATAGAATGTGTCTTATCAAGATAAAATTCCCTTATATTTCTTTAAAAACTTCGTTGAGTATATAATCAAAAATATAAATGAGATTAAAGATATTATAAGGTATATAATATATGATGTATCATCATAATTTCTCCAATTTATAAAGCTCCAATATGCAAAATAAACCATTAATATAGATGAAATTGAAATAAAAATAATATGGAAATTTTTAAGAGACAATTAGTGTTCTCCATGATTATTATGATCATGTTTTTTTAATACTTCACCATTTTGTATTGGAATATAATCAGGTGACTTTATTAAATCATTGTGCCATAACATTGGCATAGAAAATAAAACAATGAAAAATACTACCGTCAATGATAATATTAAATAAATAATTGATTTTTCATTATTTAAATGCATGAAATTTGCTGCTACTAAATAACCCTTAACAAAAGCTATAGCAAGACCTACAGTAACACCCAACCATATGTAATTAAATTCTACATAAGAAGCTCCAACAGTTAATGCTGTAAAAATTAATAAACCAATAAATACATTTCTATATACTTTAACATGATGTTTCATATCATTACTCATAAATATCTCCTATTGTTACAATAAATAAAGTGCTGGGAATAGAAATATCCATACTAAATCAACAAAATGCCAATATAATCCTGCAACTTCAATTCTATTTGTAAACCTTTTTGGTTCACTATTCCACATTTTAATTCCTGGTCCAAAAAAGTATCCATTAACAAGGATGCCCCCAATTACATGGAGTCCATGCAAACCTGTTAAAGTAAAATAAACAGCTAAAAAATTGTTTGTAGATGGGTATAAACCATGATCAAATTTTGCAGTATATTCAATATATTTAATAATTAAAAAACCAAATGAACAAAGAAGTGTAGCGCCCATATATATCTTATATTTTTTTAAATCTTTTAGTTTTAAAGATACCCATGACATAACCATAGTAACACTAGATGAAATTAGAATAGCAGTATTAAGTGTTGCTAATGGTATATTTAAAGCCTGCTGTCCATAATTTGCCCAATTTGGATCCGACAATCTAAGCATTATATAAGCCGAAAAGAGCCCCCCAAATAGCATAACCTCTGATGCTAAAAAAAGCCAGATACCTAATTTTGCATTATATAAACCAGTATCAGGTCGAAGGTCTTCATTATATGGTATTTTCATTTATTTATCTCCTAATTTTTCAAATTGTGGACTAAAATCTTTTTCATGATTTGGAACACTATATTCATAAGGACCTCTATATACAATAGGTTCCTTTTCAAAATTTCCATGACCTATAGGAGGAGATGGACATGACCATTCTAATGTTGTTGCTCGCCATGGATTTGGGTCAGATTTTTCAGTTCTTTTATTAATAAGTGTCATAATTAGATTAATTATAAATGGAAGTTGAGCTATTGCCAATAACCAAGCTGATATTGACATAAATTCATTATAATGTAATACATCTTGAGCATGCGCATAGCTTACTCCACCATCAACTAATCTTCTTGATACACCAGCAAGTCCTTGAATTAGCATTGGAAAGAATATACCATTCATAAAAATAAGTGAAAAAATAAAATGTATTTTTCCTAAAACTTCATTTAACTTTTTACCAGTAATTTTAGGGAACCAGTAATAAATTCCTGCAAAAATTGCAAATATTGTACCAGGTGCAACGACATAATGGAAGTGACTTATAACATAATAGGTATCATGTAAATGAATGTCTGACAATGGAATACCAAGTGGAAGTCCTGTTACACCCCCTATAGCAAACATAGGTAAAAAACTTAATGCAAATAACATTGGAGTATTAAAACGAATTGACCCTCCCCATAGTGTGATAACTAAGCATGTTAAAATAACAACTGAGGGAATTGATATTATCATAGTAGTTACAGCAAAAAATATACTCATTGTTTGACCCATTCCAGTTAAAAACATATGATGTGCCCAAACAATAAATGACATAAAGCCTAAGAAGAATACAGCATAAACTAAGATTTTATAGCCCCATAGTGGTTTGCGAGTATTGTTAGCTATAATTTCAGAAATTATACCAAAAGCTGGTAAAATAAGAACATATACCTCAGGATGGGCTAAGAACCAAAATAAATGCTGCCATAAAAGAGGACTTCCTCCTCCAGCATAATCTAGACCTGCTCCTGATATAACCTGTCCACCCACAATTAAGCCAGATGGCATAAAAAAACTAGTAAAAGCTAATCTATCCATTAATTGAAAAATACCTGCAGCTTCAAGTGGAGGAAAAGCAAGAACCAATAAAAACGATGTTACAAGCTGTGCCCAAATAAAAAATGGTAACCTCATCCAAGTTAAACCTGGAGCTCTAAGCTGTATAATTGTAACAATAATGTTTATTGAACCTAATAATGAAGATGTTATTAAAAAGACCATTCCAAATAACCAAACTGTCTGACCAGTTGTAGCAATATCTGCTAATGGTGGATAAGAGGTCCATCCTGAATTAGCTGCACCACCAGGAAGGAAAAAACCAGATAACATAAACATACCACCAATAAAATAACACCAATAACTAGCCATATTTAATTTTGGAAATGCCATGTCAGGAGCTCCTATTTGAAGCGGTACTAGATAATTCCCAAATGCTCCAACAATGATTGGAACGACACCTAAGAATATCATTATTGTACCATGCATTGCACCAAAAGAGTTATACATATCAGGAGATAACATTTTATTTTCAAACATCCAACCAATTAGAGGGATTGGATCCTCAGGATATGCTAATCCCCAACGCATGACAAGCATTAAAGAAAATCCAAAAAGTAAAAAAAACAGTGCTGAGATACCATACTGTATTCCAATAACTTTATGATCTTGTGAAAAAATATATTTTGTCCAAAAACTTTCTTTATGAT
>CAYSDL010000054.1:0-9709 GCA_964429875.1 uncultured bacterium
TGTTATTGTCATTAATAATAAGGGAGGACAAATATTTTCACAACTTCCTTATGCTGAAAAAAATATAAACAAATTTAATGATTATTGGATTACACCTCCACAAACAACAATAAAAAATATTGCTTCTCTTTTTAATTTAAAATATTATAAAATGAAAATTATAGATTTGATCAAAAACATAAATAAGATTTCTAGTTATAATGGAGTTAAAATTATTGAAGTCCCCATTAACCATGTATCAGATATGAAATTTTTAGAATCAGTTGAGAAAAAAATTAATAAAGCTTTTCTCCCTCAGAAGTAGCAATAACAGCCGCACCTACACTATCACTTGTTACATTAACCATCGTTCTAAACATATCAAGAGGTCTATCAATAGCAAGCATTGCACCAACAATAATTCCTACTTGCGGATCAGTTAAACCAACTGCTCCTGTAACAATAAATATCATCACAAGACCAGCGCTAGGAATACCTGCTGCTCCGATCGATGCAAGAAGAGCTGTAACAACAATAACTAACTGTTGATCTAATCCCATTGAAACGCCTAACACCTGTGATATAAATAAGACTCCAGCACATTCATAAAGAGCTGTCCCATCCATATTAATAGTTGCTCCCATTGGTAGTACAAAACTGGAAACTTCATTAGAGACTTTAGCATTTTCTCTTACACATTTTATTGTTACTGGAAGCGTTGCATTTGAAGAACTAGTTGAAAATGCAGTTAGCATAGCAGATGCCATTGCTCTAAAATGTTTAACAGGGTTTACTCTTATTAATAAAAATATAATTATAGGTAAAGTAATAAATAGGTGTATTGAAAGACCAAGAAAAATTGTTGCCATATATTTTGCCAAATTAATGAATATATCAAGTCCTGATGTATATACAGTCTTTGTCATAAGACCCAGAACTCCAATAGGAGCAAACTTTATAATAATTTGAGTAATTTTCATAATAACACTAAATATTGAATCAATCATGTTTTTTAGCAATGATGATTTATCTTTATCAATCATATTTAATACAAAACCAAAAAATATTGCAAAGAAAATAATTCCTAGCATATCTCCATTTGCTAAAGCATTAATAGGATTGGTTGGAATCATTCTGGTTAATATGTCTAACGTAGAGCCTGGAGCCTGAATTTTAGATGGATCAAAACTTGAATTTTCTACTATATTTGCACCTACTCCAGGTTTTAAAAAATTTGAGAGAAATAACCCTGTAATGATTGCAAGCAGACTAGTTGATAAATAATATAAAAAAGTTTTTAAGCCTATTCTTCCTACCTTTTTACCTGAACCAATAGATGATACTCCTATTATTATTGAGGTAAAAATAAGTGGCACCATGACCATCTTAAGTAATCTTATAAAAATAGTTCCAAGCAGTGTTATAAATTGATAAAATGGAGCTATATTAATGGATCCTTCAATATTTTTTAATATAATTCCTAAAATACATCCAACTATCATAGAAATTAATACCTGCCAATGTAATTTTAAGTGTTTCATCTAATTCCTTTTATTAGTTTGTTTTAAAACCATAAATAACGGAGAATCCAATCTTTTCATATTTCATATCAAGCGTTGTACTCTCTAAATCGATCGTCTCTCCAATATTAGATCCAAGAAATGGGCTACTGGGGACGCTATATGAAGCTGAATATGTTTTTTCAAATAGATTATAATAACTCTTAGTTATTGCAAGGGATAAATTTTCAGTTACAGCGTATTCAATTCCCATTGTTAATAAAGAACCCATATCTAAAATAAAATCTTTCTGTTCAGTATTTAATGCTGTTAAACCTACAGAGCAATTTAACATTAGTTTATCAGTTAAACCGATAAGTGGTTTTAAATAAAGTGCATGAAGAGAAATATTAACATCAGATCGTCTTCCAACCATAAACTCTCCACCACCAAAAAGATAAAGATCTATCCCATCAACTATTCCTCCTCTTGTTATCATATGTTCATAAGCAATATTTATACCAGCTTTAGTATCGAACTTATAATTGTGAATTAATTGATTGTTTTCATCATACAAAGGAACAGTAAATTCTCCAGGAGGATCAAATGTTGTTGAAATCCTTGAAAAACTAATCGGAAATACACTTGAAATTGTGAGTATGATTAATAAATATCTCATTTTATAACGTTCCTTGGCCTAAAATTTCTTTTTCCTTTTCACTTGCAAAATTTTGGTCCCATTCAGCTAATTTTGGTCTCATCATTTTCTTAAATAATAAAGGGGAAAAAAAGGCTATATATAGGCAGTGTAAATATCCATAGGGTAAGGTTGGAGCATCAGGATACGACTTCAGCTCCCAATATCTCAAACTTGCTTTTTCATGATGAGAGGAATGTCTATTTAAATTATACAGTAGAGAAGAACTTAAAACATGATTAGAATTCCACGAATGCCTTGGCATAACAGGCTCTCCTGGAACCCTTACAAGTCCATAATGCTCAATAAAATTTATAGTTTCAAGATAAGATTTAGCTATAAAGGCCCAGAATATAAAAATTAACAAACCCATATAACTACCTATAGAAAATGCTATAAAGCAGAGAAATAGACTACGTATATAACCTAGAATCATTTTATTTTTATAAGAAAAGGGGAAAGATGATGCTCTTTTAAGGCGATCCAGCTCTATTCTCCATGCATCTTTATGCGCTTTTATTGTTCCTCTTATAATAAACATATACAGACTCTCATTTCTAGATGCTGTAGCAGGATCATCTTTTAACCCTACATTTTTGTGGTGTCCATATACATGCTCTACAGCAAACGTACAATCCCAGGATAATGCAAGTAACCAATTTCCAACAAACATATCAAATTTTTCTCTTTTTCTATGAGTTAATTCATGCCCTACATTAGTGCCCATTGTTGATATGTGAAGCGGAATTGCATATAAAATCAATGCAAACATATCTGCGTAAGTTGTATTTATTCTTGATTGCATAATATCAATATTGAAATAACTCCACAAGGATATATACCATGAAGGGTTATAATCAGTTAGTACAAATATTGAAAGAGATAGCAAAATATATAATAAAGGAAGATTAATATAAAGCGCAAGATTTAGAATACTTGGAATAGGATTTTCAATAAGTTCACCATCCTGTTTTAAAAAGCTATCTCCCAATGCAACTAAAACATCAAAGGCAATAATAAAAGCAATTGGATAATAATTTCCCTTTAATACTGAATAAATAGCCACCAGTAAAATAAATGGAGATAGAAAGTATCTTAGATGTTTAATCATAATAATAAATTTAATACTTAATAATACTGAGGGGAAATAAAAAAGGCTCCAATTTACGAATTGAAGCCTTTTTTATTTTTTAAACGTTTAGTCTTCTTATATTAGAAACTATAAGTAAGAGTAATACCTGTATCTGTTAGACCACCACCGTCATGGTTATTACCAGTAATTGTTCCAACTGGATCTTGCAATAGACTTGATGAAACAGTCATATCAGCAGTTAAACCACCCCAGTTAAAACCAAGACCCCAGGCAAATTCATCCTCTGTACCACCTGTTGCACACCCAGTTGCTTCACAAGATAATACATATCCCCAGTTATAACCAGCTCTTAATGTAGCCCAGTCAGTTAAGTTAGCTTCAGCACCAATAGTAGCTGTTTGTATGACACCACCAGCATCACCGCCAGCATAGAGCATTCCCCATGCAAACATTACATCAGCACCACCAGCATCCATATGAGAGAACATGTCTGCAGAAAACGATAGATCATCTGCCATTAAATCACCAGAACTAACAACTGCATTATCAAAGATCCAAAAACCACAGTCTTTTCTCCAGTTTGCGTATAATGAAGCATCGCCTTCTTCAGGTGACCAATAGTGAACACCTACTTCACCAAAGCTAAAGTTTCCACCCCAGCTTATACCCATATCACTACCAGCATCACCGCCTTCCATACCAACGATAACACCCATATCACCATTACCCCAGGCCATGTTAACCCAATCACCAGCACCATCTTCTGATGCGTAATTGAATCCCCATGCTGTGCCATCTTTATTAATTAATATAGATGCACTGCCTGTATCTTCATTTGCACAATCGGCGTCATCACAACCGACACCATTAAATTGTAGAAATGAGTGATTATTTACTTGCGCTGGGAAAGCCGCAATGTTTGCTTCGTCGCCAGGCCAAAATGCTGCGTTACCACCTAGAGCATCAATTCTTTGGTCGCTGGCAAATAATGCTGCACAAAAAGTTACAGCAGTTAGGATTTTAGTTACATTCTTCATGTATGTTTTTCTCCTTGTTTTCTTTTTTTTTCTTTTTAACCTGTGGTCATATGCGTTTAAAATAAAACATATAAACACAAACAAATCAGGTTATATACGACCACAAATCTGTAAAGTTCCAATCTTTTTATTCCAGGGGTTCATTTTTTCGTTCACTTCGGTATGCGGTAAAAATACTGTGCGTTAATTGGCCTTGATGAACCCTAATTCTTAAATATATTACACATCTCTAGATATCTATTACAAGCATTTAATGTATTACTTTAAGTGTTTTATCAATTTTGTCTATTAAGTTACTGATATACAATTACTTATATTTAATTTTATCTATAAAGTATATTTACAATTTTTTTCAGCATGTCTTCAATAAACCTTGGTCTTCCAAACCACCATGGCTCGTTAATAAAATTAAATCTATTAACCACTACACTTTTAGTTCTACAAAGAGCTTTAAGGCCCTCTTCCCCATGGGATTTTCCAATGCCACTAAACCCTTCTCCACCAAAAGGAAGAGAGGCAATTCCATAATGAGTTAATACATCATTTACTGATACATTGCCTGTTTTAATACTAGAGACTATATTAGAAATTCTTTTTTTATTCTTTCCAAATATACTTGCACTTAGCCCATAGCCTGTTTTATGCAGCATATTCATAAGATCTCTTTCTTCATTAAAAGGCCTAATCGTTAAAACAGGACCAAATGTTTCTTCATTTACAACTCTTGAATCTTCAGGGGGATTGACAATTAATGTTGGAGCAACATATTTATCTCTATCTATACTCTTTCCCTCAACAATTTGACACGCTGATTTTGCCTCATCAATATGTATTTTAACTTTCTTCATAGTCTCAGCAACAATCATTGGGCCAAGATCATCTTCAGCATCCTTCCCTGATGAAATAGACTTTACTCTTTTACTCATAACATCAACAAACTTATCAAAAATCTTGTTTTCTACAAAAATTTCTTCTGTTGAAATACATGTTTGCCCAGCATTACTAAGACCACCAAAAGCTGCTGATTCAACTGCTCTTTTAATATTTGCATCTTCTAGGACAATCATAGGGTCTTTCCCCCCAAGTTCAAGAATAACAGGCTTTAATTGAGATGCACATTTTTCAGCTATAATTTTTCCAACCTTCGTGCTCCCAGTAAAACAAACAATATCTATTTTTTTTGATTCAACTATCATGTTACCTAGACTGCCCGCACCATTAACTATTTGAAAAGCATCTTTATATCCAATATATTCGTCCCATATTTTTTTTGCAATCTTTGGAGTTAAAGGAGTATGCTCTGATGGTTTTAAAATAACATTATTCCCAGCAATAAGCGCTTCTATAGATGAAATAATTGGCGTAGCTAATGGGTAATTCCAAGGGGAAATAACACCAGCAACGCCCAAAGGTTCATATACAACATATGATTTTTTATTTTTCATAAGGCCTGAATTTCGATTATCTTTTTTTAATGACCTTCTTGCAATTTTTGGAATTTGCTTAAAATGTTCTAAAACCGTGAAATATTCTATGAATACATCAAAATCTTTTTTTCCTGTTTCACTTTCTAAAACATCTTGAATTTTTTTGCCATTTTTTGCAATAGCTTTTCTATACTTATTAATAAGGGTGCAACGTTTTTTTAGACTAAGGGATGACCAGTCTTTATAATCATGTGACTTATTTATCACTTGATCAAAATCTTTTTCAGATGTCACCTTAACTCTCCCGACCTCTTTTAAAGAGGCTGGATTTAAAACAATGATTTCATTATTTTCAATTCTCATACTCATATATTAATTGTTTCCTTCTTCATAACAATTTGCTTTACTTTCTTTAAATACTCCATGCTAATTTTATGCCTTCCATTATATATATGCAAATCAACATTACTGCATTTCTTTGTTAATAAATTATATGCAATTTGAGATGCCTCAACTGGAACAACATCATCATCTTTTCCATGTCCTATAAGTATTGGGGTATCTTTTTGGAAAGATGAAATAGAAAGGTTTATTTCTTCATTTTTTTGATTTGGATAATTTCTAATAAAACCACCTACTGGAAAAATTCCTCCAAGTGTATGCTCTAAAGACAAAGCAAGCCTGTAGCAAACAGCTGCCCCTTGAGAAAATCCCATTATATATGTATTTATTGGATCAAATTCATTAAATACTTCATTTTTAATAAAATTTTCAAGCATTGATTTTGGTTTTTTGACTTCCCAGATGCCTGGACTTATCTCATAAGTCCATGTTTTTTGATTAGGCTCATTTTCAACCATAAAAGGGGCTTCAGGAGCATACCACCTACAATTAGGGATATCAAGAATATTAAAAATAGATTTAAAACTATCTTTATTACCTTTCCAGCCATGAATCATAACAAAAGCTTTATTCTGGCTTTTCCCTTTATTAGCTACTGAAAAATCTAGTTTAGAATTCATAAAAAAATGCAAATTTATTTAGTAATGTTATTACTTAATATATATTAAATTTAATGATGTTCTACCTTACTTTATTATAAGAATACAATGAATATTGGCGTACTAAAAGAAACAAAAGAATTTGAAAAAAGAGTAGCAATTTCTCCAGAAATTGTAAAAAAACTCACCTCATTAAATCATGTCATTACAATTGAACCTGGGGCAGGAAGCCCTTCTTTTATCTCAGACAATGAATTCAAAGAAGCTGGAGCTGTAATTAATTCTGATTTTTCAAACGTAGATATAATTTTAAAAGTTAATGCTCCAAGCAGTACTGAACTTGATAATATTAAAGAGGGTTCTACATTAATAACTTTTTTTCAAATAAAAGATGAAATTGATAATATTTCTAAATATATAGATAAGAATTTAACACTTTATTCTATGAGTCATATTCCAAGGACTACTTTAGCTCAAAATATGGATGCTCTTAGTTCTCAAAGTAATATTGCTGGCTATAAATCAGTAGTAATAGGGGCTGACCATATTTCAAAGTATATGCCTCTTTTAATGACAGCAGCTGGGACAATTCAGCCTGCTAAAGTACTTATTTTAGGGGCTGGGGTTGCAGGGCTTGCTGCAATTGCAACAGCAAAAAGACTTGGGGCCCAAGTATTTGCATTTGATGTAAGGCCTGTTGTTAAAGAACAGGTAGAAAGTTTAGGTGCAAAGTTTATCGAAGTCCAAAGTGATTCTGAGGAAGGGGTTGGTGAAGGAGGATATGCAAAAGAAGTATCTGAAGATTATAAACAAAAACAATCAGAATTAATTAAAGAAACAATTGCAAAAATGGATTTAGTCATAACAACAGCACTGATTCCAGAAAAACCTGCTCCAAAACTGATTGATAAGGAAATGGTTGAAAGCATGAAACCTGGTTCAGCTATTATGGATTTAGCCTCTTTAAATGGAGGAAATTGTGAATTAACTATCTGCGATAAGATCATTACACATAATGATGTCATTATTGATGGAAGAGCAAATCTTCCAGGCACTATGTCAACACATTCTACTCAACTTTACTCAAAAAATTTATTTAATTTATTTAACCATATTTATAAAGATGAATCTGTTGATTTTGAAGATGAAATCGTTAATGGATCAATGCTGTTAAATAAAGGGCAAATCAATAATCCTACGCTTAAACAATTTGTAGATGGAGAAAATCAATAATGAATATTACAATAGTTACTATTTTTATTTTGGCTATTTTTGTTGGATTTGAAATTATTACAAAGGTTCCTCCAACACTTCATACGCCACTAATGTCTGGATCAAATGCAATTTCAGGGATTGCTATTATTGGAGCAATACTTGCTACAACATTAAGTGGAGAAATAGGAATGTGGCTTGGTTTTATTGCTGTTGTTTTTGCTATGATTAATGTTGTTGGAGGGTTTTTAGTTACAGATCGAATGCTTAAAATGTTTAAGAGGAAAAAATAAAATTGGAAAAATTTGTTGATATAGCTTATCTGGTTGCTGCTGTTTCATTTATTTATGGACTAAAAATGCTTAGCCATCCTAAAACTGCAAGAAACGGTAATATTATAGCATCTATTGGAATGCTAATTGCAATTACTTCAACAGTTTATCTTGGAACTGATTTAGATTTTACTATGATTATCATAGCGATGATCATCGGATCTATAATTGGAGCTTTTTTTGCCATAAAAATTGAAATGACACAAATGCCCCAGCTCGTTGCTATGTTTAATGGGTTTGGTGGAGGAGCATCAGCGCTTGTTGCATCATCAGAATTTTTAAAAACTCAAGACTTAGCTATAGAACCTTCAATATTTTTAATTATTTCAATAGTATTAAGTGTACTTATTGGAACATTAACATTTACTGGAAGCTTTATTGCATTTGGGAAGCTTCAAGGCATTGTAACAACAAAACCTGTCACTTTCCCAGGACAACAAATATTAAATGCTCTCCTGGCAATTGTTATGGTAACAGCAGCATATATGATTCCTACATATGGCATGAAATCATTTTACATTATAATAAGTTTATCTGCACTGCTTGGAATTTTGCTTGTAATCCCTATTGGCGGGGCAGATATGCCTGTTGTTATATCCCTTTTAAATTCATATTCAGGAATTGCAGCTGCAATGACAGGCTTTGTTTTAGTAGAAACAAATCCCTCTGCAGGAAATGCGCTCATTATTTGTGGTAGTTTAGTTGGAGCATCAGGAATGATATTAACACAAATTATGTGCAAGGGGATGAATAGATCTCTTCCTAATGTTATTTTTGGAGCTGTTGGAGGAGAGGTTGAAGCAGGGAGTGATGGTGAAGCTAAACAAGTAAATATAAAAAGTTACTCAACAGAAGAAGCTGCTATGATTTTTGATGCTGCAGAAAAAATTATTATTGTCCCTGGATATGGACTTGTTGTAGCACAAGCACAACATGCAGTCAGAGAAATTGCAGATTTTCTAGAAGAAAAAGGGAAAAAAGTATTTTATGCTATACACCCTGTTGCTGGAAGAATGCCTGGACATATGAATGTACTCCTCGCTGAAGCAAATATTCCTTATGAGCTTTTAAAAGATTTAGATCAAATCAATCCAGAATTTGAAGACTGTGATGTAGCTCTTGTTTTAGGAGCAAACGATGTTGTTAATCCTGCGGCAAGGACAGACCAAAGCAGTCCTATATATGGTATGCCTATTTTAAATGTTGATAAAGCTCAAACTGTTATCATTAATAAACGTACAATGAATACTGGTTTTGCTGGCGTGCAGAATGAATTGTTTGGGTATGACAATTCAATTATGGTCTTTGGAGATGCTAAAGATATGCTTGTTAAACTGCTTTCAGATTTAAAAGAACTTTAGAACTATTCTTTTTCTTTACATTTATCATGGACCTCAGTTTTAAGCCCCTTAAAATGAACGTGCTCATGTGG
>CAYSDL010000055.1:0-8903 GCA_964429875.1 uncultured bacterium
ATAACATCAACTGATAAATCATTATTTATATCCCCAGTTAAATCTTGAAGAAATAAAATTTCATAAAAAACATTGCTGTCTAAACCATATGTGTTAGTAACTATTAAACTAACTTGATATTCTCCATAGCTTTCATAAGAATGGATTGGAGATTCTTCTGATGAAATACTTTCATCTCCAAAATTCCATGACCATTCAATAATTTCATTTTCATTTACTGATGATGATAAATCAATAAAAGAAACTGATAAATCGTCAATCTCAAATTCAAATAAAGCCATTGGAGTTTCAATCCCCTGAGGTAATATATTTATAAGTGCAGCCTGACTTTCAACAAAATTATATCCACCACCATTTAAATTATTAAAATAAAAGTATCCATTAGCAGATCCCCCCCATCCCCAATTACAGTGCAAATATCCACCCTCTTGGTATCCATCTACATTCCATGCATGACCTGGTCCATCATTTTCTGCATAAGCCCTATATATAACAGGCCATCCATTATCTAATTGATCCACAAGCATATTATACCAACCTTCTTCAGTATAATTTATTTTTGTATCACATCCAGATTCTTCAACATAGTTAAAGTTTTCTATTAATGCTTCCTGTGAAGAAGGGCCTTCCCAACATACCGAAGCTCCCGATCCCCAAGGGCTATAATCCATATTTACAGAAACACCTGCATGATATAATAAAAGCTGAGAATCATAGGTTGCATTTCCATCTTCCATATTAGAAAAATCATAAGTGTATTCAGAAAAGTTGACTGATAAAGGACCATACATTGAATGGTAGTAAGAACTATATCCAGCGCCAGTTGTAGGGTGTCCCCAATAGTACATCACTTGCCCCATTGCAACAGCCACGCAACCAACAAGAGCATCTTCAGGGCAAAGGTTGTTCCACTCACCACCTTGATTCCACATTGCAGTTATAAGAGGAGTTACTTCTCTAATGCTAATACCTCTATCAATATTTTCTGAATATTTTGTCCATAAACTTTGAATTTCTAAGCTTCCTTCAATATTATTATTTATACTATATAAAATATTTTCTCTATAGCTATCAAGCACTCTATCTAATTGAATCGGAAGATTATCTAAATTTATATTTTCATTAAAACTATAGCCAATAATTGGGATGGTATTTTCATTTGAAGAAATAATAATAAAACCACTAGGTTCTAGATTGAAAATGTAAAAATTATCTATTCCATTCTTTGAATCAATAATAAAGTTTTTAATAAAATTGTTATTATTAGATCTTTCAATAATTAGGTTTTCTGCAATACTTTGAGCTATTTGAATATTTATTGAAGCACTCAAAACAGTAAACAAACTAATTATTAGATTAATTTTTATAATATTTTTCAAAAGTCTTATCATATATTTCAATCATATTACTCCAATCAAATCTATTAACCAAATCTTCATATTTTGAAGTAGATTTTCGTAATACTTTGTAATCATTTAAATAACTGTATAGTTTATTATAAAGCTCAGTATTGTTACTATAAAATATTTCAGAATTGTTTTTATAATCTAAAATCTCAGGATATGCTAATCTTGCAGGGAGTATTGGATATACTCCAGATGATATAGCTTCAACTACACTAACACCAAAAAAATCCTGATTTGAAGTCACAGGGATAACATCAGATTTCATCAGCCATTTACAGTAATCCTTTTTTGAATCACAGTATCCCATATGAATTATTTCATTACCTAATTTTATTTTAGCTCTATCAAAACAATCTGGATAATTAATAAAACTTTCACCAACAATTACTAGCGAAAAATCTATGTTTTTTTCCTTTATCTTATATAACACATTAAAAAAATCTTCTGGGTTTTTATCATGTTCCCATCTATGATTCCATAAAATAATAGGAGAACTATTTACTATTTTATCATTTTTTTTATACTTAATAGTATTGCAACCGATATGCAATACATTAGATTTTTCTTTAATATTATTTATTGTTTCTAGATTCTTTTTATCAGGCATTTTTTTCAAATAAGAACTTAATCCATCTATAAAATTAGTTAAATGATATTCAGAATTAAATAAATTATAATCACTTACAAGAGCTGTTGTATAGTTTATAAATGCATAATGTAGATCTCTATTTAATTGCTCATCTTCATCATGCATAGATCTAGGATAAGAAATTTGATTTTCATGAAAATAAGTAATTACTTTTGTTCCCCCAATTTTTTTTTGACAAAGAGATTTAAATATAGGAAGATTAAGCATGTCAGAAACAATAATTAAATCAAAAGATTCATCCATATCTAGAAATTCTTTCGCAAGTGAAATAGCAGAACCATGCATTCTCCATTTCCAATGAATCCCAGGGAGAGATAAAATTTTTATATTATGAGAAGATTTTTCTTTATATGAATCTATCCATTGTTTATGTGCTCCTGAATAGAATGGTTCAATATAAATGATATTCATTGTAAATATCGTGCTAATAATCTGTGAAAATGATGCACCCCTTTTTCATATCTTGCTGAATACCTTCCTCTATCATAAAATTTTGACTTGATTCCTTGTTGAACTTTATTAACAATTTGTTGATCTTCTTTTTCAACTTTTTCTAGACTTGAATCTGTATTAAGTGGTTGAGATTTACCTTTAATAGGAAAAGATAAAAATTTAATTTTAGTTTTTTCTTTATCAATTGGCTCTATAATATTTAGAGATAATCCCCAATCATAAAAATTCAACATTATATTTGGAAATATCCAATAGTAGTAAGCATATATATCATTATTTTTTGAATTAGTATATTGAAGAACCCCATTCTTTAAAATTTCAGTTTTATAAGAATCTAAATTAATATCTTCATTTAATCCTTTATGTATATAGGGGACATGAAATCCTTCTAAATAATTTTCACAATACAACGCCCAATGGGTATTAATTATATATGTATTTGAATTATTTTTATCAAAACTCAACTTATTAAATGGAAATAATTTTATTCTTTTAGATATATCATTCAAAATATCTTGGATATAAAAACCTTTTGATAAAGAACAGAAAATGAAATTCTTCCAATCTAATAGCTTTAGACTATAAAGGTCATCATTATCAGTAGGGAAATTTTTTACTTCTTCAAATCCAGGCATATGTTTCATTTTACCATTTAGATCAAATGTTCTACCATGATAAGAACATTTCACAGTCCTATTATTTGAGGGTTTAGAACATAAAATATTTCCTCTATGTGTGCAGACATTACTAAAACACTCTAATTTATTATTTTGTTTAGATATAAAAAGAGGTTCTGAAATTGTATCTTCTAAAAAATAAAGCGGAGTAACCTTACTTTTAATTGAATCTTTATGAGTGATGAATTGCCAGGAATTTCTAAATATTTTATCTATTGTAGTGTGAAAATAATTATCATCTAAATAAAATTTTGACGGCATAGTCCTAGCAAGGCTAATATCCTTATTAATTGATATTCTGTCTACAGAAGACATTAGGGATATTTAAAGATCAGTTTTTTTTATATGAACAGTTCTTTGAGGAAATGGAATTTCAATATTTTCTTCATTAAAAGATTTATATATAGTAGTTGATAATTTATCAATGACAAGGCCCCGTAATTCAGGCTTTTCTATCCAGCCTAACAGTTGTAATCTTAGGCCAGAATCTCCAAATTCTCTAAATCTAGCTCTAGGTTCCGGGTCTTTGCATATCATTTCTTCAGATAAAGCAATTTGGAACATTATATCTTTTGCTTTTTCAACATTCGTTCCATAAGCAACATCAACAGTAATTCTAATTCTTTCTTTTTCATGAGGGCCACCACTCTCATTTATGATTTTTGAATTAGCTATAACAGAATTTGGAATAGTTATTTCTATATCATCCCTTGTTATAATTCGAGTACTCCTAATACCAATATGTCTTACACGACCTCTTTCTCCTGCATCTAAATTAATGTAATCACCCTCCTTATAAGGACTATCAGCCATTATAAAAATTCCAGCAAATAAATTTCCTAAAGTATCCTTTGCTGCAAATGCTAATACTGCACTTAATATACCAGCTGATGCAACCCATGCTGTAACATCAATATCCCATGTGAGCATAATGAAATAAACTGCAAGAAGGAATATTACTATTTTACCAAGATTTTCAAACAATGGAATTGTTTTTGATTGAATAAATGATGCTTTTCTACTTTTCCTTGAGGCCCATCCTATTAAAATAATAAATGATCTAAATAATGCTAATCCCCAAACAATAACAATTATTGTTTTTAAAATACCTACAAATGAAAAAATTATGTTTTCAGGAAGATCTAATAGTTTTATAGCAACATTAAGACCAAAAAATAAAATTGAATAATATAGGGGCTTATGTAAAGTATCTATAATTTTATCATCTAAATCTGTATTTGATCTTTTAACAATTATTTTTAAAAAGCTTATAAAGATTTTATCTATAATAAGCGCACCGATAAATGATAGAACAATATATATTAGTGCTAAAAGAGGCTTATTGTCACTTAGGTTATTTAGAAGGTTACTTAATTCCATTTAATAATTTAGTTACAATTGCTTTGATATTGCAATTATTGTATAGAATATTTTAATTTTACTTGATTTATTTTTTAATTATAAAAGGATAACATGGCAAAACAAAAATTTAAAACAGAAGTATCGCAATTATTACAACTAATTATTCATTCACTTTATTCAAATAAAGAGATTTTTTTAAGAGAACTAATATCAAATTCATCTGATGCACTAGATAAATTAAGATACCTATCTTTAACTGACTCCAAATATAAAAAAATAAAACTTGACCCTAAAATATCTATTTCATTTGATAAAGAAGGTGATACAAAAACACTTACAGTGTCTGATAATGGCATTGGAATGGATAAAGCAGATCTTGTTGAAAGTTTAGGAACTATTGCAAGAAGTGGAACAAAAAAATTCTTAGAGCAGCTTACAGGGGATTCTAAAAAAGATAGTAATCTAATTGGTCAGTTTGGAGTTGGGTTTTATTCATGTTACATGGTTGCAGATAAAGTTGAAGTAGTAACGAAGAAAGCTTTAGGTAAACAGGGCTATTTATGGAAAAGTGATGGCAAAACAGGGTTCACAATTAGTGAAACTTCTAAAAAAGAAAATGGGACAACAATAAAGCTATTTCTAAATGAAGATGGTGATGAATACTCAAGTAAATGGTCAATCCAATCTGTAATAAAAAAATATTCTGATCATATTGCCTTCCCTATTGAACTTCATTATGAAGAAGAAGTAGAAAAAAAGATTGAACAAAAAGTAGATCAAGTTAATTCCGCCTCTGCCTTTTGGAAAAAAAGTAAATCTAGCCTAAAAGCTAAAGATTATAATGAATTTTATAAATCTTTAAGTGCAGATACAGAAGACCCCTTATTACGTCTTCATACCCAGGCTGAAGGAAATCTGGTTTATACAACATTATTTTATATCCCCAAGAAAGCGCCATTTGATATGTTTAGAGCAGATTATGCATCTGGGATAAAATTATATATAAATAGAGTATTTATAACTGATGATGATAAAGAACTTATGCCAACATATCTACGATTTGTAAAAGGAGTTATCGATTCGGAAGATCTTCCCTTAAATGTGAGTAGAGAAATATTACAAAAAAATCAAATTCTAGATAAAATTAAAAAGAATAGTGTTAAAAAATTACTTTCTGAGTTTAAAAAATTATTAACCAAAAATAGAGAAAAATATGTTGAATTTTATGAACAATATGGGATTCCTCTAAAAGAAGGTTTATATCAAGATTTTGAAAATAGAGAAGCCCTTATGGATTTAGTTTGTTTTAAATCAAATCAACGTGAAGGCTTTATAACATTATCTGAATATGTTGATAAAATGAAAAAAGATCAAAAGTCAATTTTTTATTTAACTGGATCTAATATTAATGAACTTAAAAACTCTCCATTACTTGAAGTATGTAATAATCGAGATATTGAAGTTCTTTTAATGAATCATGAAATCGATGAAATGGTATTTGGAAGCGTAGGAAAATTTAAAGATCATGAATTTAAATCAATTAATCATGCAAATGCGCTTGAAGAAATCGATGGAAAAGATAAAAAAGAAGATAAAAAAGAAGATAAAAAAATTGACATAGATCCTTTTATTAAAAAAGTTAAAAAGGTCTTAGGTGAAAAAGTTAAGGATGTTGTAAGCTCTAAAAGATTATCAAATTCACCTGCATGTGTTGTTGCAGACAGCAATGACCCGACAGCTCAAATGCAAGAATTATTTAAACAAATGGGACAAGGTGCTATGCCTGATGCAAAGCCAATCTTTGAAATTAACCCTAAACACTCAATTATTAAAAAATTGTCCAAGATGAATAAAAATAAAACATTTGATGATTCAGTTTTGTTATTATTTG
The DNA here is from genome assembly GCA_964429875.1 of uncultured bacterium. Classification (GTDB taxonomy): domain Bacteria; phylum Fidelibacterota; class Marinisomatia; order SCGC-AAA003-L08; family D37C17; genus CAYSDL01. The sequence continues at coordinate 6,439 of CAYSDL010000055.1, forward strand.
ATCAGGCATTACTTGTAAGTAATATAAAAATAGAAAACCCAGGAGAGTTTATAGGTAGGATAAATAAAGTTCTTGAAAAAAGTTTATAATATTATTCTAGAATTAGGTTAACAAGAACTACAATATCTAGCACATTAACATTTCCATCATTATTCAAATCAGATTCACCTATATGATCTGATCCTTCTAAAATTATGTTAACAAGCATAACAACATCTATAACATTAATGCTTCCATCATTATTGATATCTCCTAGCAATTGATTTGATATTGAAACATCATACATTAATTCTTTTAGTGCATATTCATGATGAGAAGGCCAAATTGACAGCTGCACACTTGTAGAAGTTAGGTCTGATTCATTAGAGATAAAGGATAAATTAATACTTTCATATGGCCCTATTAATATTTCACCTTCATCATAACTAAACATTTGGGGTCCCCCATCTATTAAATCTAAAAATATATATCGATATGAATTATCATATCCACTATGATTTGTAATTGTAAATTCAAGAGAATTTGATGTTTCAATAAAATTCTGATTATATAATTGAGTATAATTATTTGCTACAACACTAAAAACTTCAGGATGAAGGGATGGAATTTTATATGTTCTATACCAAAAGGCATTTGAGATACCTTGATAATTCCATAAGACCTCTTGTTCAGAAGTAATTTCTCTTAGAGTAGGCTCTGGAGATCCTAGACCACTACCAAATGTATATATTAAGTAGTTTCCATTATCTAATAATTGAACACTCCCCATCCCAGCTCCAAATAAATTAGCAGGCAATTCATATTCCCATTCTGTTTCACAATAACTATTATCAATAACTCTAATTCTTCGAATTCTAGTTGTTGGATTATTATCACCCATTAACATTTGACTTAAATTTCCATTATCAAAAAACAATAAACTTCCATCGTCAAGTAATTGAACATTATGCTGAAAACTAAATCCTAAGTCTGTACATATATTATCACTTCCAGTGCTATAACCATCTGGCATCCCCATATTCCATATTACCTCACCTGAAGGGTAGGAAATTTTACTAATTCTAGACAAATGACGATGAGATACATAGATTACACTTTCTTCATCATCAAAGTGAAATGCATTAGAATGCATCCAATCAAAAGCTCCATCATTAAAAGCTTGCCACCATATACCTGCATATAAATCAGAATCTTGCATAGTAAAATGTTCAAATGGATCCCAATTCCAAACTTCATTTCCTTCTTCATCCCACTCTACAATTCGCATGCCAATATATGGAAACTCATTTGTTATACCATCAGCTTGATACCCACTTGCCTGAAAAAGAAAGGTCCAATTACCTTCAGGAATAGGACCTAAATGAGAGTAATCTGGAACAAAAGCCATATAATTTCCATTGGGAATTTGCTTAATTTCATGAATATCTACACTAACATCAGTCATTGGAGCACTCCAAAGAAAACTCATATCATAATCATGAGTCCAGCTTATTTTAGAACCCGTATGTAATGGCCAATTAACATTACTCATGCCATATACATTCCCATATTCATTAATATGATTTAAAATAAAACTTAGGTATCCATCGTTCCAAATTTCGTTTCCATATTTATCAATTACTGCAGTAGCTAAATCTGTTTCTTCTGTTCCACCAAACCCTCCAAATGCAACTAAACCATCCTCGATTAAACTCTCATCATAAATAGTAGCATTTCTTTCTGGAAACTTTTTTTCACCTACTTCAAAAGTAAAAACCTGGCTCCATTCTCCTGTGCTTTGGTCATTATATACAGGCCTAATTCTCCACCAATAATTATCACCCCAATCTATTGTTTCCCTATCTATGTATACAATATCCTGGAAAAAAGTATCTAGTAGAATATCATTTTCAAACATTAAATCTACATTAGAGTTAAATGTGTTAGTGATTTGAAAATTATATGAAACAGCATCTGGTATTTGTATCCATTCAAATGGGACATGAGTGGTTCTCATAAAAGAATCATTAGGAGGACTTAAAAGCCCTGCCCCACCTGAATCATCTATGCAAAGTGAAGTACAGCTTCCAGCACAATAGGATTGAATAATATTAGAATTATTGACAGTAAAACCATAATTAGCCCATTGGTCACTAGGATTCCAATCGCACGAACTGCCTATTGGAGCATTAATAGTCTGCCCCCATCCAGACCAATTATCTGCAGATCCTGTTAAAGCAAAAACATATTCATAAGTACCATTGCCTAACTCTAACTCCCCTTGATAAATGTTATCTCCATCAACATCACTCAAAGTAACTCCCCAGCCTGACCAATTATTCCAGCTTCCATTTACAACTATACTCTCAAAAGCTTCACTAGGAAAATTAAAATTACTCATATCAATATTGAAACTTATTGTTGATGAATAAACACAAGAAAATAATAATATTGAAAAAATCTTTCTCATGATGAAAATTTAATAC
>CAYSDL010000056.1:0-8900 GCA_964429875.1 uncultured bacterium
AATTAAAATTGTTGATATTTTTTTATTTATTTTATTATCAATCTTATTTGATATTTTTTGGATATTTTTAAAAAACTTAATTTTTTCATCTAAAGAAAAATTATCACTTAGCTTATCAGCATTATCATACATTTCATTTGCAATAATATATTTTTTTGATTCAATTTCAAAATTCAAACTATCGTCAGATCTATATTCTGCTTGATATAAAAGAGAAATTGATTTTTCTAAATCTCCATCATAATAATTTTTCATAGCCATATTATATAATTGTGATGGAATTTTTTCTCTGGATATATCCATTATCATTTTGATATCTTCCTGTTTTGATTGATAAGGGTTTTGATATTGGAATTCTTGCATCTTTTCTAAACTTCCAATATAGTCTCCATTCATCAAATCTAAATATGCTTTATCACCATTTGATTGATTACCTCCATAGCCTATACCAAAAGAATAAATAATGCCTAAACTCTGCATGTGAAAATTTTTAATTTTATCAATATCTTGGGGCTCATTGATATTATCTATTATAAACTCTTCAAACCTAATTTCTAAACCATAGTTATTGTTATTTGTTTTACTAGAATTAGTTATATTAAATCCTAGTCCAAAACTATGGTTCCTTCCATTCCCTGTAGCATTCCCATTTGAAGTATTATAAAATTTTACTTTTGTTAAACCATATGAATAATAAAAATATGTTGAGAACTTAGGGGCCCATTGTTTAATAATTGTTGAATTAATATTCCAACCTTGAAAATTTGGCTTTAGTTTTATATCTTCATAATAAGCATAATGAGACATCTGATTATATTTATACCCTATTCCAATAAGAACATCTGCAAAATTTTGATATTTATTGAAAAAATTATATTTCAACATATCTAATTCAATAGATAAACCTTTTCTATACTTAAAGTCTGTTATATCAGGAAAATCATTATCATTTAATAAATAAGGTGATTCATTATACATTTCTTCACCAATTAAAATATCATTCCAATTTTCCCAATAATCATTTCCACCATAACTATAGTGACCAACCTTTATTATATAAGGCATAAATTTTATTGGTTCTCTAAAATTCATTTTATTAAAATTTTTTTTCCAGAATTTTTCAAAACGTGTACTATAAATATCATCAATTTCAATTGAAAATAACTGAGTTAAAAAAATAAATATTACTAAAAATATTTTATTCATAAATTGGCTCAAATTAAAAATACTATTTAATTATAGATGTATATATAAATTATTGAACATTATTCATAAATTTGTATTAAAATTTTTAATAAAATATTTAAATGAAATTTCATATCTATATTATTCTTTTATTGTTTTCAATTATATTTTCATTTGACGAAAAGAGTCTAAATAAATTCACAATATCTAGAATTCATTATAATGGAGGGGGAGATTGGTACGCAGATCCAAGTTCAATCCCAAACCTTTTAGAATATATAAATAAAAATACTGTAATAAGAACTCAAGAAAAAGAAATTAGAGTAAAAATAGGCGATGATCAATTTTATTTAAGTCAATATTTATATATAACAGGGCATGGCAATATTAAACTATCCTCAGAAGAAATTGCAATCTTGCGTGGTCATTTACTTAATGGGGCATTTTTGCATGCTGATGATAATTATGGTATGGATAAATCATTTAGACAATTAGTGATGTTATTATTTCCCGAAAAGGAATTAATTGAGATTCCACCATCACACGATCTATTTAATTGTTATTATAAGTTCAGTAATGGTCTTCCTAAAATACATGAACACAATAATAAACCGCCTCAGGCACTTGGCATATTTGATAAAAAAAAATTAATCTTATTGTATACATATGAGTCAGATCTTGGGGATGGCTGGGAAGATAAAAATGTACATAATGTCCCAGAAGAAAAAAGGTTGTCTGCTTTAAAAATGGGAACAAATATTATTATACACGCTTTATCAAGATAGAATATTAATGAATTATATTATAGAAATAATAAAAAAATATAGAGCAAAAAATGCTAACCAAACCTTACTTAAAGATTTTATTAGTACTTTTATATTTTTTTTATTACTCTATTTATTTTTTAGCCTTTTTGAATTTGTTTATTATTTAGATCCTATTAAAAAAACAAAGATATTCAATTTTTATTTTTCATCTTTATCATTAACAATTTTATTTATTATTACAAAATGGTTTATTACAATCAATTCATTTTTCAATTATAAAAATGATATTGAAGTAGCTAGAGAAATTTGGGATACTAACTCTAATATAAAAGATAAATTGTTAAATATTATTCAAATCAATAAGCAAAAAAATTCAAACAATTCAGATCTGAAACAATACGCTTTAAAAAAATTGCAGGGAGATCTTAAAAAATATTTAAAACCAAACCAAATTTATTATTTCGGTAAAAATATTAATTTAATTTCAGGAATATTTTTTTTATTTATCTTACTAATACTAACTACTTCATTTGAAAATGCAATTTATAGATTATATAATTATAAAAAAGAATTTGATCCTCCTCTGCCCTTTACATTAACATCACTTTCGGGCGATTTCACCGGTTTATCTGGAGATACTTTAAGTATTAATATCTCTGGACTAGGTATAATTCCAGATAGCATTGATATATATTGGACAGATGAAACTAATATAATAAATAATGCTAGAATAAAACACATTAAGCAGATTTATAATTATAAATTTATTAATCTAAATACTACTACTACTTATTGGGCAGAATATCAAAATCCTTCTTTTTTCCCTTCATGGGATAAAATTGTCATTAATAAAAATTTAATTAGCATTAAGAAAAGACCTATAATTCAAAATATAAAATTTAAAATTAACCCCCCAAACTATACTAATTTACCTCCTTATACTCATGATCAATACAATATGAATCAAATAGAGATTTTAAAAGGAAGCATTGTTAATATTCAAGCTAGTTCAACAAAAGATCTCCATTTAGCATGGATGGTAAATAATGATGATAGGATTAATCTTTCAATAAATAAAAATAATTTAAACCATGAATTTATTTTGGATGAGAATATAAATGTTGCACTTTATTGCATTGATAATGATTTAATCTCAAATATTAATCCTATTCAATTCTCTTTAATTGCAAAAAATGATAACCCTCCTATTATAAATATTCAAACACCCTCATATGAATTTGAACTAAATGAAGAATTAACTATTCCTATAAAAGCAAATATTTATGATGATTATGGTATAAATAAAATGTGGCTTGAATATCAAATTATATCACAAGATATTATTGGGAATAGTGAAAAAATAAAAAAAATTGTAGTTGAGGGTTTCATAGATTCACATGGACAAATCTATCTAAATAAAAACTGGGATATTAATTCCCTTGGTATGTTAATGGGAGATGAAATTCATTTTTGGATTTGTGCTGAAGATCAAAATAATATCTCTGGCCCAGGGGTTACTAAATCAATAAAACTGATTGGGAAATTCCCTTCATTAGAGGATCTTTTTTCAAGAGTAGAAGAATACGAAGATGATATTGAAACTATAGTTGATGACATCGAAGATTCATTAGAAGAAATATCTGAAGTTGCTGAAGAGATAATTTTAGAATCATTAAAAACAAATGACCTTTCATGGGAACAAGAAAAAAAATTAGAAAAAACTTTTGATGAAGCTCATGATATGGTTGCCCAAATTAAAGAAATACAAGATAATATTAATCAAATATTAGAACAAAATAATGAAAATAATTTATTTGATTCTGATTTATTAGAAAAATTTGATCAATTTAATGATCTATTACAGAATATGATGACAGATGAACTTCTTGAAGCAATAGATAAATTACAAGAAGCTTTTCAAAATTTAGATCAAAATAAATTGATGGACGCTCTAAAAAATTATGAATTTAATATAGAAAAATTTGAAGAAGAATTAGATCGTTTTATTGATATGTTTGAACTTGCATTAGCCGAACAAAAATTAAACGAACTATCAGAGCACATGGAAAATATGATAAATAAACAAACAAAATTAATAGATGATATCCAGAAAAATAACAATCAATATGCCTTAGAAAAAAAATCTAAAAAACAAGAATATAGATTTTCTGAATTTGAAGATATTTTAGAGGATGCAGAAAAAAAATTAGACGATATATCTAATAATACTTCTAACCAACTTTCAGACCTCTTACATAGCGAACTTAATAAAGAAACTAGTAGTTTATTAGAAAGTCAAACAAGCGATATAAAAGATAATAATAATAATTCAACTAATAAGGAGTCAGCTCTTTCAAACCTTAATGATATTTCAAACATATTAAATGAAATTTCTGAACAATTTAAAAATGAAAGTGCTGAAAAAATGACTAAAGAATTTATAATAATAGTAGATAATCTTTTAACTATTTCTAATCAACAAGAAAAATTAAATTTGGAAACCAAAGGAGTTCGTTCAAATAGTCCTGAATTGAGATCAATTAATCAAGAACAAAATAATATTGATAGATCCCTTAATCAAATCATGAAACAGTTAATAGATTTATCTAATCAAACATTTTTTGTAGATCAGAAAATAAATAGAAATATAGGGAAATTGAAAAATTCAATCTCAAAAACAATTACCAATATAGAGCAAAAAAAAATTGGAACTGCACGAAAAAATCAAACTGAGAATTTAAAATACATCAATGAAATAACATTTCTTCTATTATTGTCAATGGAGGAGATGCAAAATAGTTCATCTGCATCTGGATTCGAAAAATTTATGGAATCATTAGAAAATATGACTGAGCAACAACAGGGGATAAATCAAGGGACTATGCAATTAAGCCAAATGGGGATGATGCAGCAACAATCAATTTTAGATCAACTAATGCAACAACAACAACAGCTTCAAGATCAATTAGGAGAATTATTGAAAAATAATCCTGGGGAAGATAGTGGTGGACTACCTCAGGTGCAAGAAGACATGGAAGAAATCATCCAAGATTTTAAACATAAAAATATTAATGCAAAAACTATAGAAAGGCAAGAAAAAATCTTATCTAAAATGTTAGATAGTCAGAAATCATTAACTAAAAAAGATTTTTCTGAAAAAAGAAAAAATAAAGTTTCTGAAGATATTACTTATTCTGGTCCAAGTGATATTTCTAAAGATTATGGGAACGAAGAATTATTCTTAATTAATGCAATGGAATCTGCTATACAAGAAGGACTATCTGAAGAATATAAAAAATTAATTAGACTTTACTTTCTAGAACTACAAAAAGAAAATAATGATATTAAATAAAATAAAAATATTAATATTCTTATACTTTCTACTTACACTTGTTTCAGCAAATGTAAACACAGAATATAAAATTACTAATGAGCAAAAAAAAATATTGAGCCAAGCTAAATCTCTTATGAAAAGTGGTTTGATTAATGAAGCAGAAAATGTTTACATAGACTTATTCTACAGATATCCTTTCTTAAAAGAAGCCATGGATCCACTTAAATTGATTCTTAAAAATAAAAAAGATTGGACAGCCCTAAATGATTTAGCATTAAAATTCACTGAAGCAAATAAAAATAGTTTTAAATCTCAATCTGAAATAATCGAAATTTTTATATGGACAAATAATTCTCAATGGCAAAATATTATAAAAAAAATTTATAATAATAAAATTATATCAGATAAAAATATTGAGATAGTTTTGCAAGCGCTAATAAATAATAGTAAGGTTGATGAACTTGATCAACTCATTAATAATCTTCGTTTAAATCGTTCTCCTGATTATTTTTCATTTAAATATGGATTATATCATTCAATGAATATGAAATTTGAAGAATCAACAAAAGAATATTTACTCTTCTTGAAATATAACCCATCTAAAAAACTTTTAATAAGAAATAGAATTATGGCATTCCCTGATATTGAAACTATAACTAATAAAGTAAAGGATATTCTTAAAACAACAGATTTCAATGAAGCAAAATTATTGTTAAGCGATATTGAGTTTAGAAATAAAAATTATTTAGGGGCTTATGAATTATTAAAAAAATATTCTACTAACGAAAATGAAAAAATTGAATTTATAAAAAATTTAATTCGAATAAAAGAATTTGATATTGCCCAAACAGTAATACATGAAATAATAAAAACAAGTTCAAATAAATTAATTTTAAATAGTGCTGTTATGCAATTAGCTAAAACATATGAAAATATTTTTGTATCTAATAAATATGATATGCCAATAACAAATCATATCATAGAAAATCAACTCTTAAATTCGAAGTTTATTAAAGTAAATAATGATAACTCGTTCTTTTTGACAAGAGCAATAGAAATTTATGATTCTTTAAGCACACATAATAAAGATAATGAATCAACATATTATTTAGCAGAAATAAAATATCGTATTCTTGGAGATTTAGATGGTGCTTCAACATTATACAAACAAATAGCCAGTAATAAAAAATCACCTAAATTTAAATTAGAATCAATAAATAGAATGATTGATGTAATGATTTCAAAAGGAAATTTGGAGAATACGCTTGTATTGATTGATGATCTGAAAAATACAGAAAAATCTAATGAGATTATTCAAATATTAAATATTAAAAAAATACAAATTCTCTTTTATCTAAATAAATATGAAGAACTTAAGAGTATATCTGATTTAATTTTAAAAGATAATCTAAAGAATAATATGTTTTATAACGATGTTCTAAAAATTAATAGCAATATTTTATTATTTAATAATAAAAATCATGAATTAAATCAATATTCATATGCTATGCTTAAACTATTTCAAAATAAACGGACTGAAGCTATGCAAATATTAAGCTCAATAAATGATATGGATAATGATGCGAATGATAAAATAACTTTTGATTTATCATACTTATATTTATTACAAGGGGAGTATGAAAATGCTCTAACAATATTAGAAAATATTGATAACGATTCTGCTTTTAAAGAAGCATCATTATTATTAAAAGCAGAAATTTTTGATTATATTTTAAACGATAAAACAAAAGCTGTCGAAATATATTTATTTTTATTAGATAATTTTCCTAATAGCATACACTATGAAGTAATAAGATTACGATTAAGAGATTTAGCAAGTTAATGAAATTTAATAAAATATATATTATTCTGATTTTTATTTCCTGCAATATCATTTATTCTCAAAAAATTCTTATTCCAATGGATAACGATCAAAATGATCATCTTAAAGCTTATGGTCTTGTTTATTATATGCTAACTAAAGCCAATAATGTGGAGTGGTTGCTAAACTATAGGGGAGGATCATTTTTATTAAATAGTCAGGATATATTATTTAAAGAGGCTCAATTACGTGGAGTAACTCTTTATAATGTTAATGAAAATCAAACTATTGATATATATAAAGATATAGATAATAATAACATGGATATAATTTTATTGGAAAAATCTCCTAAAATAGCTGTCTATTCTCCAAAAGATAAACAACCTTGGGATGACGCTGTTACTCTTGCATTAACATATGCTGAAGTAAATTATGAAACAATATTTGATGATGAAGTATTATCTGGCGATTTATCAAAATATGACTGGCTTCATCTTCATCATGAGGATTTTACTGGACAATATGGGAAATTTTATAAAAGTTTTAGAAACACTTCGTGGTATAAAAAATTAGAAAATGATTTCAAAAGAATTGCTTACAATAATGGTTTTGATACTGTACATAAACTAAAAAAAACAATAGCTTCTAAAATTAAGGATTACATTAATAATGGAGGGTTTATATTTGCAATGTGTTCTGCTACAGATTCATTTGATATTGCTCTAGCTTCACAAAATATTGATATTGCTGCAAGTGCTTTTGATGGGACCCCCATTGATAATAATTATCAATCAAAATTAAAATTTGATAATACTTTAGCCTTTGAAAATTTTACACTATATACTGATCCATTTATTTATGAGTATTCTAATATTGACTATCCCCCTAGTCACAAACCTAACACAAGGGGAGCTGAAGCAGATTATTTTACTTTATTTGAGTTTTCTGCAAAATGGGACCCAGTCCCAACTATGCTAACACAAAATCATGTTTCTGTTATTAATGGTTTTATGGGACAAACAACCGGCTATAATAAAAATTTAATCAAGAAACATGTTTTAGTTATGGGTGAAGATCCCTCTAGTGAGCAAGCAAAGTATCTACATGGAAACTTTGGTAAGGGAACTTTTACATTTCTTGGAGGACATGATCCCGAAGATTACAAACATTATGTAGGAGATCCTCCAACTGATTTATCACTTCACAGAAATTCTCCAGGATATAGATTAATATTAAATAATATTTTATTCCCAGCTGCTAAAAAGAAAAAAAAGAAAACTTAACTTGAAGCACTTTCATATCTAAGCAAACCTCTTTTCCATATAAAAGTAGTTATCCACAAAAATATAACAGTTACAATAATTTGCAAAATAAGCAATTTAATATTTGGCCCAAAAATTAAAAAACGTGCAGGGACAGAAGAAATCATTGCCATGGGAAAAATAGTAAATAATATTTTTCTAAAAAAATTTTTATAGATAGAATCAGGTCTCCTAGAATATTTGATTAACTCTCCTGCTAACCACCCAGCATAAGAAAAATTTCTAAACCAAAATACTAATGAAGCTATAATAAATTCAAAGGAATAAAAAATAAGCATTCCTAGTATCAAGGATATATCAAAGAAAAAATAATTGACTAAAATAAAAGTATTCCCATGATAAGAATATGTTAACTTTATAAGCAATGTCGCCAAAATTATCATAGATATCAGCGCGTATGTATTAACATATCTACAAGAAATAAAAAATTGAGAATTAACTGGTTTTAATAAAATAAAATCAAGGTCCCC
>CAYSDL010000057.1:0-8193 GCA_964429875.1 uncultured bacterium
GATATAGTTTTATCTGCATCAACTACTTCTAAATGAAATAATATCAAATCAAATTGTTTATCAAGATCTTTAATAAATTCAATCTTATTATTAAAAACTTTTATTTTTTTTAAAATTTTATGTGCAGATTCTTTATTTAACCAAAAATTTTCATGAGATGTTAGCTCTTCATTTTTTTCTAATTCAGATCTTATGCTATCAAGGTCAAAGATAACCTCTTATTTCTTTGAATTTTTTAATTAAAATGTTTGCATTTTCAGTATATTCTTGATATTCCATTAATTTTTCATCCTATCAATTATAGAAAGCATATTCTTAGTTTCATTTACATCATGTACACGAACAATATCAGCTCCATTAAAAACACACAATGATGTAACGCCCAATGATGAATAAAGTCTATCTTTAGGAGAATTATTATCAACTGATAAAAATGATTTCCTTGATACACCAATTAAAATTGGACATCCTATATCTTTGAACTTTGATAAATTTAGAATTATTTTATCATTATCTTTAATTGTTTTTCCAAAACCAATTCCTGGATCAATAATAATATTATTTTCATTCATTCCAATATTTATAGCATAATTTAATCTTTTATCAAAAAAAGATTTTATTTCATCAATAATATTATCATATTTAGGATTATCTTGCATAGTCTTTGGATGTCCTTTCATGTGCATTAATACAATAGGTACGTCGTACTCACATGCTAAATCAATATTTTTAAAATCTTCACCGCCTCCAGAAATATCATTAATCATTCCAAATCCATTTTCTAGACAATTTTGTATAATTTTATATTTGTAAGAATCTATAGATAATGTTTTATTGTTAAAATCGATTGATTCAATAATAGATAATCTAGATAATTCATCTTCAATACTAACTGGATCAGAGTATGGTCTTGAAGATTCTGCTCCTATATCAATTATATCAGAGTTCATTAATGATGACAATGAATCTTGAACTTGTTTAGTCTCAAGATATTCACCACCATCATAAAATGAATCTGGAGTTATATTTAAAATACCCATTATAAGAGTTTTTTTATTATCTGAAAAATACAATTGATTTAGTTGTTAGAAGATCTTCTGCTTTTTTTCTTTGTGGAATCAGGTTTATCATTATCATCAATTATGATTTTTGAGTCTTGTATGCCATTATTTATTATACCAATCATTTCTTTGCCTGTTATTGTTTCTTTATCTAATAAAACAGAAGAAATATCATGTAATTGAGTAAGATGTTTATTTAATATATTTGTTGCATTAGATTCAGCATTTGAAACAATTTTTATAATTTCTCTATCTAATAAAGTTGAAATATTTTCACTAAAGTCTCGAGATTTAGACATTTCTTTACCCAAAAACACCTGCTCATCCTTCTTTCCAAATGTTAAAGGCCCAATTTTTTCACTCATCCCCCATTCACATACCATTTTTTTAGCTATATTTGTAGCAACCTCTATATCATTTCCTGCACCAGTTGTTGTATCATTGAAAATAATTTTTTCTGCACATCTTCCACCCATTAATATGTCTATACGACCTAAAAGATATTTTTTTGGATAGTTATATCTTTCATGCTCAGGTAATTGAGCTGTCAAACCTAATGCCTGTCCACGTGGGATTATTGTGATTTTATGTACAGGATCTGCACCTTTAGTATAATATGCAACTAAGGCATGTCCTGTCTCATGGTATGCTATAACCTTTTTTTCTTCTGGTGTTAATATCATACTTTTTCTTTCAATGCCCATCATAACTTTATCTTTTGCATTTTCGAAATCTATCATCGCAACTTTGGTTTTGTTATTTCTAGCTGCTAATAATGCTGATTCATTTACTAGGTTTTCAATATCAGCACCAGCTAATCCAGGAGTTCCTCTAGCTATTGTTTTAAGACACACATTTCTATTTAAAGGTATATTTTTAGTATGAATTTTAAGTATCTGTTCCCTACCATTAATATCAGGAATATCAACAACAATCTGTCTATCAAACCTACCTGGACGTAATAATGCTTTATCTAATACGTCAGGCCTGTTTGTTGCAGCTAATAATATTACGTTGGAATCCGTATCGAAACCATCCATTTCTACCAATATCTGATTTAATGTTTGTTCACGTTCATCATGTCCGCCACCTAACCCTGCCCCTCTATGTCTTCCAACAGCATCTATTTCATCAATAAATATTATACTTGGTGAACTTTTTTTTGCTTGTTCAAACAAGTCTCTAACTCTACTTGCCCCAACACCAACAAACATCTCAACAAACTCTGCTCCGCTTATTATAAAAAAAGGAACATTTGCTTCACCTGAAACTGCTTTAGCTAATAATGTTTTCCCTGTTCCAGGAGGTCCAAGTAGTAATGCTCCTCTAGGAATCTTTGCTCCTATCTTTTTATATTTTTTTGAATTTTTTAAAAATTCAACTATTTCTTGCAACTCTGTTTTTGCTTCCTCACAACCTGCAACATGTGAAAATAAAACTTTAGGTTTATCAGGAGAAATAATCTTAGCCCTACTTTTAGAAAAGGAAAATATCCCATTTTGTCCAGACATACCACCCTGCATTCTACGCATAATAAAAAACCAAAAAACAATAATCAGTATCCATGGAGAGAATTGAAGAAGATAATCGGTAAATGTCATAGTTTTATTTTTAATCTCAACATTTATACCAAGGTCTATCCATTCTTGAACTACTTCATTAGTCAACTCTGGCAAAATAACTGAAAATTTATCAATTTTCTGACCGGTGTTCTCTTCGATGCATGGGGTCGTCTCTAAGCAGTCGCCATATAACATTCTTCCCTCAATAAGCATCTTTTCGATATTTTGATATTGATTTTTATGAAGTTTATCAAATTGTGTATAAGTAATTTCAATAGATCTTGAATTGAGAGTTAAATATTGTAGTACAGAAACTGACATTACAATAATCAAAATCCATAAAACAAAATTACCACCAAATTTTTTCAATAGATTATTATTAAAATTATTTTTATTTTTATTTTTCTTAGACATTTTTCACTCTTTTAATATATATATATCATCTAACTCCCTAAATAAATTATTAATATCCATGCCATATCCAATAACATATTTATCAGGGATTTCAAAGCAATACCATTCACATAGATTTTTAGATTCTGTTTTTACTAACAATGATAGAACTTTCAAAGTTACATCTAAATGCTTTTGTGAAATATATTTTTTCATCTCTTTAATTGTTTTCCCACTATCAATTATATCGTCAACTAATAAAATATTTTTATATTTAATATCAAAATTTAATCTGGTATCTTTTTTAAAATTTATTTTTCCTCTTTTCATCCCCTTATATGATGACACTTTTAACATATGTACATCAAAATCAATTAGTATGTGCTTAATTAATTCATTCAATGTAGGCAAACAACCATCTAAAAGACCTATTATATGTAGCCCTTCATTTTGATACATCTTATTAATATTATTTGATAAATCTTTTATTTTTGAGATGATTTTTCTATGTTCAATATATTTTATGAAAGATAAGTTATTATATTTAATTACATCATCCACTACTTAGTCCATTTAAGTTTTAAGCTATCGTTAGTTAAGTTATAATTGAATATATTAGGTATAGAAACAATTTCATCAATTGAATTAACAAATATGGGTATTGTCAATTTATCTATAATTGACAATTTATTATTAATAAATATTTTTTTTAATTTAACGTTAGATTTATAATAATCTAAAAAACAAAAATCTCCAGGCCTCCAATATCTTATAAATATATCTTTATTTTTATCAGATAATGGAATTGTTATATTGTAGTCATTAGCATTCTTTTCTATTGTAGCATTATTGAATAATCTAATAGGACTTTTTGACATTTTTATTTTTTCAATTTTCTTTAACCTTTTTATGCATTTATAGTAATCAGTTAGTAAAATAAAATGATATTTTCTATCCATCAAAATTAATATTTCAGAATTTAAATAAAACTTTGCTCCTGATTTAGCATCTTTTAAAAATCTGTAAAGATTATTCCAATGAGAAAAGCTAGCATAAGTATTTATATTAAACTTTTTTAAGAAAATTTGATAAAATAATTTAAAATCATTGATATTGTATTTTCTCAATATATTGTTGTTTATCGAATAGCAAGATTTATTATTCTTAATAGTAAATAATTTAATGTTTATAGCTATATCATCAGATATTATGGCAAACTTCTTTTTAGAATTATTTGCTTCTTTTAGAAGCTTTAAATCTATAGAGAGATTTTTTTTTCTCTTACTTGGTAATAAGTGATGCCTGACTTTATTTCTTAAAAATGTTATATCTTTATTAGTTTCATCTTCAATCCACAATAAATTATTTTTGTTAGCATATTTATAAAGTTCATCTTTTTTTATTTTTAAGAGAGGTCTGGATAATTTATTATTGTTTTCTCTAATCCCCATCATTGATACCCAGCTAGCTTTATAAATATACTTCATCATAAACAATGTTTCAATTTGATCATCATAATGATGTGCAGTTAATATTGTATTTATATTATATATCTCCGCATATTTATATAATATATTATAACGATATAAACGAGCTTTATGCTCAAAGTTTTTTCCATCCATAACAACAGTTCTTAATATCAACTTATTATTATATTTTACAGCTAATTTTTTACAGAGGAGTTCAGCTTCATCTGATAGTTTGTGTACTTTATAATTAACGTGAAGAAGATATATTTTTACTTTAGAATTTCTGAATTTTTTATTAACTAAATCTAAAAGTACAACACTATCTACTCCACCAGATAATGAAAGTAATATTTTTGGTTCTTTATTTTTGTTTTTATTTAATTTTAACTTAAATAGAAAATTTATATTATTTTCAATAATTTCTATACCTCATCAAAAAACAAAGGTTTTAGGCATTGTATTTTATCTTCATAAGAATGAGGATATAAAAACCATTCTGTAATAGCTAATGAACTAAGTATAGAATTACCATCTTGAGGAGTAAAACAAAATCCAGTTATTTCATTTTTATTTTTAACACTTAATGAAGGGACTGATACAACAGCTTGATTCAAGATCCTTCCGAAATGTCCATGATCTCGGCCAAATGAAAAAACTTCATTAGCATTAACTTTATCAGTTAAGGCTATTCTATCATTTAATTCTAATTTATCAATTATTTTGGGCACACTAGTTTCTTCCTTTACAATTAACTTAAAATGTAATATATGCATGTACTGTGAATTAACTTTCATGGCAGAAGAATACAAATCAAGTTTTAATCCTAAAGTATTAAATAATGAATATGCATCTTGAGCATGGTGAGTTCCAAATACATCATTACTATGAGTACCAACTTGAGGAGAAGGAACAAAGCTTGATGATTGACTTAGATCATTTGATCTTCTAATCAATACAAATCGTCCTTGAATTAAATTTTCATCATCACCATCTAATCCTAAAGTATTAACAATTGTAGATAGATTGTGTGTATTGCATGAGACAACCTGAATAAATTTATCCTCACCGCTAATTAATGCTTCATCATTTATTCCTCTTGCATATTTTTTACCAAAACCATTCTCACTACCCTGCGCAACAAAACCTAAAGTATTGTTTAAATATTTTTCATAATATTTATTTTTATTTTCATGGCCAAACCCTGAAGGAGTACAGTCAATTACTACAGATGCTCTATTAATTGCTTCTTCTGTAGAAAATTCAGCTTTAAGTCCAATATTATTAAAACCATCAAATTTGTCTTCATGTGTAGTAAGTCTTGCTCCACGTTTATTTATTAAACTTACAACTTTTGATTTATCTGTAGTTAAAGGTGTATTCTTATGAAATGTAACTTCATCAATACCCAGATTTTCTTTAAAATCACATAATAATCCGATAAGGGGCTCACCTATAGTTCCTGTTCCTACAACATGCACTATCTTTCTTGACATTTTCACTCCTAAGTATTTATCTTTGATATCAACTTTACTAATTTAAAAAAAAGAATAATTATTATAAATAATAATCAACATCATCTATTAAATATTTTTTTAATCCATCAAAGCCTTTTTCTTTATATACAGTCATCTGTTCATCATGTTCTGTACCGTTTTTTAGAATATCTTGGACTGTATTAATAATATCAACATTGTTAAAATGATCTAATGACTTGTATAGATAATCAATCATTTTATTAATCATATCTCTCATTGTATAGATATTTTCATCTAAAGGATCAATAATTTTACAATCTAGCCCTTTTCTAGCAGCTTTCCATAAAGCATCATTTAAATACTCATCATTATAATTAGAAGAATTAAAATCATTGTTCTCATTAATTGTATGTACAAGAGCTTGCATTAAAGAAATTATAGCTTTATTTTTTTTGATTGACCTTTGGGCATCACACATCCTAAACTCTACTGTACCATATTCTATGTGAGGTCTAATTTTCCACCATATCTGTCTCGCTTTATTAATAGATTTTGATTTAATATATTTATCTATAAGGCTGTAATATTCTTCTACATTTGAAATATAACTAGGAATATTTGTCCTTGGAAATGTACTAAACTGAAATGTTCTAGATGATTTCATTCCTGTTAAAACACCTTCAAAGAATGGAGAATTAACAGATAAAGACAACAACGGCGCAATCCAACGTCTTGCTGTATTTGTTATAGATATTGCATTTTCAGGAGAATTAACACCAATATGTACATGAGTAGAAAATGTTATATTTCTTGTAGCATAATATTGTAACTGATTCTTTACCCATGAATAAGAGTCATTATTTACAAATTTCTGATCTTTAGGAAGAGCAGTTGGGTGAGTTCCATTTATTGCTATTTTATAATTTAAATTTTCACCTATATTTTTTAATAAATTTCTGTATTTGATCATTTCACTTATTGCTTCATCAACATCTTTACAAATATTAGTATTAGATTCAATTTCTGATAATATTAATTCATAACTAAATCTATTAACAAGATCATCTGGTATATTTGACATGATTTGCTCGGCTTTATGAACAAGCTCACCTGTTAAAGGATCGCATATCATATATTCTTCTTCAACCCCTATAGTATAATTATCATTATTTTCAAATTCATTTATCATCTTCTATATAATTGGCTTTTCATGCCAGTCTCCAAAATGATTTTTCATTGCATCAACAATTTCACCTAAGGATGCATATTCTAAAGCTGCATCAATAATGACAGGAACTAAATTATTTCCATTTTTACAAGCTAATTCAATTAATTGTAATTTTTCTACTACTTTTTTATTATTTCTGTTATTTTTTAGAGATTTAAGATTATCAACTTGTTTGAGTTCAACTTCTTTGCTGATTTTTAATAATGGTATATCAATATTTTCATTATTATTCACAAATTTATTTATACCAACAATATATCTTTCATCTTGTTCAATTAAATCATTATATGCTTTTGATGAATCAGAAATCTCTTTTTGCATAAAACCTGATTCTATACATTCAATTACACCTCCAAGATTATTGATTTTTTTAAAATATTCTAGACTTTCACTTTCCATTTTATCAGTCATTTTCTCAACATACCAAGATCCACCTAGAGGATCAACAGTATTAGCAACTCCTGTCTCAAAAGCTAAAATCTGCTGACTCCTAAGTGCAATTTCAACTGCGCTTTCAGATGGTAATGCTAATGTTTCATCCATTGAATTTGTGTGTAAAGATTGTGTCCCCCCAAGTACGGCAGCCATTGCTTGGTAGGCAGTTCTAGTAATATTGTTTTCTGGTTGTTGAGCTGTTAATGAGAATCCTGCAGTCTGGGTATGAAAGCGTAATTTTAGAGATCGTTCATCTTTTGCTTTATATTTATTTTTCATAATTTTAGACCATATTCTTCGAGCTGCTCTATATTTTCCAATTTCTTCAAAAAAATCAAGATGTGAATTAAAGAAAAATGATAGCCTAGGAGCAAAATCATCCACATTTAATCCTGCCTCGATACAATGATCAACATACGTAAAACCATTAGCTAATGTAAATGCAAGCTCTTGAACAGCTGTAGAGCCTGCTTCTCTAATATGATATCCACTAATTGATATAGTATTATATTTTGGCATATTTTTAGTGCAATATTTAATCATATCAACAATTATTCGCATTGATTCATT
>CAYSDL010000058.1:0-7795 GCA_964429875.1 uncultured bacterium
AAATCTTCACAAAATTCATTATTTACATAACAATCAAATCCAAAATCAGGTTCATTATTACAAAAGGCTAGACCATCACAATCAAACATCAGCATATTATCATCACAGTCTTGTGCAGATATTATTGTAAATAATAATGATATATATATAAATACTTTTTTCATAAATGTAATCTACAAAATAATTTTATAATGAATTCATCTTATAAATTTTTGTAGGAAAAATGTTTTTTAAAAGAATTAGAGTCTTTGTCATCTATTTCTAGAAGAGGATAGATGAATATATTAACAAGGTTAGCTTCATAACCATCTAGTTTAAAATCACGTCCTACCATCATTTCAACTCTATTATTACAAACAGTTCCAAAAAAATATTCACTTCTTGAAGGATCTTTGTCTGCTTCTGAAATATCTACTGGGAACCAACCTTGATTATCAACATAATAATCAGCCCAGCAATGATAACCTCCTACTTTACCCTCTTCACCATCAGGTATAGGAAAACCCATATGAAATCTTGCAGGGACCTCTATTGTTCTTGATAGTGACACAAAATAAGAATGATAATCAGTGCAATTACCTACTCCTATATCACAAGCATAAATCGAATTTCCCTTTCCAAAGGTATAATTACCATTTGTTTCTTTTGCATTTGTATATAAACTAACAACCTTGTCTCTGGAAACTTTTTTCATGCCATATTTTCCATTAGCACTTAACCATGGATCACTATAATATTGATTATCTTTACTTTTAGGTTTTCCATAATGCATTCCAGAAAGGACAAATTCATATACATCCTTCATATTATCACTACTTAAATTATTTTCTTTTATAATTGGGAGAAAAATAGAGCCTATTGGAACCATAGTTGCAGATTCTAAATAAGAATCAGGATTAGCATCTTTATAGTCAACATTATTATGCTCAAAACGTTTAACATCAAATGTCATAGTTACTATTTTAGATGTTGATGTCCCATCTAATGAATAAATATAAGCATATCTATTTCCATGATGTTTTTCATCTTTTAATTCAACATTTAAATCTGCAGCATCTATATTTAAATTTGTTATTATTTGCACTTCATTAGATTTGGGGACTGGTAGCCACAACTCAATCTTTTTCCCATTTGAAGAATTAATCTCCACACTATATGTAAATGTAAATTCTCTTGCACCCTTATTGTTACTACAACTAAATGTGACTACTTGTATTAAAAATAAAATGAATATTTTTTTCATTTTTTCTCTCTATTTATGTTTGATTAAAACTAATTTTAAGGCAATAGCCTAAAGATGATGCGCCCTAACCTAGGATGCAAAGTAAGTTCAAGTATATGTATTGTAGAATAATTTCATTAAAGTAATTTATTATTTTTAAAAATATTAAAACAATAAATAACTAAAAATATTATGACCCCTCAGTAAGTGATGATTTATTTATAAATAGTAATAAATTATACGTTATGGAATTATTTATATTAATAATAGCAGCTTTTGTAACATCATCAATCTCTGCAGTACTTGGTATGGGTGGAGGAATAATACTTCTGGGTATTATGGCAATTATAATTCCAGATGGCTATATGGTCATTGCACTTCATGGTGTAATTCAATTAATTAGCAATACTACTAGATCATATGTTTTTAGGAAACATATCAAAAAAGATCTGGTTAAAGAATTTTTAATTGGGGCATGCATTGGAGTTATCTTATCTGTATTTATAATTATACTCTTGGTCCAATTCTTAAATGTAAACTCAGCTAGTGAAATAAAGGTAGATATGCTAAAACCTCTAATAGGCATATTTATTATTTGGTATTTATTTCTAAGAAAATCTAAAAAAGAAGGAAAAACTGGTTCTTTTGTATTTGTAGGAAGCATAGCTGGGATTAGTTCTATTTTTGTAGGAGCAGTAGGACCACTGATTGCGCCATTTTTTTTGAGTAGAAATTTAAATAAGGAAAATATTATAGC
Source organism: uncultured bacterium (assembly GCA_964429875.1). Classification (GTDB taxonomy): domain Bacteria; phylum Fidelibacterota; class Marinisomatia; order SCGC-AAA003-L08; family D37C17; genus CAYSDL01. The sequence continues at coordinate 1,980 of CAYSDL010000058.1, forward strand.
AAATAAAGCTGCTTGTCAAGTGATAACTCATTCAAGTAAAATTCCATTATTTATATATTTATTTGATGTTAATTATATCCAAGAGTATAATGTGTTACTTCCTCTTATTATAGCAGTTTTTATTGGAACTAACTTTGGGAAAAAAATACTTAGCTTTATTCCTGAACCCCTATTTAAAAAATTATTCAAAATAACTTTATTTATTATTTCTATAAGATTAATTTTTAATTATTATTTATAATAAGATTTACAAGCTCTATTACATCAAGAATATTAACTTCTCCATCTTGATTTAAGTCAGATGAGTTGGTAGGTTCTTCCAATTGTAATACTATATTAACTAGTTCAACAATATCCAATACATTGATCTCACTATCACCATTAATATCACCTTCAAGAAATATATCTAACTGATTATATAAAAAATGGTACGCATCATTATTAATTTGATCATAAAACTCATTAGGGCCTCCAAACCAATTACCATTTAGAGCCCCCCAATATTCATGAGGTTCACCATCCTCAAGATATAATTCATTTTGTATATTAACTGTATTTAATTGATCATGAATTTTACTGGACCCATATACAATAGGTAAAGCAATATTAATTGTAAATGGAAGTCCATAATCATATGGCACAATAAGATCAGAGGTTCCATGAAACAGAATTGCTGGAATATTATTATTAGGATCAATCCATTCAAGATCACCAATAGCTCCCCAACAACTTACAATTGCATTAGGTTTACTATTATGCTGATAATTATTTCCAGTACAATCTATACACCCTAAATCAGGGTCGCTTCCTCCTCCATATGTTGATTCGGGTCTTTCATCTTCATCTGAATAAGCTAGGTGCAAAGAAATAAAACTACCAGCACTACTACCCCATAAAAATATATTATCTGGATCAATTCTTAAGTTTTGGTGAAACTCACGTAAATATCTAACAACGGCACTAGCATCTTGAACTCCTCTATATACTGCTCTTTCACCGCTATAAGTACTAACAATATTAAGCCCAAGTCTATAATTGACATTAACGGCGACATATCCTCTTTTTGCAGCTGAGATAGATAAAGACACAACATCATCTAGTTCATTGTGTCCTGAAAAGAATGCACCTGCATGTAAAAAAACAATGACAGGTCTTTGCTCCTCAGTATCACCCTCAGGCTCATATATATCCATATCTAAATCTATATCTATAGTATTCCATTCAAATAAAAATATAAATGGCAAGTCAGGGGCATTACCATAAACTACATCTTCAGTTTTAACTACATTAGAAAAAACCTCATCTAAATAACGAGTTTCCTGTGAATTTAAATAGGTAAAGGATAATATTAATATGAATAAAAATTTATACATTAATCTAACTTAAAATAATATTTATAATTTGAACTATATCTAATACATCTACTGCATCATCAGAATTAATATCTGCATTACTCTGATAATCACCAGAAAGTATAATATTTACTATTAAAACTACATCAAGTATATTAATTATTTGGTCATTATTTACATCGCCAATATTTATTATCAAATAATTATTTTCATACTTATAAGATCTTGCAACATTTTCAGAAGCAGTAAATGACCACTGTATAGCTCCTTCTGAGTCAACTTCAAATATTACTCCACCATCACAAATTGTAATAAAAGTATTCCCATTATATAATCTAAATGCTCCTGATTGCAATCCTGAATAAAAAGTAAAATCATCACTTCCACTGTATGACCATGCAGGATCAATTGGTCCAAATGGTTGTAATTCATTAATTATATAATTATTATTTTCATCTAAAGGAGGAGATATTTCTATTACAGATGAATTTCCTGGTCCTCCAGATGCAGGAGTTCCATTATTATATAAGATTATGTTGCCCTCACCAGGATATCCAGAGGGGATCCAATTAACACTATGTTGATGATATAATTTCTTATCTAATATTGTCCCCCTATCATAATTTTTAGGGTTACCCCATCTATACAAAAAATCTCCGCCCTGTCCATAGTCTCCACCAAAATCTAAACTAGCCTCCTCAGTAGAAGTGCTATGATCAATCACTAATAATTCACATAATTTTCTTGAAGAAATTATAATTTGATCCAATTCTTGATTATAGTGGACAGAATTACAATGCAACCAATCTCCATTATAATGACCATGAACAGGATGAAACCCTGAAACTTCTGTTGCATTTATATCTAATTTTTGTGGATTTTCTGAAACTATACCATAATTTTCTTTACTTGGATCAACATCTTGTATTAAATGATCCCAAAAATGCCACTCCCAAACTATATTTCCTGAGTTTACATCATTAGGCTCAACTTCAATAATCATTTCAGACCATATTTCACCCTCTAAATTTGTTTTACCTGCATCTATACCTTCTTGCATTGATTTTCTTTCATATGCTAATAGAAGAACATTTCCATTTGGTAGTGGCTCTATATCATGGTGCTGAATATACATTGAGTCTGCAAATATATAATCCCAGATTATTTCTCCATCCCAATTGTACTTAATCAATCTTCCCCCAGCTGAAGAAACATCCATATATTCTGGATCTTGGACTCTACCTGGGAACAGCAATGTACTGTCAGGTAATAAATATGGCATACTTGCTGAGCTAGTTGAATGCTGCCATGTATTAATAATCTCTTGGTCATTATCAATTAAATATGTTCTGTATTCAGGATCATTTATTGTAAATAATGTTACCCCATCAGATACTTCAGCTGATAATAAAGACCAAAAAAAAATAATTGGAAAAAATCTAATCACCATCAGTTAATTTTTCTCCAATTTGTATATCAATGTAAACATCATTAAGCATAGCTCCTATAAATAGAGTTGAACAGATTCCAATAATTATTCCAATAATTAAACTTTTATAATTCAATTTCATATTTTATTCCTAAAAATTTAAGGTAGTTAACCAATTAAAATATTAACCAAGATCACAACATCTAATATATTAACAACATCATCTTCATTTATATCTGCAATCAGATCATATTCATTATTAAGTACTATATTTATCATCAAGACAACATCTAGTACATTTAAAATATTATCACCATTCATATCGCCAGGGTCTCCTGGACAGTCTCCTCCATCATTATTATAACAAGACAAATCACAGCCAAAATTATTTGGATCCTCACAATCTGCATATCCATCTCCGATCCAAGAAGAAGAACAGCAATCTTCATCAGAGCAATCATCTACTTGATTACTTGTATTGCACCCATTCTCCGTGCAATCAACTTCACAATTTTCAAAATTCTCATCACTATTACAAGAACCATCGCCACAGATTGTATTGTTATCATAGGAGCATTCACATCCTGTACAATCCCATCCATACTGACTTTCCATATATGCACAATCAAACCCCCATTGATTCCAAGCAACATCACAGCATTGCTCTCCCCAATAACTATCCATCCATACGTCTTGGCATTGGTCACATTGACTAAATAAAAAATTTACAAGGATTAAAAAAATAGATAAATAATTGACAATCATTATTGAAGGATTATATTTACTAATGATACTACATCTAAAATATTTACATCACCATCATTATTTACATCTGCACCATCCAATTCTACTGCTGCAGGACTTAAGATATGATTTACCAAAATAATTACATCCAAAATATTAATATTATTATCCGAATTTAAATCACCTGATATAAAATCGGAAGAATCAAAAACATGCCATCCTGCATTTGGATGAGAAACAGTATCGTTAAATACATTTGTTGCAGTAATAAAATATTCTATTGTTGAATTTGAATTTAAGAGAGGGAATGTTCCTGAAAAAATATTATTTGATTCAAGTTCTAGGGTGAACTCTCCAAAAGGACCATCTTCTGCGCTATATTTCCAATGGACTCTAACAGATTGTAACTCTGTATTAATGTTACCATAATCAATAACTTCTGCTTCAATATAAATAGTTCCATTATTTGTAAGCTCTTCAGTTCTAATAGATTTGTGTGATATATGAATCATATTAGGATCAAATACTCCCATTGTTCTACAATGTAGAGCATCCTCAGAATACCAGGGACTCCCAAATGTATCATCAAAGCCAATGACATCATAACCTGGCATTGCTTCTGCATAGGTTCCTAGCGCTTGTTCATCTTCAGGGATACCATATTGAGGAACAAGAATTTTATTATTTAGGATCAGAGAATTTGTATAGGCTGCAACTGGGTTCCATTCCCATGAACCACCATTTATTTCAGGACATAAAATCCTATGTATCTTAAAAGGTCTATTATAAAAAGTATTTAAATCATAAAATGATTGAGCAAAATCTTCCATACATTCATATTCAGGACTTGATTCTGGGATCTGTTTAATAATAATAGTTTCTGAGTTAACAAGTTTTGCTAAACAATCTATATGCTGAATACTCTCTTCATTTGGATTATCAAATATATAATAGTTGTCAACATTTAAATATTCTTGAATAATATTTACAAATTCATCTGTATCCACATTATTTTCGTTAACCATTAACTCTGTAGAGAACCCCATGCCATATCCATCTGTCATAAAATTTCCACCTGTCCAGTATAATGGCAAATTTTGAATTTCCCAATTCATCTGATTTGCAAAATCTATATTTGTATCATCATCTTCATCCCATCCTCTAGATTCAGATTGTACTTCCCTTCCTTCAATCTGGGATCTATTTCCAAACATTAACTCTTCATCACAGTATCCATTATCATCTGATGTATTTTCTTCACAATCTCCACAATCCCAACTATATTCATCACACATAAAGTTTAATCCCCAATTTCCATCATCACAGTAACCATCGCCTATCCAATCCATTATCTGACCATCGCCATTAAAATCTTCACATAATTCATTATTTACATAGCAATCATATCCTTCACTAGCATATTCAGGCTGATTATTACAGAATTCGGTGCCAACACAATCAGCTAATATCATATTCTCATCACAATCAGTTTCTGAAAATTCGCATCCATACTCTACAGGATATCCATTAAACTGTTGATTAACTACTTTCCAATAATCTTCACCAATAATAAATTGAGGGCCATGATCTCTAGTCCAATGACTATATGTATCAGTATTAATAAATACTACATTATTAAAATCTATTCCCCAATTATTGAAATTATTTGTTGCTTGATTTTGTTGGTTGGTCGTTTCTACAAGTACATAAATGATATCATTACTCGCTAACTCAATAACCAAATTTTGTGGAATACCTAATGGCCACCTTATTATTGTACCTAAAGCTGGTTCCCATTCTGCTACAACCCTTCGATCAGGTATTTCAGAATGTAAAAAAGTAAATGAAAAAATAAATAGTAACATTCTATACATATTTTAATCTACAAAATAAAAAAGCCTCTTAAAAGAGGCTTTTATTATTACAAATAAGTATTTAGAGATAAATCCTTAAATACTAAAATTGTTATTTGGTCAGTTATTTAGGGACAACGTTAGTTGCACAAGGACCTTTATCACTGCTTCCTTCTGTAAACTCAACACTTTGTCCATCTTTTAACGTTTTAAAACCTTCCATTTGTATTTCACTCATGTGAACAAAAAGATCTTTACCACCACCAGACGGCTCGATAAAGCCAAATCCTTTAGCGTCGTTAAACCATTTTACTGTACCTTCTTTTACATCACTCATTTTTATCTTTTCCTTTAATTAAGTATTACGAACTTGCAAAGCTACTATATATTTTGGCATATACAAAGATAAAATAATTTTATTTCTTTTCTTAAAATTAT
>CAYSDL010000059.1:0-7243 GCA_964429875.1 uncultured bacterium
ATAATACTAAGATCGTAATTCATAAATTTTCTTTGCAATATTTAAATCTGATTGATCAGTAATTTTAAAATTTAATTTATCACCTTTTATAAAAGTGTAATTAATATTAGGGTTAATCTTGTAGACTACAGAAAAATCATCAGCATTATCTTTAATGTTTTCAGTTACTGGGAAAAAATTTGAAAATTTAAAGGCTTGAGGAGTTTGAATGATTTTAATTTTGTTTCTATTTAAGTAAGACAACTGATTTGTTTCTTCAAGGATCAATGAATCTGAAGAAGATAGAACAGGAATAACAGCCTCATATTTTTTTAAATTTTTTATACATTCTGAAATTATTTTTTTTGTTACAAAAGGTCTGGCTGCATCATGAATTAATACATTTACACATTTTTCAGAACAGTTATTTAGGCCAATAATTGAAGATTCTGATCTTGATTTTCCTCCTACTACAACTTTACAATACTTAAATTCTTTTTTTATTGTTTCAAGCCATTCTTCTAAAACAACAATAATTATTTCATCTATTAGTTTATTCATCTTAAATGTTTCAACACAAATATTCAAAATAGACTTTTTGTTATCTAGATTAATAAATTGTTTAGGGATATCTGAGCCTAATCTAGATCCACTTCCAGCTGCCACTATAATTGCACTATTCATTTATTCCTTTGTATTGCAGATTATATAATTTGGTATAAACACCATTTAATTTATATAATTTTTCATGAGTTCCAGATTCTACAACTTTTCCTTTATCAAAAACTAATATGTTATCTGCATTTAATATTGTAGATAATCTATGAGCAATAATAATTACTGTTCTTTCCTTAATTAAATTATCTATAGCCTTTTGAACTTTTAATTCAGATTCAGAATCTAAAGATGATGTGGCTTCATCTAATACTAATATTTTTGGGTCCCTTAATATTGCTCTGGCTATTGCAATTCTTTGCTTTTGTCCACCTGATAAATTTAAGCCTCTCTCTCCAATCATAGAATTAAGCTTACTTGACATTGAATTAATATATTCAAAAATATTAGCATTCTTTGCAGCTTCCCAAATAAAGTTTTCATTTATGTCTTCTCGACCATAGGAAATATTATTTTTTACTGTATCATTAAATAAAATAGGTTCTTGTGGAACTAATCCAATAATTTCTCTCAATGAATATGTTGAAATTTTCCTATATTGTTCTTTATCAATAAATATTTCTCCTGAGGTTGGATGATAAAAATCTAAAAGTAAATTTGCAAAAGTTGTTTTTCCTGAACCACTTGATCCAACAAGAGCAATTTTTTGACCTTTATTGATTTTGATATTAATGTTTTCAAGAATCTTATCTCCTTTTAAATCATATTGAAATGAAACATTTTTAAATTCAATACAATTTTCAAATGATTCTATAGAATGTAGATTTTTACTGTTTTTTTCTTTTATTTTTAAATCTAATATTGAAAAAGTTCTATCAGCACCTACAATGCCTGATTGTATTGATGCTAAGCTTGTTCCTAATTTTCTTGCAGGCTGCAATAATGCAAAAATAAATAAAATAAACCTTAAAAAATCTTCTGAAGAGATGTGATTAGAAATTAAAACTTGTTGTCCTCCATACCACAATAAAATACAAGCTAATGAAACTCCTATAATATCATTAATAGGTGTTGCTAAACCAATCAACTTCCTTTGTCTAAATTGTAATTTGAAAAAATTTAAATTTTTAGTATAAAACAGTTCAATTTCTTTTTTCGTCATATTAAATGCTTTAACAATTTTAATCCCTTGGATTTTCTCTGATATAATGCTTGAAATATCTGCTATTTTAAAGCTTGCTCTCATTGCTTTTCTTCTGATACTCTGACCAATTTTGATTATTATATATGCAGATAGGGGGATTGTTAAAAAAACTATTCCTGTTAATAATGGACTGATTAAAAAAAGTAAAATAAATAAGATAGCCATGCTAACAAACTCATGGAAAAAAACTTGAAATGTCTTATTAAAAGCTACTGTTATAGCATTAACATCATTTAATGTAATAGAGAGCAGTTCTCCCGATCTTTTTTTATCAAAAAATGATAGTGGTAAATTTTGAATTTTTTCATATAAACTATTTCTTATATTTTTAATTATTTTTAATTCTACAAATGAAATACAAACCCAATTTATATAGTAAAAAATATTTTTAAAAAAGAATGAAATAAATAAGAAAAAACATACTAATTTGAGTTTTTCTATTTCATTTGAACTATTTATTAGTTGATCAAAATAATAATCAATTTTGTGATGAATTGATACGCTCTCATTTAATTCTGAAAGATTATTTTCTTTTACCCCCATAATAGTCCCTATTAAGGAGCCTACCACCCATAATGATACTGCATTAAACAAACCATACAAAACTGATGATAAAAAAGCAGTGCAAACTGTAGATTTATAAGGGAATGTTAATTTTATTATTCTTAAAAATGTACTCATTATTTAATAATCCCATCTCCCTGTCTTATTAATTTAATTTCATCCTTTGTAAAATCTAAAATTGTTGAGCCCTTTGATTCTATGATATTGTTATTTTTAAAAATATGAAATTTATTAAATTTCTCTATTATTGTATTAATATTATTAATTGAACTTTTTCCATGAAAATTAATACTTGTTGTAACAATAGGCCTACCTATAAAATTAACAACATTAATAATAAATTTTGATTTTGGAATTCTTATTCCAACTTTTCCAGTATTTAAGGTTATTTTCTTTGATAGATTACTATTATTATTATTATTTAATAATAAAGTAAAACCTCCAGGTAATAATTTTTTAATTTCAAATAAAATATTTTCATCTATATCAGCATATTCTTTTAACATTTCTATTGAACCTACAATAATGCTTAAAGGAATTTCCCTTTTTTTAAATTGATTTAATAATGAAATTGATGAAGAATTTGTTGCATCTACACCTATTCCATATATAGTATCAGTAGGATATATAACAATTTCTCCATTTAAAAACAACTGCCCAGCGATTTGGACATTAGTATTGATTGCATCATATAACATTATAACTTATAAATTTCTTTATCCCATTTTTTATGAAACCAAAAGTATTGTTCAGGATACTTTTTTATTTCTTTTTCAAGTAGTTTTATATATATTTTATTTATTTCAACTATCATATCATCTTTTTGTTCATAATTTTTATTTAATTGAATTTCTTTCAATATAAACTTATAAGTATAATTTTTATTTAAAATACAAAAACCAATTATAATTCTTTTTCCAGAAGTGTAGTGGAAATGTCCTGCCCCTGTAGGGAAAGATGCAGAGTTACCAAAAAAATTAAGATAAATCCCTCTATCCTTTGCATTTTGATCACTTGCTAGCCATAATAGTTCCCCATTATTAATAGCATCATACATTATCTCTCTTGATCCTTTTTTAGATATTACACTAACATTGGGAATTCCTCTACATTCAGAAAAAAAACGGTGTGCTCCTAAATTTCTTTGTTTTCTAACAACTAAAGTAACTTTTTTAAATTTACTCATTATTGGCATTAGCATTTCCCAATTACCTATATGAGCTGTCATGAAAATCAGACCTTCTCCTGATAATAAAACTTTTTCTGCCTCTACATTAAGATCAAAAATATAGTTTTCAGGTTTATAGTTGTGTAATTTGATAAGTTCAAACATTAGGATACCATAATGCATATATGTTTTTCTAATAATTGAATGAATTTCTTTTTTATTTTTGTTTGGAAAAACAATATTTAAATTTATTTTGGCAACTTTTTTTCGAAGAGGGAAAAAAACATACATTAAAAATCCAAATGATCTACCGAGGATAATAACCGTTTTTCTTGAAAATAATGATAAAAGCTTACTAAAAATTTTTAATGATATGTATGTAATGTAATCTACCAATGATAGCTTTTCTTTATTCAATAATTTATTAATATTTATGATTAAATTTAATTTAATTTAAAAGTGGAAATGGATCAGATTAATAGACATATCCCCAATCATTTGAAAAAATATATTGTAAAGCAGGATTACGATTCCTATTCTTTTATAGATCATGCATGTTGGAGATATATTATGAAAATTTCAATAGATTATTTTTCAAAGCATGCAGACCAAATCTATAATAAAGGTCTAGATAAAACTGGAATAACTAAAAATAAAATCCCAAGAATTACATCTATTAATAAAAAATTAACTAAATTAGGGTGGAAAGCAGTTTGTGTTAGAGGGTTTATTCCACCACAAATTTTTATGGAGTTTCAATCCCTGAGAGTACTTCCAATTGCAGCAGATATGAGAACGCACAAGCATCTAACTTATACTCCTGCGCCTGATATTGTACATGAAGCAGCAGGTCATGCGCCAATTTTAGCTAATAAAGAATATAGTAAATATCTAATTGATTATGGAGAAATCGCTTCTAAAGCAATTATTTCATCAGAAGATATGGATTTGTATTATGCAATTAGAGATCTATCAGATATAAAAGAAAATATCAATGCAACTAAATACAAAATTAAAAAGTGTGAAGAGAAACTTAAAAATGCATATAAAAATATTTCATATGTAAGTGAATCTTCTACTCTTTCAAGGATGAATTGGTGGACCGTTGAATATGGATTAATTGGTAATTTAAATGCACCTAAAATTTATGGGGCAGGACTTCTATCCTCTGTTTCTGAAAGTGAGAACTGCTTCTTGAAAAATGTCAAAAAAATAAAACTAGATATAAACTGTATAAATTATTCATATGATATTACTGAACAACAACCCCAATTATTTGTTACTCCTAGCTATCAACATCTTAGAAAAGTATTAAATGATTTATCTGAAAGAATGTCTTATAAAATTGGTGGAATATTTGGATTAAAAACTGCTATTAAAGCTAAAACTATTTGTACTGTAGAAATAGATAATCATCTTTATATTTCTGGAAAATTAGTTAATTATAAATATAATAATGATAATATAACATTTCTAAAATTCAATGAACCTGTACAATTATCCTATAAAAAAAGAGAACTACAAGGTCATGGGATAAATTATCATTCCCATGGGTATAGCACTCCACTTGGACAATTGAAAAATTATAATAAATCAATTGATCAGTTAAAGAATAGTGAAATAAAAAAATTAAATCTACAAAAAAAACAAATTATAAAATTAACATTCATAGGTGGAATTCATTTAATAGGTAAAATTGAAAATATTATAAAACGTTCATCAAAGATAATTTTAATTACCTTTAATAATTGTACAGTTAAACAACATAATAAAATATTATTTAAACCAGAATGGGGGAAATTTGATATGTTATGCGGAACAAAAATAACTTCTGTTTATGGAGGTCCTGCAGATGTATCAAATTATTATAAATATATAAATGTAGAAAATAAATATAAGAAAAAGCCTTATAATAATCTTGATAAAAAATTAAATGACTTATATATGCAAGTTAAAAAAATCAGACAAAAAAAATTAAAAATTATAAATTTAAAGTATATATATAAGCAAATTAATTTAAAATATGAAAATGAATGGCTGCTAAAATATGAAGTTCTTGAATTAGCATATAATACAATCCATGAACCATGGGTAAAAACTTTATATAATGATTTAAAAGAACTATCCTACTCAAATAATGACTATTCAGGAGCACTTGAAAGAGGACTTTTACTTCTAGATAAATAAAGCTATATAATTAGTTATATTATTTTTTAAATTATATACGATAATATAGGTCGCATATGTTAAATATTACAAAAACAATAGAATATGGATTAATTGCAATGCGTCATATTAGTGAGCATCAAGATGATTTATGCTCAGCTAAAGAAATTTCTGAAATATATCATGTTCCGAAAGAAATCATGGCCAAAACAATGCAAAAGTTATGTAAAAAAGGATACCTAGGGGCTGTTAAAGGGTCTCAAGGAGGTTATTATCTTAATGTTGATCTAAATTTAATTAATTTGACTGATTTTATAGAAAATATTGAAGGACCATTTGGAATTGTAGAATGTTCATCTAATACTGATTGCAATATTATTAATTTTTGTAATATAAAATCTCCTATTAATAAAATTAATAAAAATATAAGAACAGTATTAAATAAAGTGAGTTTATACGAAATAACTAGGTGACTATGAAAGATACAATAAAAAAAATCAATGATTTAAATAACACTGAATATAAGTACGGCTTTATTACAGATATCAAAGAAGAGCGTATTCCAGATGGACTAAATGAAAATGTTATTAAATCAATTTCTAAAATTAAAAAAGAGCCTAAATGGTTACTCGATTGGAGATTGAAAGCATATAAAAGATGGTTAGAAATGGATGAACCTAAATGGCAAAAATTAAATTATCCAAAAATTGATTTTCAAAATATTTGTTATTATTCTGCTCCGAAAAAAAAGAAATTAAAAAGTCTTGATGAAGTTGATCCAGAACTTTTAAAAACATATGATAAGCTTGGAATACCATTGGATGAACAAAAGATGCTTTCTGGGGTAGCTGTAGATGCAGTTTTTGATAGCGTTTCTGTTGCTACAACTTTCAAAAAAACTTTAAAAAAAGCTGGTGTTATATTTTGTCCGTTTTCTGAGGCTGTACAAAAATATCCTAATATTGTAAAAAAATATTTAGGATCAGTTGTCCCTTATACAGACAACTATTATGCATGTTTAAATTCAGCAGTATTTAGTGATGGCTCCTTTGTCTATATCCCTAAAAATACTAAATGCCCGATGGAGCTATCAACATACTTTAGAATAAACGCAGCAAATACTGGCCAATTTGAAAGAACGCTAATTGTAGCAGAAGAAAGCTCTTATGTTAGCTATCTCGAAGGATGTACTGCCCCAATGCGAGATGAAAATCAATTACATGCTGCAGTTGTTGAGTTAATTACTTTAGATAATGCTGAAATAAAATATTCTACTGTTCAAAATTGGTATCCAGGAGATGAAAATGGGAAGGGAGGAATTTATAATTTTGTAACTAAAAGGGGTAATTGTAAAGGAAATAATTCTAAAATATCTTGGACACAAATTGAAACAGGCTCAGCATTAACTTGGAAATACCCGAGCTGTATTTTAAAAGGAAATAATTCAATAGGGGAATTTTATTCTGTAGCTGTTAGTAATAACTTTCAACAAGCTGATACTGGAACAAAAATGATACATATTGGAAAAAATACAAAAAGTACTATAA
>CAYSDL010000060.1:0-7028 GCA_964429875.1 uncultured bacterium
CACGCCATAATTCCCAATATGGAGGAATAGTTTCTTGAAATGTAAATAAACTAGAAACTCCTACATAATCAACACCACAAGCATAAAGATCAGGAGTGAAAGTTAATCCTGCAAGTGTAGCATATCCACCATATGATGCGCCATAAATTGCAATTCTATCAGGATCAGCTACTCCTTCTTCAATTAACCAATGAACTCCATCAGTAATATCATCCTGCATTGTTTTTCCCCATTGTTTAAAGCTTTTTTCAAAAAACTCTTTACCATAACCAGTACTTCCTCTAAAATTCATTTGGAATACAGCATAACCTTTATTAGCAAGATATTGAATCTCACTATTAAAGCCCCATCGATCACGTGCCCATGGACCACCATGTGGATTAACAACAACAGGAAGATTTTTTCCACTACAACCAACTGGGAGCGTTAAATATCCATGAATTGTCAAGCCATCTCTAGATTGATATTTGATTGGTTTCATTTCAGCCATATGTTCAGGATTTAACCATGGCTTTAAATTTGCAAGCTCAGTAAGATTATCTTTTTCAATATCATAATAATAATAAATGCCGCCTGAACGATCACTAAAGGTTACAACAATAGCCTTTGATTCATCCTTGCTTAGATCAGACAATCGAACTTCTAGCCCAGGCAACTTCTCTTCTAATGTAGCTTGGAGGTTTCCTCTCCATGAATCAAAAAATTCATAACCATTTTTATCTGTATAGAAACTAACGCCAGTTATAATCTTTCTTTTAGTTGAACGCATTAAATTATAAACATCAACTTCAGGATGTTGATAAATCAAATCAGTTTCCTTCCCTTTACTTAAATCAAATTTGTAAATTGAACTTTTATCATTATATCTATTTGAAGAAACATATAATTCTTTATCATCAAATGTAAAATACAAAGGGCTCACTGATTCCTTAAAGTTTGTAGTTAAGATAGTTTTAAATTCGTCTTCTTCATTAACTCTATATAGCAAACTTTCATTAACTCCATCAGAAGTCATAGCTATTCTTAATTTACCTTTATTATCTGTCATCCAGCTTGATATATTTCCTGGATTTTCAGCAATTAATTTCATTTCACCCGTATTTACATTTAATCTATAAGCATCATGAATTCTCACATCTCTTTTATTCAGACCTACAACCATATGAATTGGATCATCTTCTAAGTCATCGATAATCTCAGCTTTTATATTTTCAAATGGTGTTAAATCTATTTCATTTGTTCCATCTACATTAACAGCAAATATGTGAATATTTTCATCTCCACCTTCATCTTTTACATAAGCAATTCTATCTTCACTTAACCAGAAATATCCATATACACTTCTATCTTTTTCTTTTGTTAGTTGCATCTCTGTATCTGTAGACATTGATTTAACAAAAATATTCATTCTTCTATTACCTTCTTGCCATGGTTTCATATATGAAATAAAACCACCCTCTGGAGATAATTGAAAACTTGATTGCTCAGGATTTCTAAAAAATTCCTCCAATGGTATTGAAGGTGCCTTTGTTTTACTGCAAGATGAAAGATTTTGATTATTCATTGAACAAGCTCCTAGAATTAAAAGAAAATTAAATAGTATTATATTTTTCATGATTTACCTCTTTAAATTAAAAATTTTAGTTTGATATTTTGACAAATTTATCTGTGCTACCCCATCAGTTATTCTGATCATTGATCTATCTAATAAAGAAAGACCTACATCAATCTCATATTTTGATAAATCTAAAGTATATTGCTGATTTGAATCAAAATAATTTAAACATAATAAAAGAATTTCATCTTCATATTTATTAATAAAAAAGTACCCATTATCAATAGTAATTAATTCCGTCTCTCCATATTGTAAGCTTTTATAATTATTATTAAAATGAGATAACATATTTAATTTTCTACTAAGTGCATTGTTTTCATATAGAGATGCTATTTCTTTTTCATTGTAACTGAATTCAAAACTTCCGGATAAAAAAGAATTAATACATAAAATCATAAACAGCTTATCACGAATATATTCAGCTTTGTTATTAAGTTCTTTATTGTTAATCGTAATATCATTTTTAGTTAATTCAATGTCTATAGGAGAAAATTGAGTAAACATTGGCAATGAAATATTTATATCTTTAAACTTTGCAATATTTTCATCAAATGTCTTCATTAGACTATCATTATCTATAGTGTTATTTATAAAAGATGTTATTGTATTAGAATATAGATTTAAAGATATTTTGTCAATTTCTGAAGAGATACTAAAAGATAAAAAAATATTACTTAATATAATTATTAGAAA
The DNA here is from genome assembly GCA_964429875.1 of uncultured bacterium. GTDB lineage: Bacteria > Fidelibacterota > Marinisomatia > SCGC-AAA003-L08 > D37C17 > CAYSDL01. The sequence continues at coordinate 2,309 of CAYSDL010000060.1, forward strand.
CATTAATTACTTGATAAAATAGTATTTACTAAAATAACTACATCTAAAATATTAACTGTATTATCAGTATTTAAATCAGATGCCCAAAATTCATAATCAGTTGGAGTTGATGATCCTAAAATAATATTTATTAAACTCACTATATCTAAAATATTGATCAATTCATCTTGATTAATATCACCTAAAATACCACCAAAAGATCCTAACAGCTCTTCTAGAACATAATGCATCCATTCAGTATCAATTTCATTATTTGCATAAGCGATCATTCCTTCTTGATCAACAATAAAATCTCTAGGATAAGGTGAGCCATCATTAGGCATATAATATAAATCATAGGTATCCCCACCCTGCACGCCACCAGAACTTCCTGGGTCATATAATATAGGAAAAGTTAGTCCACCCTGCGCAATAAAGTCAGATATAACATTCTGATTATTTGTATTTGATATCCCTATTAGCAATACGTCATCCTGATCATAGGTTTGCCAAAAAGTTGTTTCCATATCCGATAACTCCGGATTACAAACAGGTCAGTTAGGTGCAAAAAATGCTAAAATAACAATTTTACCAAGTTGATCTGAAAGTCTAAATGTTCCAGAACCATTTGCTATGACAGACAACTGAAAATCAGGAGCAACATCACCTACATTAGCTCCATTAATATTTCCATTTGTTTCACAAATAACTTCATCTTCATCTGAATCATTGCTTACTATTCTATATCCACCTGAAGCATTGTTTGAATTTGCCGTATAAGTAATATTAACAGTTTGTGTTTCTCCTGGAGACAGGTTACTTAATGGAGAAGGAGAAAACTCATTATTAGTTGTATAAGCATCGATAATATTTAGAGTTTGGTTCCCATTATTAGTTACATCAAGACTTAAAGTATAAGAGTTTCCATTTTCTACATAAGGATAATTTAGTTCATACATATTAAGATCAATATCAGGACCATCAATTTCACCATATTCAAAAATTTGTACAGAGGCCCATTCACCTGAATATATGAAATTATCTTTTGTTGATATCGCCATTGTTCTTCTTGTTGTATTTTTATAACCAGCAAGACTTAAAGATTCACCATCAAATTCAAGTATTTCAACATCATCCCAATCAGAAACAGCAATTTTATTTTCATCAAATACATCTAATCTATTAGCCATTCCAGATGTATTGTAAATATCTATAACTTGAGGCGTAACATTGACTATATGGGCAATTGCGACCACTCCATCAGAACCTATTGCAGCATAAAGATATCCACCCCCTATAGCAATATCTTTTATTGCATTAGACAGTTCAACCGTTGCTAGTAAAAAATATTCATTTTCAACTAATTCACTCTCAAAATAATCTAATAGAGTTGATCCATCAGCTACATATATATGGTAATCATCAATGACTACATCCCATGCATTATCCGCTTGAATTGTTGAAAGATAATCTGGATTTGATGGATTAGAAATATCATATAACAAAACACCATCCTCATGGGCAGCCACAGCTAAAAGATTTTCGTGAATATCTAAATTTTCTAATATATAATTACTTGTACCAGATATGTATCCTAGGTTCTGCGGGTTTGAAGGGTTGGATATATTAATTATTGCTACCCCATTTTTTGTAGTAAAATAAGCATAATTTCCAGCAGCTTTAACACAATTTGGCTTGGCTCCGCCACCACCGCCTCCGCCGCCACCAGAAAGATTAAGTGTGCTTAAATGGTTTAATTCTTCTCTATCAGAGATATCATAAAATTCAATACCCCCAATCATTCCTGAGACTATAAGTAAATCACCTATAATTTCTGTATCTAGAATGTGTGTAGCAGAGGGATTATCATAATCATGAAGAGTTAGATTCATAGTATATGATATTCCTATAAACAAAACAGCAGTCAGTATATAATTAATAAATTTCATGTTATGATTAATTTAATTAGAATCAATATAATCATCAAGTTTCTTTCTATAATTTTTAATATTTTCATCAAGTTTTTGATTATCAATTTTTATAGCCATTTTATTTGCTCTTAAATAACATTTTTCTGCTCTATCTAGTTTGTTTTTTTTAAGATGAACAAGGCCCATATCAATAAGAATTTCTGCCACCCTAACTTTATTATTTAATTCTGAAAAAATATCTATCGATTCTTCGAAAGAATCAAGCGCATCATTGAATTCTCCTTTGGCATAATGAATATGACCAAAAGCCAAATGAATTCTTGCATTAAATAAAGGTTGTTTAAAATCTTTAGATATTTCTAAAGCCTCTTCAAGGTTTTTCTTTGCATCATTATATTTATTTACATTGATAAAACATTCAGATTGAATTATAAGTGTTTGAGCAAAATTATAGATCATATTTTCAGATTGAAAAATAGCCATTGCTTTATTGTAATAATTAATTGCTGTTTCATTTTCTCCTGAACTTTTATATGCATTACCCATTGTCCCATATGAATTACCAAGTCGATCTTCAAGTTCAAGCTTTTGATATATTCTTTGAGATTGTTCTAGATAATTAATCCAACGATCATTCTCGCCACTTAAACCATAGCATGTTGACATATTATGAAGCAGGTTTGCATACATATGTTCATTTTGTAATGTTTTTTGAAGTTTTAATCCTTTATTAAAAAACCTAATTGCTTTTTTAAAACGTTTTTGTTCTTTATAAATAAGTCCATAATTATTATATACAATTGATAAAGATTCTTTATCATTATTATCTTCGGCTATATCAAGAGCATCATCTAAATGCTCCTCAGCATCATCAAATTCACCCATAAGATTTTTATTTAATGCAAGCGTTGCATATGGTTTTGAAAAATTATCATCTAGATCTATTGATTCTTCTAACAATTTAACAGATTTATCTAAGGAATCATTTATTTTAACTAAATAGTTTCCCTCAAGATATTTTTTATAAGCCTCATTATTTACATCATCTTTTTTTTCAAACATTTTTTTAATCGATTCTGGCAATTTAACTGATAATACATCAGCAAAAGAGGCAACAATACTACCTGATATTTGATTTAATTCATTATGACTCGACTCCCAGCTTTTAGATAATATTTCCTGTCCTGTATCCATTGAAGTTAAAAGAACATTAACCTTAAACTTTTCACCAACACTAAGTATACTTAACTGCGCAATATTCTGAACAGCTAAATCAATAGATATCTGAGATATTGATTCATCTGAACCTTTATATTTTTTTACATCAAATATTGATGGAGTTCTAATCTCATCTATTTTCTGCAAATCTTCTATTATTTTCTCTAAGAATGAATAGCAAAAGAATTCTTCTTCTTTACTTCCTAAATTTTCTGGATATAAAATTCCAATTGTTTTATAATCATCAATTTTTTCATCTGGAGATACAAGTTTAACACCTCTGCCAACTAATGTTTTTATAAGATCATCAGGCCTTTCACTTAAATAATCTTTTTTATCTATATAGATTCTAAATAATTCTGTTGTGCTAGGAATATTTTTTAATCTTACTTTCCCATAAGATCTAGAAAATAAATTTTCATCTTCAAGGTTTGATAAAAATGAATCACTACAGGCAATTCCTCCTGGTATAGCTGTTGGCTCAATCCTAGCACATAGATTAACATCATTTCCAAAAAGGTCCCCACCTTTAACAACAACATTTCCATAGTGAAGTCCAATACGTACAACTATCTGATTGGTTCCTTTAGTATTTTCATTTCTTGCTTTAAGTTCTTTTTGAATTTTGATTGCTGCTGATGTTGCTTTACTCGAATCCTCAAATTCTGCAAATATTGCATCACCAATATGCTTTATTATATTTCCATCTCCATCTTTAATATGTTTATTTAGAATTATATCGTGTTCATCAAGTAGTTGTAATGCTGCTTTTTCATTACGAGCAATCATGCTACTGTAACCAACGATATCTGAAAAGAAAATAGAGGTGGTTTTAATTTTATTTTTTTGCATTATTATGTATTATCTAAAATAATATTTATTAAAACAATAATATCAAGTACATTAATAATACTATCTCCATTAATATCAGAAAAAGGATAATATTCTGAAGGACTTAAAATTAAATTAACTAATAGTACTAAATCCAAGATGTTAATAATCTCATCAGTATTAATATCACCTATATCATAACTAAACTCAAAAGCACCTATATCTGGAGCATTTCCATAATAATCATTTACTTCAGGGAAATACAAAGGAATAAAACTTCCCATATCTATACAAGGTGAAATAGAAGATAAATTAAAGTTCTGATTATCTGCATCTACAAATACTGGAGCATCATTAATATTGTCCCATTCAGAAACAAATCCACCTTGAATGCCATTAGGGCCCCCTTGAATATTTGAGTGATCTATCCATATAAATTCGTTGAAGGAAGAAGCATAAATCTCATATGGGAAATTATTCCATAATATGGTGCTACTAATTTCACCTGATTCCATGAAAATTCCTCCACCTTCAAGACCCTGATGACCATTATTACAGTTAGTCTGAGCCCCCCCATTTCCTGTAAGCTCATTATTTACTATAGTTGATTTGTAAATCCATAGCTCAGTGTCAAATCTGGCATAAATACCACCACCTCTATTAGAGGTCTGATTAAAACTAAAAATTGAATTTATAATTGTTGGATATGAATTAAATTGCACATGCAAACCACCACCAACGCTACAATCATCTTCAGTTGC
>CAYSDL010000061.1:0-3521 GCA_964429875.1 uncultured bacterium
AGTTTTCCTAGTGGTGCAATGAACCTTGAATCCGGTATGCCAAATTTATATCATAAATCAACCTCAATTATTATTCCTGATTATGCTTTAATGAATTATGAAATTATAAGTTCTGATTTTATAGAATATGAAAATATTAATATTGCTCCTTCTAAAGGAAATATTTCAAGGTTAATTAACCCTGAAACTGTAGAATATACATTTGATGAAATATATGAATCTGACTCGTTTTACCCCTCAGATATTGTAAAAATGAATGATCCTTATATTCTTAGAGATTTAAGAGGGCAAGCAATTGAGTTTACACCATTTCAGTATAATGCTACAGATAAGACATTAAGAGTATATACAAATTTAATAGTAAGATTTTTTGATAATGGTATTGATCAAAGAAATGTTATGTCAGATAGAATGGATAATAATATCCCTAAGGAGTATCAAAATATTTATAAAAAACAATTTATCAATTATAATAACGATTTACGATTTGATTATTTAGTAGATCAAGGAAATATGTTGATTATATCCTATGGCTCTTTTATGGATTCAATGCTACCACTTGTTGATTGGAAAAATATGAAGGGTGTTCCTACAGAGATGATTAATGTGAGTGATATTGGTTCAAGCTCATCATCAATAACTAGCTTTGTTCAAAGCTATTATTATGATAATGGATTAACATTTTTATTATTAGTCGGAGATATAGCTCAAATTCCTTCACCTTCAGTCAGTGGAAGCGCATCTGATATGTCTTATGGTTGTATAATTGGAAATGATTTTTATCCTGAAGTTATTGTAGGTAGAATGTCAGGGAGTACTCCAGCACAAATTGATACGCAGGTAGAAAGATCTGTAGAATATGAAAGATATCCTCAATTAGGTGTTGAATGGTATGATAATGCACTAGGTGTTGCATCAAATCAAGGTCCTGGTTTTGGTGGAATGACAGATGATGATTTTAATGATTATCTATGGGATACAGTCCTATCTGATTTTACTTATGATAGTTATCAAGGAATTTATGATGGTAGTGGGGGCAGTGATTCTCAAGGGATAACTGCTATTAATAATGGTGTTAGTTTAATTAATTACACAGGGCATGGTTCTATATCAAGTTGGGGTAATGGAGCATCTTTAAATACAACACAAATTAATCAATTAACTAATAATAATAAATTGCCATTTGTAATTACTGTTGGATGTAATGTTGGTGAATTTAATAGTACAAATGAATGTTATGCAGAAGCATGGCAGAGAGCCACCAATGGCGGAGAGCCTGCAGGTGGTATCGCTCATTTTGGTTCAACAATTAGTCAATCCTGGGAACCTCCTATGCATGGTCAATATGGTATGAATTTAATCATCACCGAAAGCTATGATGAACATCTAACAAGATCAATGGGTGGTATTACAACAAATGGTTGTATGTATATGAATGATGCACAGGGTTCTTCTGGTATTAATGAAACAAAATACTGGACATTCTTTGGAGATCCCTCTGCAAATATTAGAACAGCACCACCAACAAATTTAAATGTTACATATAATGATCTTATTCTTATTGGACAAAATGAATTTGTTGTTGATATTGGTGAAGATGGCGCCCTTGCTGCATTATCAAGAGATGGTGAGCTATTAGCAAGTGCTTATTCAAGTGGTGGTGTTAGTATTTTGACTTTAGATGATGAAACAGTAAGCGTGCCAGGTGAATTAGATTTAGTTGTTACTGGTTTCAATGCATTTCCATATGAATCTACAGTTACTGTATTAACTCCCGAGGGGGCATATGTTTCTGTAAATGATATTTCTATTGATAATGGTCTCGATGACATGATTTCTTTTGGGGAACAGATTGATATTGTTGTTACTGTTGAAAATGTCGGTAATGATAGTGCTTCAGACATTACAACAACACTTACACAAGATTCCTCACCATATGTAAATATTATTGATGGTTATGATTTAATTAATAGTTTAGAGGCAGGAGAAACTCAAACAATTAATCTAAGTTTTACAGTTAATGATGATGCTCCTTATGGCCATTCATTTACTTTATCATTGGAAATTAATTCTGAAAGTAATACCTATACTAATGATTTTGATTTTACGGTTGAAAGTTTAATAGAATCATTTGAATCTAATGGCCTATCTGATCTTGATTGGGTGTTGTCAGGTTCTTCTGATTGGTTCGTTGATCCATTTAATTCATCAAATGGTGAATATAGTGCTAAATCTGGTGTGCTTCCAGATGCAGATTCGGGTGGAAATTTAACAACTGATTTATCTTTGACAATGACAATTGCTGAAGATGGATATATTTCCTTTAATAAAAAAGTATCGTGTGAGGAAGTAGGCTCTTATACGGGCACCTATTATGATTACCTTGCTTTTTATATTGATGGTGTTGAACAAGCAAAATGGGCAGGTGAAATAGATTGGTCTCAAAATTCCTTTTCTGTATCAAGTGGTGATCATACTTTTATGTGGAGATATAATAAGGATCAAGGCGTAACAGCCGGTCAGGATGCTGTATGGGTTGATAATATTGTTTTTCCTCCGACATTTTCTGATTCATCTTCTTCAATGCAAGGAGATGTTAATCAGGATGGAGAAGTTAGTATTCTTGATGTAATTGTTGTCATTAATATGGTTCTTGGTATGTCTGAAATGGATATGTTGGCTGATATTAACTCAGATGGAACTGTAGATGTTCTAGATATTATTACTTTAGTTAATATTATTTTAGATATTTAATAGAACATATCAGAAGATATTTCATCAACAAATAGAAAGCCTTTATTTATAAGCTTTATATTACTATTTGTAATACTAACACAATCCCATTTTTTATTGATTTTATCTAAATAACCTTTATTAACTAAAGTTTTATAAGATTTTAAATTGGAAATATCTATTCCTTCTTTTAGTCTAAGACCATTTAGTATTATTTCATTATATTGATCTTTTTTTGTTAGTTCCTCGTTTCCATCAATAGGTAGTTTGTCTTCATTAAGTAAATTTAAATATTGCTCAAGTGACCTAACATTCCACCAGCGTTTTTCTAAATCATATGAGTGGGCAGAGGGTCCAAATGATAAGTATGGAGATAATTTCCAGTAATGAAGATTATGTTTGCACTCTTTATTTTCTTTTGCATAATTAGATATTTCGTAATGATTATATCCATGACTTAACATAATTTTCTCTGTTAATAAAAATTGTTCTATATCTATTTTTTCAGAGGGCATTAATAATTCTTTGTTTTTGACGAGGTTAAAAAGCTTAGTGCTTGGTTCTACTGTAAGAGAGTAGGCTGAAATATGCTCAGGGTTTAGTTTTAATAACTCTTTAAGGTCTTTTTCCCAGTTAGTAATAGAAAGTCCAGGAATATTAAATATCATGTCTGCATTTATATTATCAAATCCAGCTTTTCTTGCATTCTTAAAGGTTTTAAAACAGTTACTTGATTGATGTAATCGTCCAAGAAGCTTAAGTATTTTATCATTAAAACTTTGAAATCC
>CAYSDL010000061.1:3621-6716 GCA_964429875.1 uncultured bacterium
TCTATTTCTTTTAAAAGGCACTGAGTAAATAATGGAATTTGATCTTCTTTTTTTGTTATTGAGTAAAAATCGCAATAAACACATTTGACCTTACAGAAAGGAATGTGTATATAAAGGGCTCCTTTTTTCATTTATTATAGGATTTATTTATTAAGAAGTTCTTGTTTTAATTTATTGTATTCTTCTTCTGAAATTGCTCCTGCTTCATATGCTTTTTTTAAATCCATTAATTCTTGTCCTACTGTTGTATAATTGTTAGTTACATCAGAGCTTTCTACATCTAACAAAGAACATGATGTTATAAAAAACATTAATAATATTATCGATACAATTTTCATATTTATTTTCTCCTTAAGGTTTTCAATTGATTGATAGCTTCAAATATGACCCATAAAATTAAAATAATTAGTGTGAAATTAATACATAATAGTAAATAATTATTATCCAAAAGAAACTCTTTAGTTTTAAGTATTAAAGATATAAGAGTAATAATCATAATAAATATCATAGGCAGAACAAGAGGCAGTATGTTTCTGCCTTTCTTCCAAAAATAGATGGATAAGACCATAAGTGTTAATGCTGCAAGCATTTGATTAGATGCGCCAAATACCGGCCATAGTTTCCATCCTGTTCCATTTAATGTTAATAAATAAGCAGGGATTACGCCAATTAAAGTAGCTGTAACCTTATTTTTTAAAGGATTAATGTTTGTTGCTGTGCCTAGCTCTGTTATAATCATTCTTTGTATTCTTGTTGCAGTATCTAGAGTTGTTGCTGCAAAAGATATAATTAGCACAGAAATAAGAGTTCTAGCAAGTTCTACAGATAGCCCGATTTTTTCAAGGAGTGCTCCTCCTCCAAGAACAAAAGCCATAAACTTATTTTTAGCTGCATGTTCCCATGTATCATAGTAATCTCCCCAGGCTAAATGTTCATGGAAAACTCCGTTCACCTCACAGTTTGTAACAAGGGCTATGCCTGCTACAGATGCAATAATAGTAGCTAAGGCTAAAGATCCTTCTCCAAGCATGCTTCCATATCCAATCATTCTAGCATCTTGCTGTTTATTGACTTGTTTTGAGGTTGTTCCTGATGAAACAAGTCCATGAAATCCGCTGATTGCACCACATGCAATTGTTACAAATAAAAATGGAATAAGAGGAGGGCCATCAGATGATAAATTTAATGCTGGAGCTGTGATTTCTGGTCTGAAAATTAATATAGATGAATATATAAGCCCAAGTCCTACTATTAGTTGGTGAGAGTTTATGTAATCCCTTGGCTGCAATAGTAACCATACAGGCAATAAACTTGCTATTGAAGAATAAACAAATAGTAAAATTATCCATAAAGAAACTGCTTCTTTTTGTGAAAGTTCTATCCATATTTCAAAAGAGCCTAATTTAAATGAAGATAATCCATCAAAAGAAATTGGATATAAAGTCCCAAGATATATAAATAGATATAAAATAATAAGTGCAAAAATTGATGGAATGAATGAATTGATTTTTTTATTATAGATTAGGTAGCCGATGATAAGGGCAATGATAATTTCAATATTAACAGGAAGAACTGAAGAAGGGTAGAGGGTAAATAATTTTGCAATAGCCATTGCAAATACGGCAAGTACAAGCCATGTCAAGCACATAACAAAAACTAAAAACATAACTCGTGTTCTTTTATTGATTACCTTAGCTGTAATATCAGCAATTGACCGGCCTCTTTCTTTAAGGCTTAACGCAAGTGCTCCAAAATCATGAACAGCACCCATAAATACCGTTCCAATTACAACCCATAAAAGTGCAGGCAGCCAACCCCAGAATACAGCAATGCAAGGTCCTATGATTGGAGCTGCCCCAGCAATAGAGGTAAAATGGTGGCCAAATAAAATATGTTTTTTTGTGGGCACATAATCCACTCCATCATTTTGACTATGAGCTGGAGTTGGAGTATCATTTTTTAGATTAAATATATGATTAGAGATATATTTGCTGTAATACCTATATCCAAAATAAAAACAGCAAAATGCGAATAATACAATATAGATAGAATTCATTATAGATTCAGAATTAGATTGCTAGAAAAATAGTTAGTTTTATATTCATATTTTTTATAAATATTACTTTTAAAAAAGTACAATGTAATTTAATGCATTGAAATAAAGATTTTCATTAATAAATTCAAGATAAGTTTTCCCCTAATATTTAACTTTAATTGAGGTGCCTCATGTCAACAAAGTTACAAAACATTGATCAATACTCTATTAATGTAGCACGTTCTTTAATTATGGATACCGTAAGAAATGCAAATTCAGGTCATACAGGTGGGCCATTATCATCATTAGATTTTACATATATTTTATTTAAGGAATTTTTGAAGTATGATCCTAATGACCCGCGCTGGGATGATAGAGATAGATTTGTATTATCAGTTGGACATGAATCTGCATTAATATATACAATGTTATGTTATATTGGTTGGTTGGATGTTGAAGATTTAAAGAAATTTAGACAGCTCGGATCCAAAACACCAGGACATCCAGAAAGAGGTCTTACCCCAGGAATTGAAGCAACAACCGGTCCTTTAGGACAGGGAATAGGCAATGCGGTTGGTATGGCGACATCAGAGAGAATCCTTTCATCTAAATTCGGTAAAGATATAGTAAATCATTACACCTATGTTCTGCATGGTGATGGAGACATACAAGAGCCAGTAGCTCAAGGTTCTATCGCAATTGCTGGACATTGGGGACTGAATAAATTAATTGCATTTTATGATTCTAATGAAGCTCAAATATCTGGGAAAGTTTCAAGGTCTGATTCAACTGATTATGCTAAAATGTATGAATCGCATGGCTGGCATGTTCAAGAGATAGATGGACATAATCATGATGAAATTCGCTCAGCAATTAGACTTGCTCAAATGGAGATTGAAAAACCCTCTGTTATTATTGGCCATACTACCATGGCAAAGGGCTGTGATAGTGTAGAAGATGATTATAATACTCATGGAGCACCATTATCTCCAGAAGAAATATATAATACAAAAAAGAAATTAGGGTTAAATCCAAGTGAATTTTTCCAAATATCTCAGGA
>CAYSDL010000062.1:0-6652 GCA_964429875.1 uncultured bacterium
ATGACAATGGTTCAAAGTAATCAACTTGAAAGGGCAATAGATATTTTAGATGATGCACTTATTATTGCTAAAAAGGAGGGTGATCATTCAGGAACTGCAGGAATCAATTTAATATATGGAATTATTAATGTAAGATGGGGAAAATTTGAGAAAGCAATAAAATATTTTGAAAGTGCTTTAGAACAAAGAACGAAAGAAAAAAATATTCAAGAAGAAGCTAAAATTCTCAATAATCTCGGTCATTCTTATAGCCAATTAGGTCAAATAGATAAAGCATTAGAATTTGCAAATAGATCACTTGATTTAAAAAGAGAAATTTCTGATAAAAAAGGTATTGCTGCAAGTTTATTTACTACATCGCTTATGTATCGGAGGTTAAGTGATTATGCTAAAGCAATAAAGTACTCTAAAGAATCTATAGAATTATTTGAAGAATTAAATATTAGTCTTCATGATACAACTTTAAAAATGAACTTGGGATTTTATTTGTTGTTTGTAGGAAATTTTGAAGAAGCTAAAGAATACTTCACTAGTGCAATTACTATATGCAAAAAAACAAATGATTTTACTTCATTGGGTATGTCCTACAGGGGACTTGGTTTAATGTACTTAGATCAGGGGGAGTGGAAAAGTGCAGTACAAGAATTTAAAAATGCAAATAAATATCATCAAAAAGCAGAGCATACAACAGCTTTTGAAGCAACTACTGTATTTTTAGGAATGACATATTTTTTTGATGAGCAATATGATAAGGCTAAAGAGAATATAGATAAAGCAGTTATGATAACTCAGAGAAGAAGAGATGTATCATTTTATGATACTTCAGCAAGAGCAGCAAAAATTATTCTTTCATCAAAAATAGGTGAATGTACTGAAGATGAAATTGATAAATTTACTGAATTAGTTTTAGAATCAGCAAAAGTGAAGCAAATTAATAGGGAATTATATTATATAAGTCAATCTTATTTAAATATAGGGAATCAAAAAAAAGCTGATAAATATCAAAAAATTGTTAGGGAAGGTTTATTGAAAGACTCAGAAAAAATTACTGATACAGATCTGAGAAAGGGTTATTTAAGTAAAGCATTACATACAAATATGCTTAATGAAAAAGCTGTTCCATTTTTTCAAATCACTAAAGACAAAGATAAAAAATTATCTAATAAAATTGAGATCAATATTGATAATATTAAAGATTTATCTAGTTATTGCTATGATTTAACTAATAATTCTTTTTTTAACTTCTGTCCTCATTGTAGCTACAATAATACTAAACAGGATTTTAAATTTTGTCCTGATTGTGGAACCTCTTTAACCAAAAGATAGTAGTGAGTGCTTTAAAAAATATATCAACTATTATGATTACAGATATTGTTGGTTATAGTAAAATGTCTGGAGATAATCAAGATAGAGCACTTGAATTATTGAAAGAACATGATGAAATATTATTTGGAGCATTAGAAAAATATAAAGGTAATATTCTAAAAAATAGAGGTGATGGAGTTATTGCTCAGTTCAATAAGCCTCTAGAAAGCATAGAATGTGCAGTTGATGTACAAAGGAAGCTAAAAAAAAGAAATAGTTTAAATATAAAAGAAAGAAAACTAAGAGTTAGAATAGGAATACATTATGGAGAATTTATTAAAGAAGGCGATGATATCCATGGAGATTGTATTAATATTGCCTCTAAATTAGAACCTCTTGCACCGTATGGAGGCATTTTGATTAGTAAAGAACTATCTAAACTAATAGTAAACTATGAGAACATATACATCCGAGAATACGAAAAATTTAAGATAGATGGAAATGAAGAATTGACATATGAAATATATATAGATTTGATAGAATGGTATAAAAACAAAAATTGTAAAAAATCATTTTATTTGAAAAATGACCTTTTTAATAAAGCACATGATTATTTTCATAGTGGTGATTTTTCAGCATCAATAAAAAATTCAGTTTTATATAATGAAAACATAAGTGAAGATAGCAAATCTAATGTTGATTCTTTTTTAAGTAATCTATTTATTAATATCGGAGAACTAGAACAAGCTGAGATATTATTGAAAAGTGTTGTTAATAAAAATCCTAACGATCAAAAATTAAATGGACATATTCTGAAATTAAAAGGACATTTATTCTTTAATAAAGAAATGTGGAACAAAGCAAATGAGTTTTATGATCAATCACTTGAGATTTTTATAAAAGAAAAATCTAAATATGCCAATGAAATAATTTTTTTTAAGATTATGATAGATATTATAAATGAAGAAAGAAACATATCTATTAAAGATAAAGTAAATGATATTTTTATAGAAGATAGTTATTTTGAATTAATAAATATTATGGAAAATTATTTTGAAAATGATAAAGAAGATTATGATCAAGATATTGATTTTAATAGAGTAGAAAAATTAGAAAATAATAGATATAAGGCCTATGGTATTTGGTTAATGAGTAAAATTATGTCTCAATTAGATAAAATGGATAGAGCCTATGAATTTGAAACTAAAGCACAGCAGTTTATAAAACTTTCTTCATTAGATATATCAGATCAATATATAAGGGGACAATATTTAGAAAATGTTTTAATACATAGAATTATTATGACGGAAACATCTATAACTGTAGATAATTTATTTGATTTTAATGAAGATAATTATGATGAATTTGAAGGTTTGATTGATTTGTCAACATTTAATTTTTGTGTTAAATGTGGAAAAGAAAATGATCAAAAAAATCAAAAGTGCAATGATTGTGAAACTGTTCTAATTAAAGAATACTATGAAAAAAATTAAATATATTTATTGTGTTATATTTTTTTCATTTATATTTTCAAATAACTTGAATATTATAAGCTATAATGTTCATGGCTTCCCTGGAAAAAAAAACTATAATAATATTGTTGAAATAATAAATAATGCAAATGATTTTGATTTATTGTTTATTCAGGAAAATTGGAAACATAATAATATTTTTTTAGAAAAAATGAAGGAGCATACATTTATTTTCAATGAAAAAGTAGATAACTCCTTTTATCCTTCAGGTCTAATGATAGGCATAAAAAAAGATATAGATCTCATAGAATATGATGAAAAGTTTTTTTCTGTATGTAATGGTTATTTGTTTAATGGGAGTGATTGTTTGGCTTCTAAGGGTTTTATATATTTGAAAGTTGATTATAAAGGAAGTAAAATAAATATTATAAATACACATTTAGATTCTGGGTCCTCTACTAAAGATAAAATAACACGAAGTATACAATTGCAAGAATTAAGAGATTATATAAATTATAATAAGCTAGATGAACCATTGATAATGTGTGGAGATTTTAATATAGACCTTTTTAAGGATGAAGATGAAAATATTAAGAATTTTATTTATGATTTAAAACTCAATTTTGTTGAATGGTCAGAAAAATATTTTCTGAAAAATAAGATTGATTATATTTTCTATACAGGATTTAAAAATATTAAAGCTGAAGCAGAAGATGTTTTGTATAATTTAAGTGATCACCCTCCTATGCGTACTATTCTTGAACTTATAAAATAAATGGAATGATTGCTTTTCTGTTGCGGGGATAATCACTGAAATTAGATTTATACCATTTATGATGTGAAATTGATCTTGGAACTAAATTAAAAAAAGTCCATAATGCAAATATTAAGCCTGGATAAGACCACGTCATTACAGCAAAACCAATCCATTCAATAATTTCACCAAAATAGTTTGGACATGATATATAATTATACAAAAAACCAGAAGGAATTTTATAAGAATCTCCTATCCCCTTTAATTTTAAAAGAATATTATCTGAAATTAGATTAATAATTGCTCCAGCTAAAAATAAAATAATTCCAATAATGAAATTTATATTATAAATGTAATTAAGGTCGTATTGTTGTAGATTCCCCAAAAAGTATCCATTTATAAATCCATTAATAATATTGAAAATGATAGCAAATAAAACGATAATAGATGGACAAAAAGAATCTTGTTTTTTTCTTAGTGGAAATATAATACTTCTATTAAAGTAATGAAGATTCCATAGTATGAAAAATAACCAAGCTATAGCTTTGTTATCTATTTCTCCAGTAATAAAAAAATATGAAAATGTAATTAAAGAAATTATTTCCTGTAAAAACCAACCTAATTTATAAGACATTGTTGGGCCCCAGGACCTTTTTGAAAACTTTCCATAAGGAGCTGTAACTTTTAATAAAACAAGAAAGGTGCTTAATCCTATAATAGTAAAGGGTATAAGTATATAATTATATGTAATTTCAAGCATGTATTAATATATTTTTTATTAATCAGATGTTATAATAAAACTAATAAAAATGAATTACAAATTAAAAATATCATATGATGGAACCAAATATGCTGGATGGCAAATCCAACCAAAAATAAAAACAATTCAAGGAGAAATCGAAAGCTCACTTAAAAAAATTTTTAAGAAAGAAATAAATTTAATTGGTGCAGGGAGAACGGATTCAGGAGTGCATGCCTATAGTCAAGTAGCTAACTTTCATATTGATACAGAAATGAATTATAATAAAATAAAACTGGCAATAAATTCAAATTTAAATAATGATATATTTGTTATATCATGTGAAATTGTAGATGAGAAATTTCATTCTAGATTTAGTGCAATAAAAAGACAGTATGAATATAATATATCTACACAATTTAACATTTTCAATAGGAATTATGAATGGATCTTGAAGTGGAAAAATATAAATCATGAAATATTAAAAAAATGTTCTAAAATGATTATAGGAGAACATGATTTTAGTAATTTCTGTAAAGAAACATCTAAAAAAAATAATAATATTTGTATAATAAAAAAATCAATTTGGATCTTTGATAATGGAATAATGAAATATAAAATAGAAGCAGATCGTTTTTTGCACCATATGGTTAGATTTTTAGTAGGAACAATGATAGAAGTTGCAAGGGGAAAAGTACTTATGAGTAATTTTGAAAAATTACTAAAAGTTGAAGGTGATAATAAGACTATGATTGTTTGCGCTCCAGCAAAAGGATTGTTTCTAAAAAAAATCCATTATTAAAATATAAAATACATATAAAATTGTATAAAAAATTATTATTTTATAATGCTGCCACTGGCGATTAAAGTAAATTTAGATAATATAAAGAATTAACCATTTATGATAGATAGATATTCAACTGAAGATATGAATAATATATGGTCTGACTTTAATAGATTCAAAACTTGGGAGAAAGTTGAACTAGCAGTTGTAGAAGTAATGGTTGACAAAGGGATTGTTCCTCTAAAATCTTTCGAAATAATTAAAAAGAAATCAAAATTTGATGTTAAAAGAGTTTTAGAAATCGAAAAAACTACAAGGCATGATGTCATAGCATTTTTAACTAATCTAGCAGAGAATATAGGACCTGATTCAAGATATATACATATGGGAATGACATCTTCTGATCTTCTTGATACATCCTTAGCTTTACAATGTTTGGATGCTGGAAATATTATACTGAAAAAACTCAATAAATTTCAAAAAGTATTAAGATCAAATGCTTTAAAGTATAAAAAAACATACCAAATTGGGAGATCTCATGGAGTCCATGCAGAGCCTATAACATTTGGTTTGAAAAATGCATTATGGAGCGAGGAAATTAAAAGAAATATTGCAAGGTGGAAGAAATCGCTAGAAAATATTGCTATTGGTCAAATTTCTGGTGCAGTGGGTACTTATCAGCATATTGATCCAGAAATTGAGATTTTGGTATGTAAGAAACTAGGGTTAAAAGCTGAAACTGTTTCCAATCAGGTAGTCCAAAGAGATCATCATGCTGATTATCTAATGAATTTAGCATTGATAGGAGCTAGTATTGAGAAAATTGCTATTGAAATTAGACATTTGCAGAGGACAGAAGTGCTAGAAGCTGAAGAATATTTTTTAAAAGGTCAAAAAGGATCTTCTGCAATGCCTCATAAAAGAAATCCTATTGTTACAGAAAGAATGACAGGTTTTGCAAGATTGCTTAGATCAAATGCAATGGCAGCCCTTGAAAATGTAGCATTATGGCATGAAAGAGACATATCACATTCATCTGTTGAAAGGATCATTTTACCAGATTCAACAACTCTAATGGATTATATGCTAAATAAGATGATTTTTTTAATGGAAAATTTATATGTTTATCCAAAGAACATGTTAAATAATATTAATAAAACTAAGGGGCTAATATTTAGTCAAGAAGTACTGCTTGCGCTAATCAAAAAGGGAATAACAAGGGAAGATGCATATCAAATTGTTCAAAAAAATGCAATGAAATCTTGGAACGATAGATGCGATTTTAAAGATTTATTATATAAGGATAAAAAGGTTAATAGTTATTTATCAAATAATGAAATTGATTCATTGTTTGATTTAGATAAAATAATGATAAACATTAATAAAATATATAAAAGAATAGGATTGGATTAATTTACTATGGAATATATAAAGACTCAGTTAAGTAATACATTAGATAATATTGATTTAAATATAGGAGGTGAATACTATAAAGGTAAAGTTAGAGATAATTATTTATTTAATGATAAAATTGTCATGATAACTTCAGATAGAGTATCTGCCTTTGATCATGTGCTAGGAACAATTCCATTTAAAGG
>CAYSDL010000063.1:0-328 GCA_964429875.1 uncultured bacterium
ATTGTTTTTGATTATAAAAAGGATGATATTTATTGGTGCACTGCAGATGTAGGATGGATTACAGGTCATTCATATATTATTTATGGGCCCTTGTCAAATCAGGCTACAACCATAATGTTTGAAGGTGTTCCAAATTACCCTGATTTTGGACGCTTTTGGCAAATAGTAGATAAATATAAGGTTAATATATTCTATACTGCTCCAACAGCACTTAGAGCTCTTATGAAAGAAGGTGATAGTTTTGTTGAAAAGCAAGATCTTTCATCTTTGAAGATTCTTGGAACTGTAGGGGAGACTATTAAAGAGCCTGAATGGAATTGGTATCATA
>CAYSDL010000063.1:338-6421 GCA_964429875.1 uncultured bacterium
GTTGTTGGGAAAAAGCAATGCCCAATAATTGATACATGGTGGCAAACTGAAACAGGAGGAATCCTTATTACACCGCTTCCTGGAGTAACTCAATTAAAACCTGGATCTGCAACATTACCTTTTTTTGGGATTCAGCCAGTTGTGCTTGATGAAAATGGAAATGAAATAGATGACTATCCATCAGAGGGGTATCTTGCTATGAAAAGTTCATGGCCAGGTCAAATGCGAACAGTGTATGGAGATCATCAGAGATTCTTCGATACTTATTTTTCTCAGTTTAAAGGATACTATTTTACCGGTGATGGTGTTAAAAGGGATAAAGATGGTTATTACTGGATTACAGGAAGAGTAGATGATGTTCTTAATGTATCAGGACATAGGCTTGGTACCGCAGAGATTGAAGGTGCTATAGGTGCATATGAAAGTGTAGCAGAAGCAGCTGTTGTTGGATTTCCTCATGATATAAAAGGCCAAGGGATTTATGCCTATGTAACATTAATGACCGGTGTTGATGAAAGCGATGACATTAAAATAGGTATTAAGCAAAAAGTAAGAGAAATAATAGGGCCTCATGCTACTCCTGATATGATAAAATTTACTCCAGCTTTACCTAAAACAAGATCAGGTAAAATCATGAGACGTATTTTAAGAAAAATTGCTAAAGGTGATACAGAAAATCTTGGTGATATTTCCACTCTTGCTGATCCAAGTGTTGTTGATAACTTAATTTAAATCTATTAATATGAATGATAAATTCTTTATAACAAAACTTCCACGTTATTCAATGATAATATTTGTTCTATTAAATATTACTGCAATGTTTATGTATGCAGGAGGTAATATCAATGATCATAACCAGGAAGGTTATTCCTTTATTAGAAATTTTTTCAGTGATCTTGGACGCAGATATAGTTTTTCTGGTGAATCTAATTTAATATCATGTCTTTTATTTAATTCCAGTCTTACTATTGTTGGTTTAACTTTTATGATACTTTTTTATAAAGTTCGATCAATTTTTTCTAAAAATACAACTTTAATTCTTCTAGCAACTTTTTTTGGTGTCTATTCTGGTTTTTCTTATATAGGAGTAGGCTTTACGCCTGCTGATTTATATTTAGAAGCACATATATTTTTTGCTCACTGGGCTTTTAGAGCACTGTTTGCAGCATCAATACTCTACTCAATACTAATTTTTCAAACAGAAGGTTTTGAAAATAGGTATGCATATGCTTTTATTGTTTTTGGTTTTATGGTTTTTTTTTACGTTTTGTATTCTGAAGTTGTTTTAGATGATCCAAGAATAAACCCCGCATCACTTGTAAAGCACGTTATAGCGCAGAAAATGGTAGTATTTTGGATACTTTTTGCGGTTTACATCTATTCAGTTGGAGCTGGAAAGTATTTATTTAGAAAGGCCTAATTATAAATCCATTTAAATATTTTATTAAGCGCTATTATTCATCTGAATTAAAACCCTCAGAATTAAAACGAATGTTAAACCTGTGGATTCCTTTTATTTTTAATGGTATAAGAATTATTTATATCTCAGATAATTTCAGATCTATAGATGTGCGTTTAAAACTCAGTTTCTGGAATAGAAATCCTGGTAAAGCAATATGGGGAGGAGCTATTTTTAGCGCTGCTGATTCTTTTTATCCTATTATGCTCAAGCAGAATGCTATTATTAAGGGGATACAAACGCAGTTCTTTACAAAATCAACTCAGGTTAATTATTTAAAAGAAGCAAAGACAAATCTTATTTTTAGCTTTAAACTAACAGAAGACCAAGTTGATAATATGATTAATATTCTTAATACCAATGGTAAATATCAAGAATGGCATACCGTATACGGTCTAGATGACTTTGGGAGTAAATGTGTTAAGATTAAAATTCAGCCTTATCTAAGAATTAGATAGTAATAAAAAAAACCTCAAATTGAAGGGCTTTTTATTAATAATTAAATGGCTTAATTATTTTTAATATCTAATTATAGAATATAATTATTAATTATATATTATTGCACAAGAAAATGAAGCATTATTTACAATATTTATTATTTAGTACGCTACTTTTTGCAGATAATGAAGTTTGCTTTGAGATAGAGTCAAACCCAAATCAAAATCAACCTGGATTTGGTTATTTTTCAAAATATGTCAATGTCCTTGATTGTTTTGAAATATTTGCACCATCAAATATATCTGATGAAAAAGTCCTACATGTTGCAGCAATAGCTGCAGAACTTTTAGATAACGATGAAGATGGTGAGGTAGATGATCCTTTTATTAAACAAGAATTAATTGATAAAAATGCATTAATGCCCATATTTACATCTGAATGGTCTCAGGCTGCTAATAGCTTTTTTAATAATTATGATGGAGATGGAGTTTCTGCTGTTTTATTTAATGGTGAAATTGATCCTTCAAATCCAGGACACTGGGGAGATGATGCTACCGTTGAAGAGGTGATTCATACGATAAATCATGTTGGACATGTAAATGTTTACCCTGAAACATTTGCGATACAGCCAAATTCTTCTATTATGTCTGAGGCAATGGATATTGCAAGAGGTGGACAGTTTTTAAATGTACCTAATCAATATCCTGAGGAGGCATGGTATCATTATGATGATTGGACCTGTGATTATGAATGCATGGCTATTGAATATTTTTATTGGTGCGAAGTATCTTATATGGGCATTTTAGATGACATGCAAACATGTAATGGTATTGATAATGAATGGGAACTATGCACGCAAGAATTATTTGAATCAACAGATATTATAATGCATGGTATTATTAGCAATTTATCATTTCTCTTACCCCAAAATGCTCCCGATGGAAATTATTGTCCAAATACAATCCTCCTTGGAGATATTAATAGTGATGGTATAATTAATATACTCGATATAATTATGACAGTAAATATTATACTTGGCACATCTTCATTTAATGAGGCCGGTGATATGAATGCTGATGGTGTCATTGATATTCTTGATATTGTATCTCTTGTTAACCTTATACTAAGTTAATTATTATGAAAATCTATTTTGCAGGATCCATAAGAGGGGGGAGAGAAGATGCAGACAGATATTATGAAATTATCAATCATTTAAAAAAATATGGGGAGATATTAACTGAGCTCGTAGGCAGTGACTCATTAACACATAAAGGTGAAAACACCTTAAATGATAACCAGATACATGATAGAGATATGAATTGGTTGTTGTCCTCTGATATTATTATAGCTGAAGTAACTAATCCAAGCCTTGGTGTTGGTTATGAAATAGGCAGAGCTATTGAATGCAAAAAGAAAGTTGTCTGTTTATTTTATACAAAAAGTGATAATAGATTATCTGCAATGATAGCTGGATCTAAGGACATTGTTTTATTTGAATATAGCTCTTTAAATGAAGCAATTTCCTATTTAGACAAAATCCTTATTTAAAATCAATTTACTTATTGACGGAAAGCAAATATAAATGTATATTAATTTATACAAAATAAATTAAATATTAATCGAAGGGCAGTTATGGCAACAAATGATCTTACAAGAAAACAGGCAGAAACAAGAAAACAGCAAATCTCAAATGTTAAGTACCATATTAACTTATCTTTAAATAAAACAGATTTAGATTATAAAGCACAAACAATAATGCATTTTGATTTTAATGATGCAGGGCAAGATTCATTAATGATAGACTTTATAACTAAAGAAATAACTTCATTATCAGTAAATGGTAAAGAAGTCACTGATTATAATAAAGATGATTATTGGCTGTATATCCCATCATCAATGCTAACATCTGGCTCAAATGAAATTACAATTCATTATACAAACACATATAATAATACCGGTTCTGGTTTTCATAGGTTTGTAGATTCTGAGGATTCCGAAGTATATATTCATAGTGATTTTGAACCATATGATGCTCATAGGCTTTTTCCATGTTTTGATCAGCCTGATTTAAAAGCTACCTATAAATTAACTGTAATAGGTCCAAAAGATTGGGCGTTTATTCACAATACTAATGCAGATAAAGAATCTGTGGAAGGAGATTATAAAACTGTTAATTTCAAAGAGACAGCACTATTTTCAACCTATATATTTGCTCTTTGTGTTGGACCGCATCAAGTATGGTCAGATCAATATAAAAATATACCTATGAAAATATACTGCAGAAAATCACTCGCTAAATATCTTGATGCGGATAATATATTTGATATTACAAAAGAAAGCTTTGAATTCATGGAAGAGTATTTTGATATCCCATATCCATATGGAAAATATGACCAGATCTTTGTTCCAGAATTTAATTTTGGAGCAATGGAGAATGTAGCTTGTGTAACCTTTACTGAGCATTATATATTTAGAAGCAAAAAACTTTATAATCAGTACCTTGGAAGATCAAATACAGTATTTCATGAAATGGTTCATATGTGGTTTGGAAATCTTGTTACAATGAAGTGGTGGAATGATTTATGGTTAAATGAAAGCTTCGCTGATTATTTGTCTTATTATGCTATGAGTAAAGGGAAATTGTTCCCCGATTCATTTGAATTTCTTTTAAACAGAAAAGAATGGGCTTATATGCAAGATCAACTCTCAACAACACATCCAATAGTAGGGTCCGCTGTAGATACTGCAGATGCTTTTGCAAGTTTTGATGGTATTAGCTATTCTAAAGGAGCCTCAGTATTAAAACAGTTAACATACTTCATAGGTGAAGAAAAATTTAGAAATGGTATTAGAATCTATCTAAAGAAATTTTATGAAAAAAATACAGTTCTTGATGATTTTCTTTCCTGTATGTCTGAAGCAAGCGGTATAGATATTATTAGTTGGAGTAAAAAATGGCTTGAAACAACAGGCGTAAATACATTGAGATTGGATATGAGTGAAAATTCCTGCTTTGTTAAACAATTACCTTCAGAAAACAATAATGAATTAAGGTCCCATGCAATTATGTATGAGGGGTATGATACTGATAATGGAAAAGCTATTATTAAGGAATCGGGTAAATTATTTATAAAAGGAAATAAAACTGATTTAGAATTGAAATCTTCAAGTAAATTTATTCTTCTAAATGCCCAAGATCATGATTATGTTAAAATAAGATTCAGAGATGAGGATTTGCAGTTCATTTTTAACAATTTAAATTCCATAGAAGATAGATTCACACAAAGAATTATATGGGGAAATTTATGGCAGATGTTAAGAGATAATGCATTATCTCCAATGTGGTATTTAGAACTCGTTGAAAAATTTGCTGATATAGAAAAAGATCCGACTGTTCTTCAAGGGCAAATGCTTCAAAAAGCATCAGGAATAAAAAATGTTTATCTTACAGATAAAAATAGACAACTATGGTCAGAAAGGTTATATGACTTATCTTTTGAAAATTTAAAGAAAGGTCAAAACGATCAATTCCAAATAAGCTGGTTTGACTTGCTTTTAAATTGCGCAGAATCAGAGAAATCTATACAAGATATAAGAATGATCCTTGATGGTGAGATTACATTTAACAATCTTACTATTGACCAAGAGAAAAGATGGGATATTGTAACAAAACTATGTGCTTATAATTCTCAGGATTCTTGTGATCTAATCAGTAAAGAAGAGGATGGTGACCCTGGAGATCTCGGTAAGAAACGTGCATTTATGGCTAGAGTAGCTATGCCAAATATAGATGTTAAATCAGAGTATTGGGATATGTTTGTTTCTTCTAAACAAGAACATTCATCTGCTTTTCTTCGATACGGAATGGAAGGGTTCTTTTGGCATAAACAAAAAGATATGCTTCAACCTTATGCAGATAAATATTTTGATAATTTAAAAAATATATTTGAAACTAAAGATGTTCATTATTCATCAAATTACAGTGCAATACTATTTCCAATGACAATGAATGCTGAAAAAACACTTAATCAAACAGAAGATTTCATTAACACAAATGAAAATCTCCCAAAATTATGTAAGAAAGGTTTAATTGAAAATGCAGATCACCTTAAAAGAAGAATTCCAATCTTAGATAGCCAAAAGTAATACAAAAAAAGCCTTCATTTCTGAAGGCTTTTTTAAGCGG
>CAYSDL010000064.1:0-6360 GCA_964429875.1 uncultured bacterium
ATATATTTTGTCCAAAAACTTTCTTTATGATGTTCACTACTCAATGTAAATCTCCTTTTAGTCTATTGTAATGTCTAATCTTTCTTGTAAGTTATCAGTATTAACCATCCTTATTGCATCCCATGTTAATTTTGTACAAACTCTAGCACATATTTGACAACCTATGCATTCATTAAATCTAATTTGCACAGGCGGAATTGGTGGATAAACATGTTTTTCTAAAGCTACAGGTTCAATACAATCTACTGGACAAAAAGGAACACATGCCTGACATCCTGTACAATTATCTTCATCTACCCAAGCTGTTATCTTGGGTCGCACTTTCTTAGTTGCAATTTTATCTGGTAGTTCTGGAACGTTACTTAAATGATCGTAAGCTTTCATTATTTCCAAATTTTAATATCTATTAATTTAATAAATATTTCTCCTACTTTAAAACAAACTTTTCTATCATAAAACCTATTGAAAAAAAGGCTATACCAATAATAAAAAGATCCCAGTTAATAATATCAGGAAAACTTATAACAAAACTCACACCTAATATAAGCATACCAATTAGCTCTAATGCTTTTGACAAGTAGTAGATTTATTTATCTCCTTCAATCAATTTTCCTAATTTAGAGAGCAAACTAGCTGTATCTTTGAATGCATCATGCTGAAGTTTAATAGTATAGAAAAAATGTAGCATACTAAAGATGTAAAGCCATCCATGTATATATTTAGCTATAGCTTTTGTATGTACTCCCCCTCCAATTACAAATACAGTTCCTACTAAAAGAATATTTAAAGTGATATGTGGAAAAACTTTTTTCTTTGAAGAAATAACCTCTTCATAAAGAGTTTTATCTAAGTTATAATTGATTATAGTTTCTTTAATTGTTTTTCCTGAACCAATAAAGTAAAACATGATCCAGCTTTCTGTAAACATGTAAAATATTGTTGATATAAATGCAAACTGTATATGTGTAGCATTATAAATTTTAAAATGCAAATATCCCTGAGCACCATTTACAATTAAAAGCGCAACAGATATAATCATTAAAAAGTAACTAAGTAACATAGGTTTAATTTATTAAAATAATTTAATAGCTTAATAGAAAGAAATGTTGTTTCGAATTTATTTACATAGGTAAATTATTAAATAATTTTTTAAGGAGAAATAATGTTGAAAACTTTTTTATCAATTATAATTCTATCACAAGGTTTACTTTTTGCACATTGCGATGGATGTGGTACACATGAGCATAAAAGTGCTGGGTCATTATCAGGAAATGTTAAATATCAAGGTAAAGTACCTAAACCTAAACCATTAAAAATGGATGCAGACCCTGTTTGCGGTGCATCTCATGATGGTAGACCTTTCTCAGAAAGTTTTATTGTTGATGAAAATATGAATCTGAAAAATGTTCTAGTTTGGCTAAAAGATGTCAACTATCAAGGAGGTGTAGAAGAAAAACCTGCTATTATAGATCAAAAAGGATGTATTTATGATCCTCATGTTTTAGGTGTTATGAGAAACCAAAAAGTAATAATAAAGAATAGTGATGCTACATTACATAACATCCATTCTATGGCAGAAAAAAATGAACAGTTTAACTTTGCAATGCCAAAAGTGTTAAAAGAAAAAGAAACAACCTTTACCAATATTGAAGAACCATTTTATATTAAATGTGATGTTCACCCTTGGATGAAATGTTGGGTGTTAGTACAAGATCATCCATTTTTTGCTGTTACTGATATAAATGGGAATTATAAAATCAATGATATTCCTCCAGGTACCTATGAAGTCGTTGCATGGCAGGAAAAATTTAAAATGAAACGTTCAATTCTTAAAAAAATTGAAATCAAAGATACAGTAGAAACAACACAAGACTTCGTTTTTATTAAACCAGAAAAAAAATAACCTGAAATTCAAAAGGGAGATTAAACATCTCCCTTTTTTTAGATAAAATCAATCAATGAAAAAAATACTTTTAGCTCTTTTGTTATTTTCATGTAATACTCCTGAGAAGTATAAAGTCACAGGTATAATAAAAGAAATTAAAATTGATCAAAACAAACTATTGATTGATCATGATGAAATTCCAGGCTTTATGGTAAAAATGGTCATGTATTTCAACCTTGATGAATCTGTTGACATTAATCAATTTTCTATTAATGATAGTGTATCATTTGATTTAGTCTTAACTAAAAATAATAGTTATACTATAAATTATCAAAATCTAGGACAATCAAAATTAATTTCAGAAGATAATTTCTGGGATTCTGAAGACAGTCAATATGAAATGAAATCAATCGGTGAAAAAATCAATGATGCAACATTTCTTACAATAGAAAACAAAGAGTTAAAGCTGTCTGAATTAAAAAGTGATTTAATAGTAATATCATATATTTTCAGTAGATGCCCAATGCCTAATATGTGCCCAGCTTCAATTATAAAAAATCAATATTTATCAAATCATTTTAAAAATGATAATATTAAATTTTTGCTTATAAGCTTTGACTATTTATATGATACTCCAGTAGTATTAAACAATATCTATGGTTCATTAAATAAAGATAACTTACTGTTTTTATCCAGCTATAATCATTTAAATGATATAATTATGCTTACTCAACAATCTGGAGCTGGTTTTTGGGGTGTAGAAGAAAATAATATTGGTCACAGTATGAGGACTATAGTTGTTGATCGAAACATGAAATTAATAAAAACATTTGATGGGACTGACTGGAAACCTGGAGAAGCAAAAAAGGATATAGAAAATATTTTAAAATTTTATAAATAGTTTACCAATCTTCATCCCAATCATCTTCATCTTCTCCTTCATCTTCTGAATCAAAATTATATCCATTAGTTTTAAAATATTCTTTAACTATGTTTGTTATATCTATATCGGTGTTTTTATTTATTTTATAGATACTACCATCTGGCATTTTAATCGGAACATTAATTATATCATAGATATATTCAGTTATACCTTTCAGCATAACATCAACATCACCATTTATATCTACTAGCTCTTTTCCCCATGTAGCTACCGCATCATCAGCATCTAAAATATCTGAAGTTGGCAGATATGGAGCGGGCATTTTTGTTCCAGGCATAATAGTTTGAGGATTCTTCATCCAATCAACAACCCATTCTGGCCTTAACCTATCTTTTGTCATAGCTAAGTTAGGAGCCCATGTTTGTGCACCTTGGAGAGGAAATGCTTTACCGTAGAAGTGACAATTATTACATGCACCAAGCTCATGTATTTTAATACCTGCTTTATACTTGTCTGAGTTAGAGTCAACAATAAAATCTGATTCAAATGATAAATTATGATTATCCATATGTTGAAACGCATTTATAATAGCATTCCAATCCTCATCTTCAAGCATAGTAAAAGAAGGCATTCTAACTTGCAAATTTGGCCTAATAGTCATTGGACTTTTAAAAAATGAAAATAACCAATCTGGCTGAGTTTTCAAACCTTGAGTATTTAAATTGGGAGGTGAATATTCTGGTGTACCTATGACATCAACAATCTGACCTCCAAAATCATCAATAATATGACATCCCTGGCAATTATACTTTTGTATTAATGAATATCCTTTAAATATGTTTTTATCATCAACTAAATTTTCAATAAGCATTGCATCAGAATACTTATTACTATTAAAACCTAATATTGCAGTAGTGATTGCTTCAATTTCATCAGGGGTAAAATAATAATTAGGCATTCTAAGTTTATCTTCAGAGGAGACGACCCTACCTCTATCAAATATTCTTGGATTAGCTAATTTTTGCTCAAACCATGAGTAATTATTATGTCCTATTGAATGCAAATGCCCAAAATCTAATTTATCTAGAGGCTTTGAACCTTCTGTTGTTAATTCAGTTCCTATTGGTTTAGATTTTTCAAAACCATCAATATTATGACATGTATAACATCCATAATAATTTATACTTTTACTACCTACATATTGAGTTATTTCTGATTCATTCATTTTTTCAAGTTTTGATAAAGCATCTACTTCAGGATATGATTTTATTAACCACCCTTTAGCAATATTTTTCATTATATCTTTATTATATAAAGGAGGTTTAATATCATCAAATTCATTATTCTTCAGTGTTAAGAGATATGCAGTAATATTTGCGGCTTCTTCATGAGACAAGCTAAGATTAGGCATTCTGGTTTCATGATTATAATCTGATGGATTTTTGATCCAATTATATATCCATTCAGCATCAGTTTTACTTCCCAAACCAATGAGGTTAGGTCCTTGATTTTTTAATAATTCATAACGTGTCATTTCATTTACATCATATCCATATCTAGAAATAAGAGGCTCATATGACAGATTTGTATAATCATAATTTTTAGAATTATTATCAACGATATGACATCCCATGCACCCCACAGCATTAAATAGTTTTTCTCCTGATTCTACATTACCAATAAACTTTGAAGAATTATTTTTTTTCTTAGGATTATCTTTAAAAAGATATTCAGTCATAGCATATATTTCTGAATTATTCCTTTCAATCATTTCTGGAGACGAATTATTATCTTGATTGAAAAAATGTGGCATCCAGGTATTGAATCTAAAGCTCTGAGGGTTTTGGATCCATTTAGAAACCCATTCTTTATCGAGTTTTTCGTTTAAATTTGTTAGTGGTGGACCCGCATTGTTTTGTTTAGGGTATGATTCAATATGATGACAATTATTACATCCTGATTTAGATATTAAATTTAACCCTAAAGATAATTTTTCTCCACCATCAACAATAGGCTGGCTTTCATGACATGTAAAACAACTTGCCTGAGTATATTTTGTAGGATACATAGGTTGTAACCAATGATGTATTTTTTCCCAATCATACTTTTCTTCCCACTCTTGCTGTTGCTTAGGGTTACCTGGTGTATGCGATGAGGAATTAAATGTTGTACCTCGAGCTCTACCAGCATGGCAACTAGTACAACCATATTGATCAATAGGATGAGAAGAAGCAGCAGTAATGTATAAATCTAAACGTGGATGCGCTGTATATGGCTGCGGAGCATCTATGAAATCTGGATTATCTATGCCTAGATGACAGCTAGTACATCTATCAACTGAAGGGACAGAAGCAAAATTAACATCATATTTCACATCACTAACAACAACTTGTTTAACCTTATAGTAAGGATCCATGAAATCAATTATAGGAAGATCTCTAATAATATCACCAAATTGATCAAACAATGTCATTTTATTTCTATCAAGTTTCTTAATTTTATTCTCTAAAAGATTCACTGCTTTGAGATATCTGTTTAAATTATCTTCTGCTAGTTTTAAAGATGCTCTTCTGGCTTTAATTACAGTTTCTATTGATTGTACATCTTTTTCAACTTTTTCTTTTTCAAGTTTTAGGAAGTTCAACTTAACTAAAGATTTCTCATAATTTATTTGACTTGTATTTTTTAAATGATTATCATGATTTTCAACTTGATCTTCTGAATGATGATGAGAATCTACTATATCTTTTTCATATAAATATTTAAGCACATCAACTTCTGCCTTAAAAAACAAATAATCCATATTTATTTTATAAAATATACCATTATTCTCTTCGAGAAGATTATTAAGTGAATCAATTTCATTTTTAAACGAATCAAAATTTATCTTTTCTTTATTATATTTTTCTTCAAACTCTACTCTGGAATTAATAATGTTATTTAATTCATCATTGAGTTTATTTTGAGTTATTTGAGCTTCAAGTTTTCTGAAGTTCTTTTGATAAGTTTTGAATTCATCATCATTATCATCTAAGAACATCCATCCAATTGATAAGAGAAAAAGTATACTTGATATTGCAAACCACTTATTTAGTAGTTTTATATTCCAATATCTTTCGTCGTTTTTATAATCCATTTATATATTAAAAAAGTATTCAGGGATAGCAACAATATATTTAAGATTAAAGAACCATCTTAAATACATTTTTATTGGTAAAGATAGCATTGATAAACCAAAAAGCATAATAAAGGTATAACGAATTGGCCCATAAGAACTTAACATTTTCTTAAAGAATGTCTTTGCTAGAAGTAGAGGTAGCACAAACAAATAAAAACCAGTTGCAATAAAACCAATTGATTCTCTTATAAATACATTCGTTGGCAAAGGTCTTTCAAGCATTATTACCCAAAAATATTCTGATAAATTAATATTATTTAAAACTTCGAGTTTATGTGGATCCCACCACTCAAAAGGACCAAAGAAGTTCCAGTTTGGGCCTCTAAAGAATGTTCCTATAATTATAAGGTATACCCATAAAACAAGCCAACCGTACATAAAAATAAAATAACCTACTCTTCTTTCCTTAAAAGA
>CAYSDL010000065.1:0-3405 GCA_964429875.1 uncultured bacterium
AAATTTTGATTTAGTTACAGAATCATTAACATTCACAGCAGGGAATGGAAGATTTCCTTTTTCATAAAGATCGTATAGTCTATGTACTCCAGTAGTAGTTTCTTCAGATACCCCCTTTATAGATGATATAAATGATTTATCTTTTTTAAGAGCAACTTCTGTCAAATCACCTCCATCATCTAATAATAAATTAGGACCCCGTCCATTTGAGAATTCTAAAGTTCTATCAATACACCACCAATACTCTTCTTCACTCTCACCTTTCCATGCAAAAACTGGTATTCCTTTCTGAGCTATTGCTGCAGCCGCATGATCTTGAGTTGAATAAATATTACAGGAGGACCATCTTACTTCAGCGCCTAATTCAATTAATGTTTCAATCAAAACAGCAGTTTGAATCGTCATATGTATACATCCAGAAATTCGAGCACCTTTTAAGGGGGTTTTTCCAGAAAACTGCTTTCTAATTGCTATAAGTCCTGGCATTTCATGCTCAGCTAAAAGAATTTCTTTTCTTCCAAAATCAGCTAATTTAATATCCTTGACTTTATAATTATCTAAATCTATTTTAGATGCTTTCATACTTTATTGCTTCCTCTTTTAATTTTGAAACCATATCTAATTTTTCCCAAGAACAATTTTCTTCTCTTCCAAAGTGACCATATGATGCAAATCTTCTATAAATTGGATTTTTCAACTCTAGCTTGTCTATAATTTCTGCTGGTCTTAGATCAAATAATTTTTCCACTAATTCTATAAGAAATTCATCTTCTATTACACCAGTATTAAATGTATTTATATTTAATGACATAGGACGTGCAACACCGATACAGTAAGATATTTGAACTTCACAACGTGAAGCGAGCTTAGAAGCAACAATATTTTTCGCGATATATCTAGACATATAAGCAGCTGAGCGATCAACTTTAGAGGGATCTTTTCCAGAAAAAGCTCCTCCCCCATGTCTCGCAAAACCACCATATGTATCTACTATAATTTTTCTTCCTGTTAAACCCACATCTGCGATGGGACCACCTTCGACAAATCTTCCTGTACCGTTTATAATAAAATCTTGGTCATAGTCAATATTATATCTACTTAAAACAGGAAGGATAACTTTATCAATGATATTTTCTTTTATAAAATTATGCTCTTCTTTTTCTGTATCAAATTTATATAGTAAATCTTTATGTTGGGTTGCAATTACTACTTTTTTAACTCTTGTCACCTTATAATTCTCATCATATTCGACAGTTACTTGACTTTTCCCATCAGGTTTCAGCCAATCTAACTCACCTGTTTTTCTAACTTCAGCTAATTTTTTTGTTAATGCATGTGATAATGTAATAGGCAAAGGCATTAATTCTAACGTATCTTCACAGGCATAACCAAACATCAAGCCTTGATCTCCCGCTCCCTGCTCATGATTTTCAGATGAGTCTACTCCTTGTGCGATATGAGAACTTTGTTCCTTTATAAATGTATCAATAGTAATTTTTCTTTTTTGATTATCATTTTCAATATAAGCTCCTAAATCATCATCGGAATAACCAATCTCTTTAATTGCATTCTTTATAATTTGAACATAATCTATTCTAGAATTTGTTGTAATTTCAGCAGAGACAACAACTCTTGCAGTAGTAATTAGTGTTTCACAAGCTACTCTTGCATCTTTATCTTTTGATAAAATAGCATCAAGAATAGAATCAGAAATTATATCACAAACTTTATCAGGATGACCTTCAGTAACAGATTCTGATGTAAATAAAAACTTATTCTTCATATATAAAACCTTAAATAATTGGTCCAGAATTTATTAAATAGTCTACTTCTTTACCATATAATTTAAAATTTTCTTTGAATTTACAGGATAGGTCTTTAGCTGCTGCAACATAACGATCTTTATCTTTCCAAGAATTAAGAGGATTTAAGATAGAACTTTCTACATTATTAAGTGAAGTTGGAATCATCAAACCAAAATAACTTTCTTTAATAAATCCAGAATCATTTATTGATCCATCTAATATAGATGTAATCATAGATCTGGTATTTTTAATACTAATTCGTTTAGCATCAGAAGAAGCGCTTCCTCCAATCCATCCTGTGTTAACTAAAAAAACATTGACATTATGTGCTTCTATTTTTTCTTTTAGTAATTCAGCATAAAGCAATGGATGTAAAGTTAAAAAGGGGCCTCCATAACATGGAGAAAAAGTAGCTTGAGGTTCAGTTATTCCTCTTTCAGTTCCAGCAACCTTTGCAGTGTATCCACTAATAAAGTGATACATACTTTGTGCAACTGTCAATTTTGAGATTGGTGGAAGAACACCATATGCATCACATGTTAAAAAAATAATTTTTTTAGGATGATCTGCAATGCTATTTAGACCTTTTGAAACCAAAGAATTACTAATATGATTCATAGGATAAGAAACTCTAGTATTTTCAGTTTTAGATGAGTCATTAAAATCAATTTCTTTTGAATCCTTATTATAAACAACATTCTCTAATAAGGCTCCATACTTAATTGCATTATAAATATCTGGT
Source organism: uncultured bacterium (assembly GCA_964429875.1). Lineage (GTDB taxonomy): Bacteria > Fidelibacterota > Marinisomatia > SCGC-AAA003-L08 > D37C17 > CAYSDL01. The sequence continues at coordinate 2,548 of CAYSDL010000065.1, forward strand.
TCAGCATTTTTATCTAACTTAATTGTCTTAGCATAGCATCCACCTTCAAAATTAAAGACACCATTTTCAGACCATCCATGTTCATCATCACCAATTAATGGTCTATTTGGATCTGTAGATAGAGTAGTTTTTCCTGTACCACTAAGACCAAAAAATAAGGCTGTATTATCTAAATTATTATCAACATTAGCTGAACAGTGCATAGATAAAATTCCTTTAAGTGGGAGAATATAATGCAATACAGAAAAAATCCCCTTTTTCATTTCTCCTCCATATTCTGTCCCACCAATTATTGCAATTTTTTTCTCTAAATTAAAAATCACGAACACTTCAGAATTCATTTTATCTTTTTTAAAGTCTTCATTAATAATATCTGAAGCATTTATAATTGTAAAATCTGGTGAAAAGTTGTTAGTTGCATCATCAGTTAGATTAATAAACATATTTCTACAAAAATGATATTGCCATGCTTTTTTTGCATATACTCTAACTGATAATCTGTTTTCATGATCAGCTCCTGCAAAGCCATTAAAAATATAGGTATTCCCATTATTAGAATAATAAAAATCAATTACTTTTTTATACAATTTATCAAAAATAGAACTATCAATTTTTCTATTTACAGGTCCCCACCAAATATTATTCTTAGTTGAGTCCTCTTCAACAAAATATTTATCCTGTGGTGATCTCCCTGTAAAAATTCCAGTATCTACCATTGCTGCGTTGTTTAAGGCAATAATCCCCTCATTATTATTTACTATATGATCTCGAATTAAATCAATTGAGGGATTAATAAATACATTATTTATGTTTTCTATATTTATATTATTATTCATAATAGTTTTATTTTGCATGTGG
>CAYSDL010000065.1:3505-6354 GCA_964429875.1 uncultured bacterium
ATTGAATTCAAGGCTTCTTTTCCAATAATTACATATCTTTCTTTATTACCTTTTCCAAAAACCTTAATTAATTTTTTCTTTAAGTCAATATCATCAATTTTAATTTTAATTAATTCTGATATCCTTATACCTGTAGAATAAAATATTTCTAATATAGATTTATCTCTTTTCCCATCCAATGTACTGAGATCAGGTAATTTCATTAAATTAATAATTTCTTTTTTAGATAAAACATTTGGAAGTCTTTTAGATGACTTTGGTATAGGTATTAAATCTGAAACATTAGACTTAATATACCTATTGTCTAAAAGAAAGCGATAAAAAGATTTAATAGTTGAGACTTTCCTTTGTAAGGATTTGTCAGACAAACCTTTTTTAGATAATTTTTGTATAAAAAATTGTATCGCTGACCTATCAACATCACTAAAAAGAAGGTTCTGGTCATAAGCATTTAAAAAGTCATTAAATTCAATTAAATCGAACTTATATGATCTAATAGTATGATCTGAAAATTTTCTTTCATTTTTAATAAATAAAACAAATCCATCAATAAGGTTATTATTGTTCATAAGATTCTAAAGTTTTAATTGCATTAAGAAAATCATTTGGCAATGGAGCTTCAAACAACACTTTATTTTTATCTTTAGGATGAAAGAATTCGATACTAGATGCATGTAGCCCTACCCGGTCTATTATTTTTATTACTTTCTTAAACTTTGAAGAGTATTTACTGTGAAATGATTTTATTTTTTTTTCACTACCTCCATACATTGAATCATTTATTATAGAGTGCCCTATTGAAGCAAGATGAACTCTAATTTGATGCGTTCGCCCAGTATGTGGAAATACATTAAGTAAAGAAATAGGAATGTTGTAATTTCCTAAAATTTCAAAGCTCGTCGAAGATAGTTTTCCCTTATTTTTATCCGTTATAAAAGCCAAACGATTATAGGGATCTCGTTTAATATATCCCTCTATTTTACCTGAGGAGGTTACTTTTCCCCAAACTAAAGCTTTATATTTTTTTTTAACTTTTCTTTCAGCAAATTGATTACTAATAAAGTAATGGCTCATATCTGTTTTAGCAAAAACAATTATACCTGAAGTGAATTTATCTAATCTGTGAATAACCCCTGGCCTATGATTATCAATAGTAGACAATTTATCAAAATGATACAACATTCCATTTAATAAAGTTCCACTTCTATTACCTATTCCTGGATGCACTACAGTACCTGCAGGTTTATTAATAACTGCTATATGTGAATCTTCATAAATGATATCTAAATCCATTTTTTCTGGGTATAAATTTTCATCTTTATCAAGTGTTGAAGAATCATCATAGGATACCACTACCTTATTTTTTAGAACAAAAGATGGTTTAACAATAAAGTCATCTACTCTAATTAGCCCAAATTTAATTAATTTCTGAATTTTTGTTCTTGAAATATCTGGCAACATTTCTTTCAAATAATGATCAAGTCTAGTATACTTAGAATCATCATAGATTAATTCTTTCATGATATTAATTTCTCTTTAAAAAAAGGTTTTGATATAAATAAATAATGATCCCAATTGTAATTGAGGCATCAGCTATATTAAAGGTATACCATCTAAAATCATTAAAACCTACATCAATAAAATCAATTACTCCATTATATTGCATATTAGGAATAAGGACAAAGATTCTATCTAACAAATTTCCTATTGCTCCTCCAAGAATAAAAGACAAACAATATCTTTCGTAGTTTTTGTTTATTATACATTTATAATAATAAACTGATATAAAAATAACAGATAGGATTGTTAATAATGTTATGTAAATATGATATTTGCTAGTATCAATTCCAAAAGCTATCCCGGGGTTTTCAACAAATATAAAACGAATATAATCACTAAGAATATTAACTTTTGAAAAATAAAGATTATTATCCAACCAATAATTTTTGACTATAATTTTGGATAGCTGATCAAGTATAACAACAAATATGGGAATTAAGATAATGTTCAATTATCTATTACTTTTACAATCAAAGCATTTTGTAGTATGAGGAACTTCTTGCAACCTTTCTTTATCAATAAGTTTATTACATGAAACACACATACCAAAAGTTCCTTCATTAATCATTAAAAGTGCCTTATCTAAATATTGTATGTATTTCTTTTCTCTTGCAATCATATAGTATGTTTTTTCCATCTCAACATGATCTGCACTTGCATCAGCCATATGTGAAGAATAAAGTGCATTTGAAGTTGACTCTTTAAGCATTTCTTCAGCACGGTTTTTCAAAGTATCTATTTCATCAGAAATTTTATTCCTTTTATATAAAATTTCTTTTCTAAATTCTTTTAAATCTGCACTAGTCCATTTGTGTTTATCCATAATAAATAATTTACAACCTTTTTAGAGCTAATTCAACATTTTGAGAAGATATTTTCACAGAAGTTCCTTCTATTAGAGAATTTTTTCTAGTAATTTTTTTACATAAAGTCTCAGATTTAAAATAATCTAAATTATTTTTTAAAGCTATGTAAAACTTATCATTGCAGACGATATTTAAATCAATTCTATCATCAACCTCAAAATTTGACTCCTTTCTTTGATTTTGGACAGCCCTTATAAAATCTCTTACAATGCCTTCCTCGATCAAGGACTCATCAAGATTAGTGTTGATTGCAACCTTAATTAGAGAAGAAGTTGATAAAGAATAGTTTTTGTATGAAGATTCAATAATATTAACTTCTTCTTTTGTTAAATCATGGCCAAGGATCTGAATAGACTTATTTGATTCTAATTCAGAAATAATTTTTTCGTTTGATATTAAATTTAATTCTTTAACTATACTTTG
>CAYSDL010000066.1:0-6282 GCA_964429875.1 uncultured bacterium
GTATTGTAATTTCAGACCCTGCAGGTATAGCAATAGATTTTGAATATTTTGCTGGTCCTGTATATGGCTGTACAGATGATACAGCTTGCAACTATAACTCTGAAGCACAGGTTGATGATGGTTCATGTGAGTATGATGATGGTATCGTAGATTGTGATGGCAATTGTTATACTGATGAAGATGGTGATGGTATTTGTGATGAGAGTGATGAATGCGTTGGAATAGAAGATTGTGCAGGCGTATGTAATGGTGATGCAGAAGCTGATTGTGCAGGAGATTGTAATGGTGGAGCTGTTGTAGATGAATGTGGTGTGTGTGATGGCCCTGGCGCAGTATATGATTGTGGATGTGATGCGTATTTTACCTGCTGGGATGATTCTGAAGTTTGTGATTCCTCAGATTGCCCAGATGTTCCTTTTGAAAATCCAACATTATGGATTAGTAATGTTGATGTAGATGATACTGAAGATGTTGTTATTGATGATGGTTGTGATTTACCTGATAATACTATGTATTTATTAGGCTCAGATGTATTATATAATATTTCTGATGAGATAGGTGGTTTCCAATTTAATATTGATGGTACATTTGCAACGGCTGCAAGTGGTGGTGCAGCTGGTGATGCTGGCTTTGAAGTTTCAGCTAGTAATACAGGAGTTGTCCTTGGATTTTCTTTTACAGGCGCAACAATTTCTGCTGGATGTGGTACATTAACATCTTTAACATTAGATGGTGAGGCTTCAGGATTAAGTGGTATTGTTATATCAGATCCAATAGGAGATGCACTTGATGTTGATTATTATAATCCTAATGCAGGCGTATCTAATACTGGGACTATAGAAATAAGTCTATTTAATGATGAGCCTGTTGCTGGCTTTCAATTTACAATTGTTTCAAGTTTAGAAGATTTTTCTGTAACAAGCACAACTGGTTCTGGTGGTTCTGCTGCAGATGCAGGCTTTACAGTGCAAGCATCTTCTCTTGGTGTTGTACTTGGATTTGATTTTTCTGGTGGAACAATCCCAGCAGGACAACAATTACTAACAACAGTTGAAGCAAGTTGGATGGGTGGTGATGGATTTTTTGATTTAACAACTGGAACATTATCAGATTCTAATGGTGCTGCAATAGATTTTGATTATGGTGATTACTTCGTTGTTGGAGATTTAACTTTTGGATGTACAGATGATGGTGCATGTAATTATGATTCATCAGCAGATATAGATGATGGATCTTGTGATTATTCATGTCTTGGTTGTACTGATCCTGATGCGACTAATTATGATCCTGATGCAACTGTAGATGATGGTTCATGTGCTTATGAAGAACTTGTTCCTGCCTCAGACCTAACAGCAACAGCTGGTGATGGTGAAGTTTATTTATCATGGAATTCTCCTGGTGGTGGTGATGGCGGTGGAACTACTGGCGGTGGTAATAGTGATGCCTTCCCAGAGTGTCCTGATGGTAGTGCAGAATTTATTGATTGCGCTGGCTTATGTTTTAATGACTCAGATTGTTCAGGTGGTTGCCTTGCATGGCTTGGTGATAGTTATTGCGATGATGGAACTTGGGGAATAGTATTCTGGATTGCTGGCGGTGGTTGCCCTGAATGGGGGAATGACTGTGGTGATTGTGAAGCTCTAGATGATCCTTATGGTGTATGTGACGGTAGCGCAACAACTGGTGGAACAAGTGGTGGTGGAACTACTGGTGGAAGTGAAGCTTGTGAAGATTGTGAGTTTGATTTTACACCTTATGGTAGTGAGTGTTGTGATACTGCTTGGGATGAGTATGGTATTAACTGTGCTGACCTTGAGGCTAACTATAATTGGGATTGCACGGGTTGTAGTTGTCCTGGTGATGGTCTTTTTAGTAATTCAGGTCATCAGGCAAACGGTTTAATTGATGAGATTAGTGTTTATGATGGGGAATTTACAACAACTAAAGTCTTTACTCCTTCATCTTCTAATAATTCTTCTAGAGATTTAATGGGGTACAATGTATACAGATCATTAACTTCTGGAGTGGATTTAACAAATCCTATTGATTATGTAGATGTATCTAGCACCTCTTATACTGATTCTGGACTTACAAATGGAACTACTTATTACTACGTAGTTACAGCTGTATATACTAACAATGCAGAATCAGAGCCAACAAATGAAGCTTCTGCAACACCTGCAGAATTTACTCCAGATCCTCCTCAAAATCTTGAGGCTAGCGGTGCTGATGAAGAAGTTTATCTAACTTGGAATTCTCCTGATGGTGGCGGTGGTACTACTGGTGGTGGCACTTCAGGTGGCGGCTCAGAATGTGCTGAAACATTTGTGGCTTATGGTTCTGATCCTTCTGGTGCATATTATGGAGATTGTTGGTCAGATGGCTCTGCATACTTTTATTTTGAATGGTCAGGTGGATGTATAGCGACTGGCATAGATTACAGTGCTGGATTTATAGATTTAACATCTTATGGATTTAATGGAGCTTTTTATTTCTATGGATTTGAAAATCTGGCTGAAGAAACTTTTACAATGACTTTTGATGATGGAACTTCAGCAACATACACTGCAACTGCTGATTGTGATTTCTCTGGTAGTTGTGATGAAATGGATGGCATGGTAGATGATTGTTCTGGCGATGGTGACTGCTGTCCAGAGAGCTGGATTGGTGATGGTTATCCTGATTGTGAAGATCAACAATGGGGTTGTGATCTTACTTGTTATGACAATGATGGTGGTGATTGTGAAGGCATGATGAATAATTTTGTTGGAGCAAAAGTGGAAAAAACATATGATGGTTCATATTCTATGCATGCTGGTTTCCAAAACAATGAATCTTCAAGAGAATATACAAATTATAATATTTTTAGAGGGACATCTTCAGGTAATTATTCTTTAATTGCTACTGTTGATGGCTCAACATATAGTTATACAGATACTGGTGTAACAAATAATGTAACTTATTATTATGTTGCAACATCTGTATGGGATGGTGCTGCTGAATCAGATTTTTCAAATGAAGCATCAGCTACACCTGAACCATTTGTAGCTCCTGCTCCTGAAAATCTTGTAGCAACTGCTGGAACTTCCGTAGTTGGTCTTGAGTGGGATGCTGTAGAAAGTGGTGGTGATGGCGGTGGAACTACTGGCGGTGGTAATAGTGATGCCTTCCCAGAGTGTCCTGATGGTAGTGCAGAATTTATTGATTGCGCTGGCTTATGTTTTAATGACTCAGATTGTTCAGGTGGTTGCCTTGCATGGCTTGGTGATAGTTATTGCGATGATGGAACTTGGGGAATAGTATTCTGGATTGCTGGCGGTGGTTGCCCTGAATGGGGGAATGACTGTGGTGATTGTGAAGCTCTAGATGATCCTTATGGTGTATGTGACGGTAGCGCAACAACTGGTGGAACAAGTGGTGGTGGAACTACTGGTGGAAGTGAAGCTTGTGAAGATTGTGAGTTTGATTTTACACCTTATGGTAGTGAGTGTTGTGATACTGCTTGGGATGAGTATGGTATTAACTGTGCTGACCTTGAGGCTAACTATAATTGGGATTGCACGGGTTGTAGTTGTCCTGGTGATGTTCTAGGTAGTAACCAGGGGCACGAAACTGAAGATTTTATTGATGAGCTTAGTATTTATGATGGAGGATTTGCAACTAAAGTATTTACTCCTTCAGAAAACAATGAGCCAACTAGAGATACTTTGACTGGATATAAAGTATATCGTTCAACGTCTTCAGGTACTGGCTATAGTTTTGTTGGAGAAACTGATGCTAATACAACAAGTTATGATGATAGCTCTGTCTCAAATGGTACTGAATATTTTTATGTAGTTACTTCTGAGTTTGATGATGATAATGAATCTGGCTATTCTAATCAAGCATCAGCTACACCAATGCTTGGTGTTACTGTTAGTTTAGGTGATGCTGATGTTATGTCTGGTGAAGAGGTGACAGTATCTGTAGCGCTTGATAATGCAGGTCCAGTTGGAGGTATCCAGATTGATTTTGTTGATACCCCAGATAACCTAGAAATTGTATCGGCCGTTGGAACTGGAAGAGTTCCTGCTGATTGGAGTTTAAGCACGGCAGAACAAGCTGATGGTTCAGCAAGATTGCTTGGATTTTCATTTAATGCAACAACAATAGAACCAGGGACTGGCGATGCATTCTTAGTTACATTTACAGCGTCAGCTGCAGAACCAACTACAGTTACTTTATGTTCTGCTGGTGAAGTTATTTCAGATTCAAACGGTCTAGCGTACTTAGCTAGTGGCGGATGTGGTTCAGTATCTGTTGATGTGGAAGGAATTAATATTGATTTATCAGGTTCTGCTGGTCCACTAGATCAAGGTGAATCTGGCATGCTTGTTATTTCTATGGATAATCCATATCCTGTATATGGTGTTGAACTTCATGTTTCTGATATCCCTGAATCAGTAACTACTACAAATGTTACAGCAGGTGCTAATTTACCAGCTTCTGGGCAAACATCATTTAGTGAATCAAATGGTGAACTTATTATACTATGGTTTAGTACGAGTCTTGAAGCTATTGATGTTGGATCAGATGTATTATTTACAATTGATTATACAGTTGATGATGATGCTCCTAATGGTAATATGACTTTTGAATTAACTGATGAAACAGTGTTCTCTGATGATATGGGACAAGCAATGTATTGGAATGGTAATACAACAGATTTATCTGTAGGATTACCGGATGTTTATTTATCGCTTGTTCAAACAAGTAATACTGAGTTTGAAATTCATATGGATAATAATGGCCCTATAAATGGATTCCAGTTTGCAATTCATGATAGTCCAAATTATTATTCATTCGTTTCTATTGAAGCTACTGATAGAGTCCCAGGTGACTGGTCGGTATATGGTAATGAGAGTGGTGGAGATGCAGTTTTATTAGGATTTTCATTATCAGCAACTTCAATAGAGGCTGGCACAGGATCAATTGCAACTGTAACTGTTGATCCAATGGATATGGACTTTACTTCTGAATTATGTTTTACAGATGCAGTTTTATCTAATCCTGCATCAGAAGAATATTTTACATTCAGTGAATGTGTTGAATTTATAAATCCATTTACAATGCCAATTGAATTAACTGCTGAAGGTGGTCCTGGGCAGATTTCATTATCATGGATTGATAATGAGCCTGTTTCTTCTGATGAAAATTCAGAATCTAATCAAAGCAGGTGTGACTCAGATGTTTGTTTATCAATAACTGATTATGCTAATGGTCAAGTTGAAGTTTATATGGAAAACTCTGTAGATGTTGGTGGCTTCCAGTTTGACGTTGACTCAAGTTTTGATGATTTTAATGTAACTGGTGCATCAGGAGGTTCTGCAGCAGCAGCAGGTTTCACTGTATCGACTAATTCAAGTGGTCTTGTTCTTGGTTTTTCATTTACAGGAGGAACAATCCCTGCTGGTAGTGGCGTACTTTGTAATGTTGCTGCTACATTTACAGGTGACAATGGAACACTTTCAATTGGTTCAGCTACTATGTCTGATGCATTTGGTGTTGGTCTTAGTACAGACCTTGGTGGTGAATATCAAGTGGGCGTTCAAGAAACATATGGTTGTTTAGATCCTGGAGCAGATAACTATGATCCTGAAGCAACAGCAGACTGTGGTGATTGCTGTGAATATTGGGGTTGTACAGATCCAATGGCAGACAATTATGATGATGGTGCTAATGTAGATGATGGCAGTTGTACTTATCCACCAGCTTCATATAATGTTTATCGTGATGGAACGTTACTAGCATCTAATGTTTCTGGAATGAACTATGTAGATTCTGGTTTAGGTGCAAGTATGACATATTGTTACTTAGTTGAAAAAGTTGACATGGGTGAGGTTATAGCATCTTCAAATGAAGCTTGCGCAACAACTGATGAAACAGTAACTCAAAATGTTGATTTAGCTCCATACACTTATAACATGATGTCATTAAATGTAGTCCCTTCTGATATGAGTGCTTCTTCAGTATTCTCAGGCTTAGATATATTAATTGCTAAAAATGATGGAAGTGATTTTTATGTTCCTGGTGCAGGCGTAGATCAAATTGGTGACCTTAGTAGTGATGATGGTTATAAAGTATTCTTAAGTGGCGCAGGTGCACAAGTATTAACTGTAACAGGGGCACCATTAAGTGGTGGAACTGTTGGTCTTGATGCATTCACAATGAATCTATTACCATACTTGTTACAAGATTGTATGGCAACATCTGATGTGTTTGCTGGATATGAAAGTGATCTAC
>CAYSDL010000067.1:0-5703 GCA_964429875.1 uncultured bacterium
GTTTTCCAAAATTTTCCCTCTCTTGTGTTAGAGAAGTGTACCATTAATTCATAACCAGTTACTAGGGCCATGGCAAAATCATCGCAATCCCCTACATAAGCTTTCTTGCCAGTTTTCCCACTCCTTTCTTCTTTGATAGCCTTTATAATTGTTTCATCGCCCATTAGGGTAGAGCCACTTGGTCCAGGATTACTTTCTCCTGAAATTATTCCACCAACAGCATAAATAACAGCAATTTGAGGGTTTTTGTTTGGTCCCCAATTATACACATAATCATCAGAAGATTTATAATCATCCCAATCTGTAAAATATGTTTCTACATCATTGATCTTTTTAGTATAGTTTTCAAATTCATCTGGGAACATTGTTCCACTGATTAGATCTTTTTTAATTGCCTGCATTGATGTGAAATAGGGGCCATTATTGATAACATTTAAAGTTTTTTCATTATCCCACTGTTTTGCTATAGAAATATCTTTTACCATTACATTAAAGAAGTCATCAAGCAATTCAGAATAATTTTCACGCATTTCATCAGACATTTTTTTGTTTAATAATTGGTCTATTGCTGTTTTATAAGGACTAACTCTAACTACCTCTGGAACTATTGAAATTGTATCTAAAAGACCTCTTATAAACATAGGTTCCATAGTAAACCCTCTAAGAGAAACTGAGGACATTCTATGAATATATATTTCATCTGCCATAGAAATAAGATGATAGTTCGCATTAGAAATATCATTTTCTGAATAAACTATAATTTTTTTACCACTATTTTTCAATCTATTTAGAGCTTGATGTATTGCTCTTCTTTTAGCGAATCCAGCCTTAACTGTTTTTAAATTGATAATCAGACCTGTTATTTTTTTATCACTTGATATTTCATCAATTTTATCTATCCAAGATTTTAGTTGTGTCCCAGTTTCATTTGACAAAAATGGCAATGTTATATTTAAAAATGGAATTGTTGGTTCTTCCTCAATAAAATATCCTTCAAGATCAATATGTATGTAGGTGTCATTTTTAGGTTTTAATTTTAAACTTTCTTTTTCTTGAGAATAATTGTAATAATAAATTGAATTACTTCCTGTTGAAAATCCATAATATAGATTTTCTGGATAATAAGATGTTGCTGCGCCATGGGACCCAATCTGAAAAGATAAATTTAATCCATGATTTGTATTTCCGGATAAATTCTTATTATTAAAATAAGATAAATCAATTCCAGGTGTTAGAGTTAAAGACATAAAAAACTGTTCTTGGTAGCTTTCTTTATCTAAATAATGAATATCATTTGAATTAGCTATTTGTGTATTTTGAAGAGTGTATCCTAGATTGTTCATAGACTTATCATATCCAATTGTTAAATTAGAATAATTGATAAATTTATTTTTAGATTTAATAAATGTAAATGGTCTTAATGCAATTCCAGTTCTTACATAATTGTATGAATATTTATTTTCATAATATGAACCTTCACATGCAGATCCATCCTCAGTATCACAAATATCTATTATATTATCTCCTCGATAATTTGTAATACCTATAGAAATTCCATTTAATGGCCTGTATAAAAGACCAAATGAATAGTCTCCATTTTTAGAATATTTAAATCCTGTATATATATTATTTAGAAGTCTTGATGTTGATAAAGAAACTGAAGTTCCGTATGCAATTGAACCAGAAAACTCTTCATTAAATGTATCGTAGCTTGTTTCTAAACCTAAACCCCAATCTGTTCTTCTTGAATATGTTAAGATATATTTATTATCAAGTTCAATTGGAAATTGTTTCATAGTTAAAGCAAATTGTTCTCCTCTATTTACTCCAAATCCAGCAGGGTTAAGACCCATTGCATCTAAATTATCTGATGTGGAAACTGAAACACCATTCCATAAATATGAATTTAAATTTTGTGAGAATGAAAATGTGAAAATGAAACAAAAAATTAATAGAGAGGGATATTTTTTCATGAGATACCATTTTAATAATTAAATAGACATTATTAATTTATATTATAATTATTTATTAAAGTACAAATAATTGAAATTCAATTAGGATTTTTATATGATGTCTAAAGTATGTATTCTTGGTGTTGGGAGACAGGGTAGTGCAGCTGCTTATGATATTTTATTATATGCAAAACCAAAGGAAATCTTACTATTAGATGTAAATAAAGATTCTATTAATAATTGTTTAGATAAAATAAAAAAAGTTATTTCTGATAAAACAACTGTTAGATCTAAAATTATTGACCTTGAAGATCAAAAATTATTATTAGAGTTACTAAAACCCATGGATATAATGTTAAGTTCAGTTCCATATAAATATAATCCTACATTAACGCTTATTTCATTAAAATCATGTACATCTATGGTTGATTTAGGTGGGCATACGAATAATGTTATAGAACAATTAAGTTATACAGATAAAGCTAAAGATAAAGATATTGTAGTTGTTCCAGATTGTGGCATGGGCCCTGGAATGAATATTTCTATGGCTCTTCTTGCAATGGAAAAATTAGATATTCCTCAAGATGTTTTTATCTGGGATGGAGGTTTGCCTAAAAATCCCAAGCCTCCATGGAATTATTCATTGTTTTTTAATATTGCAGGATTAACTAATGAGTATGATGGTAATGCTACATTTTTAAAAAATGGAAAGATACATGAAGTTCCATGTTTTGAAGGATTTGAAATAATAAATTTCGATAATGTTGGTGAATTAGAAGCTGTTGTAACTTCTGGTGGTTTATCAACAATGCCATGGACATACAAAGGGAAGTTAAACACTTTAGAAAATAAAACATTAAGATATAAAGGTCATTGGAATGAAATGAAGTCTTTTAGACAATTAGGTTTGTTTAATGAAAATAAAATAGATTTTAGAGGTGCACAATTTTCTGCAAGAGATTTTTATCACTATTTGCTTGAACCTCAATTAGGATCGGATGATCGAAATGATATTTGTTTAATGAGAACTGAAGCTTATGGTATTTTAAACGATAAAAAACAAGGTGTTAGATGTGAAGTTATAGAAAAATATGATGAAGATACAGGGTTTATGGCAATGGAAAAATGGACTGGATGGCATGCATCAATTGTTATGCAAAAAATTATTGATGGCTCTATAAATTCAGGAGCACATCCAATTGAAAAAGCATTATCAGGTTCAATGTTTTATAAGGAAGCTACAAAAAGAGGATATAATATTAGAACTTCATTAATAGAGTATAAAGAATAAGTTATTTTTTTCTATAATCTTCTTGAATTTTCTTTGCGTTTTTTAAAACTACTTCCCACTTTTCTTTATATTTAATGGGGTCTTTTATACCAATTTTATCGAATGCTAAAATTCTTTCTATATCTGCGCCTGTTTTACCATTTGATATACCCTTCTCATTTGGAGCATAACTAGTGATTGTATTTTTAAATATAGTAGTAAAATCAAGTTTTAATTTTTTTGTTGATTCTAATGCATCTTTTAAAATGTCTGCTTTATCTCCATTTATATATGGAATATAAATAGAAACTCTTTCACTATTCCAATTCCCTGATTTAAAAGCATCCATTATTTTATCATAAAATTCTATTCTACAGTCAGGATATATAGCATGATCTCCAGCATGGACCCCTAAAGAAAGAGTGATATTTTTCGATAGGTTAGATGAAATTGTTAAAGCATACCCATATAAAATAGAAGAAAAAATTGCATTCCTATTTGGTACAACGGTAGATAGCATATTTTTTTCTTCATAGTAACCTTCAGGTATCTTTATGTTTTGTTTTGTTAAAGATGAGGCGAGTAACTTACTGCATGAACTAATATCAACTATTTCATGATTAATTAGAAAGCCTTTATTTTTTAAGTAAGATATGTTTTTTTGTGTTTTATTTATTTCAATTTTATGTTTTTGGCCATAATCAAAAGTGACAGCATAAATACTACGATCTTTTGTTAATAAATGTAATAATAAAGAAGTGGAATCAACGCCACCACTTAAACTGATAACTGATGGTTTACTCACCTGAATAAATTATGCCTGTACCATGATCTTCTGATAATACTATTTTTGATAATCCATCTATTTTATCAATTAGAGCTTCCCATATCCATTTACAAAGATTTTCGCTTGTTGGATTATCTAAATCAGGAATATCATTTAATAATTTATGATCTATAATTGGTAATAAATGTGAATTAACTACAGTATCTATATCAAAAAAATCTATAACAAATCCTGTCTTAGAATCAACATTGCCATTAACATGTATAGTTAGATTAAATGTATGCCCATGTATTTTTTTGCATATATGACTATCTTCTAAATTTGGAAGGTGTCTTGCTGCATGAAATCTAAAGTTTCTAAAGACTTCCATTATTTTTTATTTTTTTTTCTTATTGTTTTTTCAATTATTGTCCACATTGCAGAAGGTATTTTATCTAAAAAGTTAAATTGGCCAGCATTATATGTCCATTCACCACCATCTAAAGTAATAATTTCACTTGTCATATAAGAAGAATAGTCTGAAAGTAAGTAAGCAGATAAATTAGCAAGTTCTTGATGTTCTCCAAATCTTTTCAATGGCACTCTTTTCTTAACATCTATAAATTTAGAAAAACCAGGAGGGACCAATCTATCCCAAGCACCTTTAGTTGGAAAAGGTCCAGGAGCTATAGCATTACATCTAATATTATACTTTGCCCATTCACTACCTATAGATTTTGTAAATGCAGTTACTCCACCCTTAGCTGCTGCTGATGGAACAACATATCCAGATCCTGTATTTGAATATGTCGTAGTAATATTTAAAATTGTTCCTGATTTTTTTTCATTTATCCACTTTTTACCTAATGTTAAAGTAAAATTACATGTTCCTTTTAGAACTATATCAATAATTACATCAAATCCCTTTGAAGATAATCTTTCTGTTGGGCTTATAAAGTTTCCAGCTGCATTATTTAACAAGCAATCAATTGATCCAAAATGTTTATAACTTTCAGAAATTACATTTTCTACATCTTTAATATTTCTTACATCACCAGTAATAGGAAATGTTTTTCCAGGGTACTTTTCATCAAATTCTTTTGTGGTTTTTTCCAGTACCTCTATTTTCCGACTGGTTATAATAATAGAAGCACCTAAGTCTAAGAGATAATTACCGATTGATTTTCCAAGACCAGATCCCCCTCCAGTAATCAAAACTACTTTATTATCAAAAGAATTTTTTTGAAGCATTCCTGTATTATACACTATGTTATTCCCTTATGTATTTAACTTGTTTAATAAACAAAATAATAGATAGATTCAATACCTTTAAATTATGAAATTTATATTAATTAATCATTGGAGTTTATTTTTATGTCACAAAATCTCAATTTTACATTTAATAAAGGCAAGTTAAATTCAATAAAAACTAAATTATTCGTTTATGGTCTTTTTAAAAACCAAAAAGTAAATAAAAATTTGAATGCAATTTTTGATAATGATCTAGATAAAATTATGAAGCTAGAATCATTTAAAGCAGATAAGAATCAAAATATTTATATGTACGGATCAAATATGCAACGTTTGCAAATTGTCGGATTGGGTGATAAAAAGAAATTTTCTTCGGATAATTTAAGAGCTTCTTTTGCAAATATAATTAGAAATGCTAATTCAAAAAAAATAGATTCATTAACTATTGATTCAAGTTCTTTTTG
>CAYSDL010000068.1:0-5649 GCA_964429875.1 uncultured bacterium
ACAGTAAAGTCATCTGAAGATATATATTCTCCATCACTTACCTGTGCTGTTACTATGCCTGATGTCAGAACACCAGCTTCTGGGGTCCAAGTTATTAAACCAATTTCAGAAACCTCCATACCTTCAGGATTATTGATCAGCTCATAGCTAAACTCATTGCTATCAACATCATATACATCAATTTGATGAGTATATGTTCCATATTCCTCTATTTGCTCATCATTAATTGGAGTTATTTCAGGAGCATCATTAACTGGTAATATTTGTAATACTAAATTAAATTGAGATTCTGTATATAAATCTCCATCATATACACTAAGATATATATCTTCAAATTCATTATTTATATTTAGATCAGGTATATAAGTTATTTCTAGACCATTTATTTGAATTGATCCATGATCAAGAGTTGAATCAGACAGAGCAACAAGGTCATCTCCTTCAACATCTAGAACATAGTTGATCAGCTGAGTATATGTAAAGGGAACATCCTCATCAATTTGATAAAAATCAGTAGTAATATCAGGAAAATAAGGAGCATCATTTTTAGGTAAAACTATAATTAGAAAAGTTTGATGGTCACTGAATTCATCATCACTAACCGAAACATTAACAGAGGCATTACCAAACCAATCTGACTCTGGAATAAAAGTTAGGTTAGTATCATCTAAAGTTATTACTCCATTTCCTGATAATAGCTCTGCAGAAAATGATAGATTAGTATTATCTACATCATTGGCGCTTAGTTGTAAATTTAAGTTTGTATCCTCATCAATTTGTTCATCAGGAATAAATGATAATTCTGGAGCATCATTAATAGGATTTATTATAATATCAATATCTGCAATATTAGAATAAAATTCCCCATCATATACGCTAAATTGAAATAAATCATTCCCATTATAATCTTCAAAAGGAGAATACTGGTATACACCTAACGAAGACTCTATTAAGGATCCATTACTAGGCATAGATTCAATAATATATGTTAAAGGATCATTAGAGGGGTCTGTAGCTATTAGCTGAATGTATACTGGTGAATCTTCATCTATAGTGAAAGAATCAGGGTATGCAATAGGTGAATTACATCCACTTCCTGTGCCATCACAAACACCACAATCATCAATTTGATTACTATCACAATAAATGTTGTCATTTTGATCCGTGCAATCAAGGATATAATTTTCATTGATTTCTGAAGAACATAATTCCTCAGCCGTATCAGGATTACCCCATCCATCTCCATCTCCATCCTCACAATAAAAATTTAAAGTTGCATCGCCATCACAAATACCTGCACAATCAATATAATTTGAAAAACATTCATCATTAATGTCACTGCAATCTAATATCCAATTATCTTCAACAACTGCATCACAGATTTCATTTTCAGAACCTGAAAGACCTTGGCCATCTCCATCTTCATCAATACAATATGTAAATATCTGAGCATCACCAAAACAAGCTGTATCTAAATTTTCTTCTATAATGTTTCCTTGTTCATCGTATCCACTGCAATCAAGATCTTCATTAAAATTATGATCTGTTAATCCTCCAGAGCAAATTCCACAATCATCAATTAAAGCATGAGGGTCTTCTTCTGCAAAATAGCAATCACAATTACAATCTAAATTAGGATAACTATTGAAAGTTGAAGGATTTTCTATACAACTTTGTTGATCATTGCCTACAATACCTGTTTCTCCTCCAGAACAAATACCACAAGAATCCCATTCAGCTGATCCTCCAGGGTCGCCATTACAATCATCATTGCATGGTTCTAAACCAGTACTTCCACCTACGCAATCTTCGCAACCATCTATATATGCATCTCCAAAACAAGAACCAGAACAATCAATGTCTGAATTAGCGCTATGTCCCGTTGTTCCCTCAGAGCATACTCCACAATCATCATTAAAAGCTTCACCTCCTAATATTTCAGCACAATCATAGTCAACTGTAAGAGATTCTTCTATAAAATAATAACTACCTGCTGAAAAAGAATTAATCTGACCACCTTCAGATAAGTAGGCATAATAAATCTCATTATCAGAATCATCAAATATTTTGAAATGGGGGATCTGGCCATTAAGTAAATATCCTGAAGAATAGCAGTTTCCATCATATCCCATAACAGGAACATCACAGGGGACTCTATTATAATTTAAACAATCGCCATATCTTCTTGCACCTACTGAGATCTCTACATTTTGTGAAACTATATACCCATCTTCATTTATATCAATACAAGCACATTCAGATAATATTCCATCTCCATCTACATCAAAATCATTACAATCCTCTTCGGTGCAATCAGGAAATTGTGGATTACAATTATAATCACCAGGAGATAAGCTATAGCACATTCCTCCTTGAGTTTCATCAAAATTCATTTCTGATTGATCACACTCACCACCCAAAGTCTCATCATAATAATGGAAAGCTCCAATCCAGTCATCTTCATCAAGCTCTTCACCTAAAATATTAATGTCAGTAAAAAAATAAAATCCCTGTTGAGTAGTTGGTTCAAACTCAAAATCCTGAGGAGGGTCTTGAGAAAATGCTAACCCTACGATCAGTAGAAAAACATAATATATTCTATTTATCATCATTAATTAAATCGCCTTTAATTAGATAAATTTATACTTTACTATTACTCTTATTCATGATACACATCACATCTCCTTTTTTCATGATATAAATCACATAATTCATTTTATTAATGTTATCTTCTTATGATGACCATTTTTACTGTTTTTTAAAAATACTATGTAATTAGATGATGAAAGCTGTTGTGAATGGTCATCTTTTCCATCCCATTTTACTTTATGCAAGCCTTCTAAGAGATAATCATTATTGATTAAATGTCTAACTTTATTTCCCCTTAGATCATAGATAACAAGATCTATATAATCACTTTGACTTAAACTAAATTCTATAATTGTATATGGATTAAATGGATTAGGATAATTTTGATATAGAATGAACTCAGAAGGTAGTTCAGCACTAAGAATACAGTTATCAATAACTTCAATACCTACACAATCGTCATTATTATCACAAACTCCATCACCACATGTATTAGAAAAGTTATCCCATACCCCTTGAATAGTTAGAACTCCACCACCAGATAATTCTACATCAAAACCATTAATACATTGTTCCTGTGTAATTAAATTACCATCAAGGTCTGTATTATAGTCCCAGTCATGTCCATCAGGATAAGCCACATAAGGACAAACATCATCACTTCCACAAATTTCATCATTATCAGGATCAACACATTGATCATATTCATCACAAATATCATCATTGTCTAAATCCAATGTTCCTCCAGTACATGCCTGCAGCACATCTATAATTGGTGTAGCCATATTACTCCATGAAAAATCTTCAGTGGGAAATGCAGAATAATATTTCCCTGATGAAGCTTCAAAAATTTTAAATAAAGGGAAGCTTCCATTTAGCATATAGTCACTAGTTAACCCTGATCCATCTACACCATAGACAATCAGATCACAAACTTCCTCACCACACAAACTTGTATTCCATTTTTTCGACCCTACACAAGCTCCAATTTCTTGATTGGTCACATTAAATGCACCCACCCAATCATCAGATGTTATGTTTTCTTCATTAATTTTAACATCAATAAAGAAATAACCTGCTAATTGAGATGATGAATAATGAATAAAGTCAGAAGGGATGCACTCTTCATAATCATCACTCCCTTCAGAAAACAATGGATTTAATGTATAATTTTCAGGACAACTTCCATAAACTGTACTAAAAATGAAAAAACTTAGTAAGAATAATATATTTTTTTTACTATTCAAGACGCAAAAATCCCTTCTGTAAATTGCAAACTTTACACCAATGTTAATATAAAGTATATTTTATTCTTATTCAAAACAAAAGCTCAGAAAAATCTGAGCTTTTGTCGACGATATTTATTTGGAATTTTTTACTATTTTTTGAGTTCTTCTTCAATCATAGCTGAAAAAGCATCAACAGATCTTGATAAAGGTTCACGTCCATTGACAAAGAATTTCGGAACTGCAAGTCTAACACCTGCTGCATATTGTTCAGTCTCAGGGTACGCATTTCTTAGACTTGTTAGCTGACTATATTCCAAGTCAATCAATTCCCCAATAGCTGGATCATTTACATCAGCTTTTAATTGTTCAACATTAAGACCTAGCTCTGCTGCAAGCTGCAATGGAAGATCCTCATTTGTTTTAAGCTGCTTATAACTTTCAAAAATTGCATGATACATTTCTTTGTATTTTCCTTGCCTGTGAGCCGCTAAAGAGTACTGAGCTGCTTTTCTTGCTTGTTTATGACTCCCAAGAGGGAAATTTTTAATAACAACCTTAACATCATTAGGATACTTAGCTAAAATTTCATCTATCAAACTGACAGATCGTGCACAAAACGGTCACTGAAAGTCTGTGAATTTAGTGACAGTAACCTTAGCGTTAGGGTTCCCAAGAACAACTGAGTTTCCAATATCAATATTATGAGCAATATTAGGATTTGGAGTTTTTCTCTTATTGTTATTTTTATCAGGTTTTTTTGCTGGAGGTGCACTTACTTTTTTATCAAGTGCAACTAAACTTTTAAGAATTTTATCTTGCTGAGACAAAATTTGTTTTTGGGTATCTTTCATTTTATCTATCTGATTTGACATATTAGAAATGTCTTCACACGAAGTAAACAAAAAAAGACAGATAAAACTTACTAAAATAGCCTTGCTTTTATATATCATATTTTTAGTCCAATATTTATTTTAAAATCACTTGTTTAAATTTAAAAAAATTAATGTATTAATTATATAGTTTATTTAATTAACATTATTTTTTGAGTTTTTACATTAGAACCTGAACTCATTTTAACAAAATAAACGCCTGAAGACATCTCTCTTGCATTCCAATGTAATTTATAAGGAACTATTGAGGACTCTTTAAACTCATCAACTAGCTCTTCAACCAATCTTCCTCTTATATCAAAAATTGATATATTAATATGTGACCCACCAAATGGGACTTCATATTCAATAGTTGTAGATGGATTGAAAGGATTTGGATATGGTGAAAGTAAGCTAATATCATCAGGGAACAATACATCATTTAAAGCACCAACAACATAAATTTGATTATGGTTAAATTCAGGGATATCATTTCCTATAAGATCTATCATTTCTCCAGTATTTATTTTATATAAAACAAATTTCGGCATATCTCCAGGTTGACAATAATCATATGTATTCTCATCAGATTCATCATAACCCATAACTGGGACATCCGTATACTGACCACCCCATTGTCTTGCTCCAACTATAGTAGAATTGTTATATGCTAGAACTATATCTCCATCATCTAAATTGAAATGTGACAATACAATTTCATCTACAAAATAGAATGCTTGTGATGTAGACTGATAATATTCAAACTCAGTTGGAAGCTCTGGCAATTCATTCGATCTAACAAATGAAGTACCACTTGGAACATTATATTCAAATTGGAATGCATCAGATGAAACTACCCAATACCCTTTACCTGGCTCAAATGAATTCATAGATCCAAACCACATACCATTATTATTAAATGCAGCTACATTTTCACCAAATATACCTAAAATATTACCTTC
>CAYSDL010000069.1:0-5597 GCA_964429875.1 uncultured bacterium
TTTTTCCACGTAAATAATTTATAATAGCCCCAGTTAATTGAATATATCCTTTAATTTTTTTTCTGTCTTCTATATTTCCATCTTTCCATATTGTTTCCCAAACAATGTGAGCTTTATAAAATTTATTAGAATTAAATAGTTCAACTCCTTCTTTAAAATATCCATCAAATATGGCTGCACTGAAAATAGAATTCATAGGTATAATATAAATCCTTTTTTTTTATTTCAAAAGTTGTATTCTACTTGCTTGATTTGAGGGGGTGTGATTTACACCATTTTTATAATAGAAGTTTTACTTAGAATCAGATATTTTTTCTGAAAATTTCTTGAAAGTGGATGAAGTTGAAAGGTTTTCATACCACGGAGTTGATAGGTTATACCCTGGATGTTCTTCTGCTTGAGTCCTATAAGCATTAATCACAAATTCAACTGCTTCCTTTCCAAAATCACTTTTTTTAATATCCTTATCATTTAAATCATCAAGGACTTCTTCAAGTGTGATTGTTTTCCATTTATTTTTTAAGCGAGTTCTTACTTGTTCTTCACTATCACCTGTAAGGCTCACATAATATCCATCATCTTTCATCATGTCTATCTCCCTCTTTTTGTTATCATTAATTAACTATCAATACAACGATACTAAATTCGTTATTTATTTGTATTCAAGCCTAATGTGGCTGATGTACGATTTGATTATATAGGGGTTATTCTACTCCACTTAACCTCTTAAGGTAATAGAGATTATCTCATGCTTTTCACTAGTGAAGTTAATATCTTGTATTATGTAGAGTTAATTAAATAAAGAAGTGCTGTATTTTAAGCCTATAAACTCCTTCTTCTATTTCTTCAAAGAGGTTATCTTGTAGAGTATCTGCATCAGCAGTTGCAACAAACATATCTCTTATGGTAGCATAAGATTCTGGAAAATTATCTTAAAAAATCTTTGAAAAAATATAATAAAAGTAGTGGTGTATTAATTTTGGTGTATTAATTTGGGTATAAATGACTACAAATAAATACAAAATAACAAGTAAATAGGGTAGAGGGGGAAATAAAAAACCCCCTTGTTATCGAAGGGGGTTTCTCTTTTGTCGAAGCGGAGAGTACAAGATTTGAACTTGTGCATCCAAATTAAAGGATGACGGATTAGCAATCCGCTGCATTACCACTCTGCCAACTCTCCAATTGAGCTTTTGCGGAGAGGACAGGATTCGAACCTGCAACCCTAAAAGGGCGACGGTTTTCAAGACCGCGCGACAGCCATTGTCCACCTCTCCGTGTAACACAATTTTAAAAAACTACTAAAAGTTTAAAAACCTTTAATTTTTCCTGATTTTTTATAAAGCTGAAATACAATATGCCATCCAAGTGCAATAACAACTAACAACACTAACCCAGAACAATCAAATAATTTGCCATTAAAAACAACTGTATGTTGATTGATCATTGTCCATAATAATGGAACTGACATGTACGTATTATGTTTAGATCTAAGACCTGCTAAAGCAACTAAGTTGCCATCAGGAGCATCACCATTTTTAATTGCAGTAATAATTTTTTGTTGTGCTGGCCATATTCTAAACCAAACATTAAAAGCCATCATAGTACCAAACATTGCTCCGATATGGATATTAACTGCTCTATAGCTAAAATTAGCACAACATATCATAGCATATTCAATTCCAGCTATTAGTAAAAAGCTAACAATTGTTACAAGTCTAGTATTTTTTGCTAAAGGACTTTTATACAAGAAATCATAAATAAAAACAGCTAAAAATGTAAAAAGAATCATCATATGCGTATACATATTAACTTCTGAAGACATCATTCCTTCAGATTCTCCCATCCCTAAGCTACCATTCCAAAATATTACATATAAAAGTATTAATCCTGTAAACCAAGTCCAAGCTGCGCCCCATCTAAACCAATAAAGTGTTCTTGGCATAAGTTCAGGAACTACCTTCTTTTTTGTATCACCATCCATTGTACCAGCAACATGGCCATTTATAAAATTAAAAAAGTATAAAAGTCCAATCCACATAACACCAGCTATTATGTGCAACCATTTTGCAACTGGATTTAGCATGTTTAAGAAATCCATTTAATCTCCCTTTTATTTAATGAATTTTATAATTCGTCTGTATTATTGGCTAAGTAAGTTCTCATTCCATCATCGCTTGGTTTCATACCAGTTTTACCTTGAGTCCAACCAGCAGGACACACATCCCCATGTTTATTATGATGATCAAGCGCATCAATAAGTCTTAGCATTTCATCTATATTCCTTCCAAGTGGAAGATCATTTTTAATTTCATGTCTAACCTTTCCATTTTCATCAATAAGAAATGATCCTCTTAAAGATACTCCACCACCAACTGATGTTTCCTCTTCGCTATCATCAGTCATAACTGTAGCAGGCGTTGTCCCTAAAAGAACATCGTATTTTCTTGCAATTGATTTATCAATATCAGCAACTAATGGATATTGAATATTGCCAATGCCTCCTTTTTCAACAGACATTTCTTTCCAACGTAAATGTGAAAAATGAGAATCAATAGAACACCCAATAACTTGAGTGTTTCGCTTTTTAAACTCATCAAGACGTTTATCAAAAGCGATTAATTCACTTGGTCAAACAAATGTAAAATCTAAAGGATAGAAAAATAAAGCAACTTTTTTACCCTTAAAATCTGATAAGCTGATTTCTTTGAAGCTATTGTCTTCCATCACAGCTTGAGCTTTAAAATCAGGCGCAGCTTTTGTAACTAGCATAGGAGATACTCCTTAATTAATAATTATTTATTGATAATTGAACTATATAATCTAAAATTATATATTTATAAAAGACAATGTTTATCTATTACGTGCAGCGAGGATTAGATCTTTGATTTTTTGATAATTTTCAGAGCATTCACCAAGTTCTGTTGGATCAGGATTATTATATGTTAAATTGATTCTTGCAAATTCTATTCCACCTCTATCTAGAATAATAAAATCTCTTAATAATATATTCCAGGAATCCCATATATCACCAATTTCATCATCTCCTTGACATAAACCTTCATTTAAATCCTGACAATTCAATCCATCATCTTGATCTTGTGTCCAGGGGAGGATACGTGGACCTGAATCACAAGTGCTTGAGGTACATTCATCATTACAGATCATACAATCAATACTATCATCAATATACTGGAAACCATTTACACCCATCATTTTAACATCTGTAATACCCTCATTTAATAAATCATGATATAAATCATTTATAATCCCGAACCGGGCTCGGCATGTACTTCAACCTTGTTTTCCAAAATAAAATGCAGATACTTGTCCTTGAAAAAAAGATGGACCTATACTTTGGCCAAAATATTCTGATGCTGGATTTATATCTTCTAATGTGAAATCTGGATTTGAAGTAGATTCTGTTAGAATTAAACTAACTAGTTGAACTAAATCAACAACATCTATCATCCCATCAGAATTCAAATCTGCATATTCGATGGCATCATCACTTAATAAATTAGTATCTAGGATATGACTAACGATTAAAACAATGTCTACAACATTAGTTAAAAAATCAAAATTTACATCTCCTAGGTCAAATGGTGTTTCAAACACTTGCTCTGCCCAAATTCCCCCTGCTCCTGCAAAACCAAGGCTGCTACTCCATTGTCCACTATCAACATCTAAAACTGAGTGATAGTAACCAAATGCATTCGAATGGGCCCATAATGCTTCAGTGTTTGGATCTCCAGCTTCTATTGTCCACCAATAATTATTTCCTGCATCTAAATAAATACATAAATCAGTAGTGACAATAAGGTTGTATCCAGTAATTGTTGAAGGATCAAGTGTATAATTCCAATTTGCTAAATCACTAATAGCCTCACCTGGAACTCCATCATTATCATCTCTTATTGATATATTTACTGACCCAAATTGTGATTGTAAAGTTATATAAAATACCATGGCTTCAAGAACATAATCATTAGAAGCAGTAAATCTATTTGCAATAGATTGAGTTGAAGAAATTGCATATCCACTAGTAAGACTATCAGGACTTCCAGTATTAAAGATAACACTTCGATCTTGAGATATTAAAAAAGAAAATAATATGTTTAATATAATAAAATATTTTTTCATGCTATTATTAATATAGTTATAAAATTAAATAAAATCAATAATACTAATTAATATATATTTTGTAAGGCATTAAGAATTGAATCTCATCATTCATTATAACAGGTATAATTTCTAAGACTTCTAATTCTTGAGACAATTCTTCAGGAAATATATCTTTTAAATCTAATAATTCGATTTTAGAATCTTTATTATTGGAAAATAAATCAAAGAAACTAAATTCTTTTACCTCAGGAAGTTCAATGATTTCTACATCTATTGAAGATGGGATAGATGCATTTGCTTTAGCTAGATCTATGGCATCATGTAAACTTCCATTTATATCAACTAATCCCAGTTCTCTTGCTTTTTTACCTGACCAGACTCTTCCTAAAGCAACCTCATCAAGTTCATCTATATCATTAAAATTATCTCTTCCTTCAATTACACGTTCTTTGAATATATTATAAATATCAATTATATTTTCTTGTAAATCTTCTTTTTCCTTATTGGTTAGAAGATGTGAAGATGAGCCGAAGTCAGAATTTTTACCCTTTTTAATTAATCCTGAGTTGATACCAATTCTTTTCATTAATTCAGAAAAATTAATTCGTGCCCAGATAACACCAATAGATCCTGTTATAGTAGCTTCATCAGCTACAATAGCATCTGCTTGGCAAGAAATATAATATCCTCCTGAAGCAGCCACATCAGACATAGACACAATAAATGGTTTAACATTGTTTGTATCTAAATTTGTTGTATTATAAACTTCTTTCCACATCATATCAGAAGCTAGAGCTGATCCACCACCACTGTCAACTCTTAGAACTATTGCTTCAATTTCCTTATCTTCACGAGCTTTTTTAATTGCTTTCATAATTGTTTCATCACCCATAAGAGAAGATCCCGCAGGCCCTGGATTACTTTTACCTGAAATTATTCCACCTACCGCATATATCACAGCTACCTTAGGTTTTTTCTCTGGTTTCCAATCATTAATATAATCTTCTGTAAATCCATAGTTGTTCCAGTTAATGATTTCTACTTTTTCATCATTGAATCCCTTTATATATTTATCAAATTCATCAGGAAACATAACGCCATTTATTAACTCAGCTTCTATAGCTTTAATACTACTTAAATATGGTCCATTATCAATTATTTCAATAGTTTTTTCATGGTCCCAACCTTTCGCACTAGATATATCATCCACAGCGATATCATAAATATCGCTTAAAAGTTCTGAGTAATTTTCTTCCATTTCAGGAGACATCTCTTTATTTAAAAGCATATCAGCAGCTGTTTTATAAGGACTTACTCTAATAACCTCTGGCACAATAGAAACTGTATCAAGAAGACCTCTAATAAAAGTAGGTTCCATTGAAAAACCCATTAATGATACAGATGACATCCTATGTGTATAAATTTCATCTGCCATAGAAATAAGATGATAATTAGCATTAGAAATATCATTT
>CAYSDL010000070.1:0-5302 GCA_964429875.1 uncultured bacterium
GTGTGGACGTGGTAGGACTCGAACCTACGACCACCGCCTTGTAAGGGCGGCACTCTGAACCAACTGAGTTACACGTCCATTAAATATTTATTACATATCTAAAGCTAATTTTATAACTTCTTCTACTTCTTTAACAAAAGTTATTTTTAAATCTTTTTTTACTTTATCAGGTATTTCCTCTAAATCTTTCTTATTTAAATAAGGTACGATAATTTGTTTTAATCCTGATCTATGAGCAGCAGTTGATTTTTCTTTTAACCCTCCAATAGGTAAAACATTACCTCTAAGTGATATTTCTCCCGTCATACCAAGAAAATCTTTCAAAGGTTTATCTGTTAACAAAGAAACTATTGAAGTAACCATAGCAACTCCTGCAGATGGGCCATCTTTAGGGATTGCTCCAGCTGGGACATGTATATGAATATCATATTTTTTATAAAATGATGGATCAATTTTAAATTTTGATGCATTTGATCTAATATAAGAGAAAGCAGCTTGTGCAGACTCTTTCATCACATCACCAAGTTTTCCTGTTAACTTCAAAGCTCCTTTGCCTGGCATTTTTGAAGCTTCTATAAATAAAATATCTCCTCCAAAAGCTGTCCATGCAAGTCCTACAACAACTCCCGGTTTGCTACATCTTTCTGCAACATCTGAGTGGAAGATTTTTGCACCCAAGTATTCATGAACTTCTTCTGGTGTTACATTAACTTTTTTCTTATCTCCAACTGCAATATCTCTTGCAACTTTTCTACATACATTAGCTAATTGTCTTTCTAAGTTCCTTACACCAGCTTCTCTTGTGTACGATTCGATAAGCAATGAAATTGCTTCATCCTTGAATTTAATTTCAGATTTTTTTAATCCATGTTCAAAAATAGTCTTAGGAAGTAAGTGTCTTTTTGATATTTCTAACTTTTCATCATGTATATAACCAGTAAACTCTAAGATTTCCATTCTATCAAGTAAAGGCCCAGGAATCTGATCTACTCTATTTGCAGTTGTAATAAACATAACATTTGATAAATCAAAGTCAACCTCTAAATAATGATCATTAAATGAAAAATTTTGCTCTGGATCCAAAACTTCAAGCAATGCACTGGAAGGATCTCCTCTAAAATCCATACCAAGTTTATCAATTTCATCTAACATGAAAATTGGATTTTTTGTACCCGCTTTTTTCAAGCTAGCGATTATTCTTCCTGGAAGAGCTCCTATATAAGTTCTTCTATGGCCTCTGATCTCAGCTTCATCCCTAACACCGCCAAGTGAAATTCTTACAAACTCCCTCCCCATAGATTTTGCGATATCTCTACCGATAGAAGTTTTACCTGTACCTGGAGGGCCTGCAAAACATAAAATTGGACTTTTAATTTTATCACCTTTCTTACTTCGTGATCTTTTTAAATTTCTAACAGCAAGATGCTCAACTATTCTTTCTTTAATTTTCTTTAATCCATAATGATCTTCATTAAGAATTTCACCTGCTCTTTTTATATCTTCGTTATCTTTACTTTCCTTATTCCATGGAAGTTCAACAAGCCAGTCAAGATATGTTCTTGTTACTGTATATTCTGGAGAATGAGTAGGTATTTTACAGAGCCTTGCTATTTCTTTATCAGCAACCTTCTTAACCTCTTTAGGCATTTTTGCCTTTTTAATTTTTTCTTCTAATTCTTTTATTTCAATATTTGATTCATCTTCACCTAGTTCCTTCTTAATAGCTTTCATTTGCTCTCTTAGATAATATTCTTTCTGTGATTTTGAAATTTCATCCTGAACATCAGATTGGATTTTATCACCAAGCTCAAGTCTTTGAACTTCTTTATTTATTACAACAAGAGCTTTCTGAACCTTTTCTTTAATATCAAATTCTTCAAGAATGCTTTGCTTTTCTGCCGTCTGTATATTCATAACAGAGACTGCCTTATCAGCAAGCCTAGAAGGTTCTTTAATATTAACTAAAAGATTAGATTGCTCCTCTGATAGATATGGTGCGATATCTATAAGATTAGAAAACATTGTTTTAAGATTTTCACATAATGCATCCATCTCTACTGTATCAGACATTTTTTCTTCAACATCAATGAATGTTCCTGTAAAATATGGACTTGATTGTGAATATTTATCTATTTTTATTCTTCTAATTCCTTTTACAATAGCTGATTTTGAATTATCTGGCATTCCAAAAACCTTCATAACTGTCGCTAGTGTACCAAACTCATAAAAATCTTTATCTTTAGGATTTTCTACATTCCCATCTCTTTGCGCAACTACAATAATCTGTTTTTCATCAGACTTAGACACATCATCGATCAGTTTTAAGGATTGTTTTCTTCCTATATATATTGGAATAATTTGATTTGGAAATAATACCGTATTTCTTAATGGTAAAACTGGATAAGATTTCATTTTTTTCCTTAAAATATATTAATTAAAAACTATTTAAATCATATTCTGCAAAGATAATGCCAAATTACAATTCATGCAAGAATGTCATACTCAATTTACTTTCAAATATTTTCTTGCCTGTTCATCTGCATGATAAGATGATCTAACAAGAGGTCCTGACTCCACAACACTAAACCCAATTTCTAGTCCATATTTTTTATACTGCTTAAACATATCTGGATTAACATATCTGTCAACTTTTAAATTATTTTTCGTTGGCTGGAGATATTGCCCCACATTAAATATTTCTACCCCTATTTCTCTAATTGTATCCATTGTATAAAAGACTTCATCATCAGTTTCTCCAAGACCAACCATCATACCTGTTTTTGTAAGCATATTATTTTCAACAGAATATTTTAAAACTTTCAGAGTTCTATTCCAATCTGACTGAGTTCTTACTTTCTTTGAAATTCTTTCAACACATTCTACATTATGAGAAAAAATATCAGGGTTAGCAGAAAAAACAGTATCTAAGGATGGCTTATATCCTCTAAAATCTGGTGTTAAAACCTCAATTGTACAATCAGGGGATA
The DNA here is from genome assembly GCA_964429875.1 of uncultured bacterium. Lineage (GTDB taxonomy): Bacteria > Fidelibacterota > Marinisomatia > SCGC-AAA003-L08 > D37C17 > CAYSDL01. The sequence goes on from CAYSDL010000070.1 coordinate 2,988, forward strand.
GTCTTCTTATTTCTTTAATTGTATTTTTCCAGATAATTGATCCATAATCATCTTTTAGATCATCTCTATCAACTGAGGTTATAACTACATGTCTTAATTCTAATGTTTTTACAAGATTAGCAACTCTAAGTGGCTCTTTAATATCAGCAATAAGAGGTTTTCCCGTTTTTACAGAACAAAACCCGCATGCACGTGTACAGGTATCACCAAGTATCATTACCGTTGCAGTTCTATTGTTCCAGCACTCATAAATGTTTGGACATCTGGCCTCTTCGCATACTGTATGTAAATCATTAGACTGCATTAGCTTCTTCATATCTTGATAGTCTGCTGATGTATTTAACTTAATCTTAAGCCAATCTGGCTTTCTTGCAGTGTTTTCTTGAACTTTAATCAACTTCAAATCCCTTCCTTATTAAAAGATTCTAGAAGATTTTTAATTCGGGATAAAAATTTAGTTCCATAAGCACCATCAATCAATCTATGATCATATGCAAGTGTTAAGTACATCATGCTTCTAGAAACGATAACATCACCAAATTCTGTCTCTTTTACTACAGGCCTTTTGTGTATGGATCCTACACTTAGAAGACCAACATTAGGCTGATTAATAATTCCCATGCCAAAAAGACTTCCAAATATTCCAGGATTTGTAATTGTAAATGTTGATCCAAGGGCATCATCTGGAGATAGAGTATTGTTTCTAGCTCTAACAGCAAGATCATTTGTTGAACGAGCTATACCAAGAAAATTTAGCTCTTCTGATCGTTTTATTACAGGAACAATCAAATTATCATCAGGAAGTGCTACAGCGACACCCACATTAATATTTTGATTAAATTTTATGTTTTCATCTTCCACAAATGCATTCATAAGTGGAAATTCCTGAATAGCTCTTATAGCTGCATCTATAATAAAAGGCGTGTATGTCAAAGGAGTTTTATATTTTTCTTCAAAACTACTTTTATGTGCATTTCTATATGTAACTATATTTGTCATATCAACTTCAGATGTCGAATATACATGTACTGAAGTTTCTCTTGATAATTTCATGTGTTTTGCTATTACTTTTCTTACATGGTCCATTGGTTCAACTTTATCCACGAGATGATATTTGTTAGATTCACTGCCAATAAATTCAGGTCTCTCTTCTACTATTGAACCAGGATGCCTTTTATTTATATAATTTAATATATCAGTTTTATTGACTCTACCATTAGTCCCTGATCCTGAGATTGTATCAAGATCTGCTAAAGAAATGTTTTCTTTTTTAGCAATAGATCTAACAAGAGGGGAATAAAAACGCGTACTTTTGTTATTATTTGATATATTCTCTACTTTAGTTTCTATTTTTTCTACAACAGGTTTTGGTATTACAACTTCTTCTTTTGGCTTATCACTAACAGTTGCATCAATCTTTTTGACCGGATCTCCTTTACCACCAATCCTCGCAATAACCTCACCAACAGCAACAACATCATTTACTTTATATAATATTTCAGTTATTTTACCTTCTGCAGGAGATGGAACCTCAGAGTCTACTTTATCAGTTGAAATTTCAAGAAGAGTTTCATCTTTAGCAATTGTCTGTCCAACTGTTTTCTTCCATTCAAGAATAGTTCCTTCTGTAATAGATTCACCTAATTTTGGCATTATAACATCTACTGACATACGTTCTCCACTTTATTAAAATTCCATAATTTCCTGGATCGCCTGAATTATCCAGTCTGTTTGAACTAAAATTTCATTTTCTAAGATAGAAGAATATGCAACAGGTGAATCTTTAGAAGCTACCCTTTTTATTGGGGCATCTAAAAACTCGAAGCCTTTTTCTACTACCTGTGAAGCTATTTCACTACCAAATCCACTCGTAATATTATCTTCATGAGCTATAATTAATCTATTTGTCTTTTCTATTGATTTTAAAATAGTATTCATATCAAGTGGATTTAATGTTCTAAGATCAATAATTTCAATCGAATAATTAAGATCTCGTTGTGCTTCTATACTTTTTTGAACTAAAGCTCCCCAGGTTACAATCGTCAAATCTTCACCTGCATTAACAATATTTGCTTTTCCAAACTCCAAAAGATAATTTTCATCTGGCTCATCTGAAGATGCAAATCCCTGTCTGTATAAACCTTTATGTTCTAAAAACAAGACGGGATCATTCATCCAACATGCTGCCTTAAGAAGTCCTTTTGCATCTGATGCATTAGAAGGAAAAGCTATTCTAATTCCAGGTAAATGAGTAAAAAATCCATCAATACTTTGGCTATGACACAGAGCTCCATGAATATATCCACCAATAGGAA
>CAYSDL010000071.1:0-5093 GCA_964429875.1 uncultured bacterium
AGGGGGTCGCAGGTTCGAATCCTGCCACCTCGACAACAAATTAGAAAGCCTCTTTCATAGAGGCTTTTTTATTTTTAAATTCTTTCATGTCTTCTTCTATTAAAGAAAAACTTGCCCAGTATTATTTGTATTTCAGAAAGGATGCTAGTCTTCGTGTTTTTAATAAGGCCATATCCAAAAAAGTAGAAAAAGAACTTTTAGATTTTATTTTAAACGAACAATTAAATAATCAGGATGATTATTTTTCCTATAAATTGGAAGGGAATAAGATTGTGTCCCTTGTATTTTCAAGGAAAATGAATGATTATGGTGAGCATACCTTACCTACTGAAATGGTAATTCAAGATAGTTGTATTACTAAATCAATGATAAAAGAAGAAATAAAAAAGATAAAATTATTCTATAAAAATAATTATAAATATACAAAAATCGTATTCCTAGCACGTTCAACTCAAAACAAACTGATTCAATTTTACAATGAATTAGGGTTTTCATTTACAGGGAATACATACCTTGGGCAGGTTAGAGATGCTTTAAAATATTATAGTAACAAAAATTTGTTTTCTCCTAAAGGAATTTTAATTCGTACTGGAACTAAAGCTGATTTAACTGAAATATTAAAATTGGCAAAAATTTGTCATAGCGCTGATAAAACTAGTAGAATGAATAAAGATATTTCATCTTTTTTAAAAGTGATAAGTGGATTCTATAAGAACAGTATTAGAGATAAGTCATTATTTTTAATTACTAATAAGAAGAAAATAATTGGGTATATAATGATTGTTTTAAATAAGGATAGTAATACATTAATAGGAGATATTGGAGTGCACCCAAATTATTGGGGGAATGGATTTGCAAACATATTATATAATAAAGCCTTCCAATTCATGAAAAATAAAAAAATTAAAACATACGTTGGGACTACATCAACTAAATCTGTAATGAATTTGTCAAAAAAATTAAATAGGAAATCTTTTTTGTCTGTTTATTACATTGATGTATAATTAGTTAAATCCTGCTTTGGGAGCAGGGGGTCGCAGGTTCGAATCCTGCCACCTCGACTTAAGATTAGAAAGCCTCTTTTATAGAGGCTTTTTTATTTATAAATTTAGATATGCCTTCAGATGTAAAAAGAAAATTAGCTGCTATCATGTTTACAGATATTGCTGGTTATACAGCTTTATCTTCCAAAGATGAGAATAGAGCCCTTGAGCTACTTGATAAACAAGAGCAGATATTAACACCCATCATAGAAGAATTTAATGGTACACTTCATAATAGAATTGGTGATGGCCTTCTATTTACATTCCAAACTGTTACAGATGCAATTAAATGTGGTATCAAAATACAGAAAGGAACTAAAGATGTTGAAGATTTAAATCTCCGTATAGGGATACATGAAGGTGAGATAACCTTAAAAAATGGAGATGTTCTAGGAGACGATGTGAATGTTGCTTCTCGTATTGATCCATTCGCTGCTGAGGGAGGTATTGTTATATCAGGTAAAGTTCAGCAGAATATTTCAAGTCTTCCTGAATTTAAAACAAAGTTTATATCGGAGCCATCACTTAAAGGTGTAAGGCAAGATGTTAAAGTTTTTTGTATTGTTTCTCATGGTTTGCCTGAGACTGATATCACAAAGGTAACAGCTAAACTTGAAAAAGATGTTAAAAAACTATGGTTTAATCAAAAATCAATCATAGCTACTATTGGTGTTCTTGGAATATTGATTGTTGGAATCGTTTTATGGATAAATAAAAATAATTATCAAGTAGATAATTCTCAAATAGATAATTCTCAAGATGTACATTTAATATATATAGGTAGTCTTGAAGAAAATATAAATATTGCTGAATGGCGTGCAGAAAATCTTTTATCAGAGAATGAAGGAGCAAAAGTTTCTTTAATTGATGAGTCAGAATTAAAAAATATAAGAATAGACCTAGAGTCTGAATTATATAGTGAATTTTTTAATCAGAATTTAATAATTCAAATGTTGAAAAATGATGAAGAAATTGGTTATGTAAACAATTCAATAAAAGAACATGGAGAACCAGAAGCTTTAGCAGGGAGTATCTATAAATTTTTTGATAGACCTAAACATATTATTTTTGTTAGAGTATATGCAATTAAATCACATGAAGGTGAAATACTGCAATATGTATATGATGTTTTTGGAGCTTTAGGTGATGGTTGGAAAAATATAATGCGTAGTGGAGAAATTGTAGAAACGATTGAAGAGTTGAGGTCAAATATCTTAGAATCACTTGTTTGGCAAATTGAAGAGGTGAAATATAATTTTTCTAGATGGAATGCTGGAGAAGTAATAAAAAGGGAAGGTGATTATGTATATATTAATCAATTGGGATTAAGGATGAAAAAAAATATGAATCTAACTGGATATAGGAAATGGAATCTCTACGATAATGATGGAGATGGTTTTACTGATAAAGATTCATCATACTATGCATTTTTTAATGATGTCAAGGAAGGCTTGGATTATATTAAAAATACCGAAAAGTATAATAAAGAGAAAATTTATTTAGAAGAAATATATAATGCATTAACTTCTGATAGTTTGCGTTGGGTCCCAAAGGGGAAAGTTTCAAGATCGCATAGATATAGTCTAAAGGTTGTTAGCGTTAAGGATTCCGTTGTAATTGCGGAGTTATTAGAAATTACTCCTTGGACTAGAGTCAATGTAGGAGATGGAATCAGTTTAGACTAGTATTGTTTGATTATTGTAGTAGTCTAAAAAATAAATAACTAACAGCATCCTGCTTTGGGAGCAGGGGGTCGCAGGTTCGAATCCTGCCACCTCGACTTATGATTAGAAAGCCTCTTTTATAGGGGCTTTTTTATTTTGTATATTCAAATATGAAATTTCAAAATTTTATATTATTTATTTGTTTTCTATCTTTTTCTATTATTTATGCACAAGATGAAAACTTGATTGTAGATGTAAATGTTTCTCCTGCGATTCTATATAATGGTGATCAGATTGAAATATTTATTGAGATGAATCTAGATAATGTTGAATTAGATTGGTTTGATTTTTTTGAAACTCAACATTTTAGATATAGTGTTTATGAAGATGAAAATTTAAGTATACAAATAAATGAAATTGAAGAAATTGATACAGGTATTGATTCTGGTATATGGGAAGGGAATTTACCTCTATATGATGCAATTGATTTAAATTTCTACGGTGAAAGATATAAACCTATTTATATTGTCATTGATCAATCCTTTCATAACCTGAATGCACAATGGGAATTATTATCAAAATTTAAAATTTATGCAAGGAATTTAGAACGACCAGATCCAAATAATGGAGTATTATTTGATGAATATGCAGAAGCAGCTTTTATCCGCAATATTTCGTTTAAACAAATTCAAGATGAAATTGAAATAATGTATGAGAATAATGGGAGTTATCAGTTTCCTTGGGGGACAACTTTTCAATTCATTTGGGAAACAAATAAAAGTATTTTAAATATTTCAGATGTTGCACAATTATTAGACTTTTCAAGTCCAGGATCTTTAGTTACATATATTGGGAATAACCTTTTTTTTGATGATTCTCCATTTGAATTTGATATTTATGAAAGTATTCAAAATAGTATCCAAACTTTTCTAGATGGTTTTATAAGTCCAACCTATTTAGAGGTTCTTGTAAATCATTCTGTATATTCAAACTTTAAGAATTGTGAATTATTTGCGGCAGATAATAGTGATGGAATATCTGGGTTACTTGAAATTGAAGAAGATTTTTGGATTAATCAATTAAATCAAAGTGATTTTAATTATTCATCAGTTATTAGTGTTTTGAATGATCAAAGAATATTATTAGAAAATTCTAATAATGAAATATCTAATTTGATTAATCTTCAATGGACAGAAATTGTAGGTGGAAGTATGTGGCCACCCCCACCAGTTTATGTAAGTGATTTACAAACTTCAGTATTATTAGAATTATTAAAGGGAAATGGAATAGATTCTGATGGGTATGTTAATGAATTTGGAATAAGAATAAATAAAACACTTAGAACTGATGATTTAGTAGAATTTATAGAGATGCTAGAAAATGACAATGTTTATTCAGGTTGTACAGATCCTAATGCCATAAATTACAATCCTGAAAATACAGCTGATGATGGTAGTTGCATTTGTAGTGATGGGTATGCTACAATTGACTTTACAACACATGAAATATCTAATAATGAGGTGGGTTTTAGCCAAACTTGTTTTTATCAAGAAGATTTAGATTTTTTACAAGCTATTATTAATAATAGCTCTGAAACACTTGTAATGGAATTTGATATGGATGAAAATGGAGTTATTGATCCATGGGACGATTTTGATGTTAATGGAAATGGAGTTATTGATCCAATAGAGCTAGGGTGGCAAGGATGGTGGAATGGAAGATTAAAAGTTATTTCTGCTTCTTACCAAGGATTATCTGGAGAATTTCCTCCAGAAATTGGAAATACTGAATTAGAATTTATTTGGATTACAAATCAAGAATTGACAGGATTTTCACCTGAAATTGGTAATGTAAATAGTCTTAATTTTATCTGGTTATATAATAATGAATTTTTAGAATTACCTTCTGAATTTGGGAATCTTACTAATCTAACAACTTTAAATTTAGGTAAAAATCAACTTACAAGTATTCCTGAAACTATTGGGAATTTATCTGAGTTACAGAATTTACAATTGTTTAGTAATCAATTAACAATGCTTCCTGAAAGTATATGCAATCTTAATATGAGTTTTTATGGAGGGGATAATTTTTTATGTGGCTATGTTCCTGAGTGTATTTTGAATTCTGATGGATTTAATAAAATAATTGAATATGAACCTGGTGATATGAATTATATTGAAAGTCCTCAAAATTGTGAATGGTATTTTATTGGTGATATTAATCAAGATGAAATCATTAATATTGTAGACATTGTTCTTTTAGTATCATTTATCCTTGGTCAACAATCATTAGACCAATTTCAAGAGCTAAATTCAGATACAAACATAGATGGAATTATTAATGTCATTGATATAGTTCAACTTGTAAATATAATATTAAATAACTA
>CAYSDL010000072.1:0-3852 GCA_964429875.1 uncultured bacterium
AAAGAAAAAATAACAGCAATAATATATGTCTTTAATCTTATCATCGTACTATGGCAAATTTTCCTACAAATTTTTGGCCTTCAAATCCTGGGCTCCTGTTTTCAACTGCAAACACATAAAGACCAGGCGCAACTTCTTGATTATTAACTGTTCTTAAGTCCCAGGAGACCTTCCCTTCTTCATCAATAGGAGCATCATTAGAATCAATAGTTACAACTTTTTCTCCAGTTATTGTAAAGATAGTTAAAGTATAATTATCAGGAACATCAAAAAACCAAATTTTTCTCTTATATTCAGTTTCATTATAATTACTGCTCGCTATATAGGGGTTAGGAACAACTAGAATTTCATTTGATAAAGATTCTGTTGCTTTTGGACCTGAAATAACTGTGACATAGTTTTTATCATTCGATGTTCTTCCTCTTCCAACTTCAATTGATTGATACCCATCAGGCGAAGCAAAATGTAGAGGATTTGCCGTATTAGATGTTTCTTGCAATATACCAAGATCTTCATTGTAAGTTGTTATAAAATCTGGAGCAATCCCCATATCAAAAGCTGTAATAGCATAAGTGTATTCATAGCCATCAATAACATTATTATCTATAAAAGTTCTTTTTATTCCAACTTCTTTTTCAGTGATGCAAGTTCCTTCTATGCAGTCAGCATTTTCGCTGCAACTTTTAAAAACATCATTACTACAATAAGGATCAGAGACAGATTCTTTTTCACCACATTGACCAAGCGCGCTATCACCCTTTATTAAATTATGTGGATCATACCCACAAATATTATATCCTCTAATATCAGGAACATCATCATTATCACCTCCCCATATAGGATCATCACAATCCACAATACCATATATAGCAGAATAATTAAGCTGATCTATATCAGACAAAGAAAGATAATCTTCATAGGTAGTTTGAGAGCAGGAAGATGCACAGCTGTTCCAAGAAGAGTCTTTGCAATTTTCAAATTTTTCATTAAACAATTCTAAACACTGCAAATAATTTTCATCTGAATCCAAATCATTAGAACCAGGTAAACTAGAACCATAACAATTAGATACATAGTCACATATACTAGATGAGCCTAAATCACATTGAGATTCTACTTCATTGTGTAAACATTGGGTATAGCAATCCTTTTCAACATAAAATTCAGGTTTTGAAATACTGCATTCACCATGATAATCATGTGTAAAAGTACAATGCAAACTATCTTGCTCAGAGGTTAAATGATATTGTGCATAGGGGACCCAGCTATCTGGATTATTAGAATCATATAAATCAGTTAAAGGATCTCCCCATGTATTTCCTCCATCAGTACTTCTATATATATTATATCCTTCAAAATCTGCATATCCTGTAACTACATCAGAAGATTTTTCTGCTCTATCATCCCATGTTAACTCAATTGCATGATGCGCTCCTCCATACCATTCAGAATTGTTTATTTCATTCCCGAATGTATAATCTAGAGTTGGAGTATCAGGAGAGGTGTAGCCCTGGTAATGGCTATTATACATAAGCTGTGCAAATGTTGCATTCTTAATTAAGTCATCATTGTTTTGCCCAAAAATTATACAAAAAGAAAATGGAACTTGTTCACCAACCTCAAGACTAAAGGGTCCGCAACTCATCTGCAAAACGCAATCTAGACCAGCAGGGCCATCTTGGAAAAAAGTTGTTTGTTCTAACCCTTCAAGTGAATCAAAATGAGGATTAAGCTCTTCAGGAGCATCTGTTGAAGGGTTTGGAGTATGGAAATACCATAATTTTTCATCATCTGTTAAATTAGTTGTATCACCTGCAATAACTTTGTACATAATTTCTTCTTTGTTTGCAGCCTGTGCAGTACCAGGATTCCCAGCGCAGCACCCAGCATCTCCTTCTCTAAAAACTACGCCTGGTCTATTATACCAATCAAACCAATGCCAATCTGTCATTTGTAATTTATCTCCAGGGTAAAGATCAGCATATCCATCACCATTCAAATCAACTTCTTCAGTTGCATAAGGGGAATCTAAAAGTTGAGCAGCTACAATACCAATATCCTCAGGTGGTCCAAAACCATAATCATATAGCATAGCTAAACTAACTCTAATTGTATCTCCATTAATAATGTCACAACCATTAGGCTCTAAATCTTGATTACTACAATCATAGTATTCCATAAAATCATCATCATTAGAATGTACTCCGAAGCTTCCAAACTGAGTAGCTGTTACAACATCTGCATCTACATAAAATCCTAAATACATATTTTTATAATCAAAACCCATACCTTGATTTAATTTTGTTCCATCAGGCATAATCATGCCATCACCGCATATTAGATTCCCTGAATCATCAGTCACATAAATATTGTTTCCATATCTATCTTTTTCAAAGGCACACCAATTATCACCGCTTTCATTCCTTACTTTAAGAGTAAAAAACATTATATCTTCAACTAATTCTAATTCAAATGAATTTGCTTGAGATAAAACTTTTAATCCCATCGGATAACCTGTTTGCTCATAGGTATTATTTGTTACCATGTTACCTTTATATGCCCACCTATCATCAAATTCCATATAAATATCAGAATCTGATATAAATTGATTTGATGTTACCCAGCAATTATCGTTCCATGGTTGTTCAGGAAAACAATTTGATTGATTTGGAGAATAATTTTTTTTATACCACCCAGGCCAATGGGGCATAAGGTTACCATACTGATCATAACTTTGTGGCCATGTATCACTAAAATTACTATGTGCTAAAAGTGGATATGATTCTAAATCTAAATAATTTATATTTCCAAAAATATCATTCTCATTAACTAAAGTATTATGTGTGTTTTCTCTTGCTCCAGTAGATGCATGCCAATCGGTATTTGAACTTGGATTCCATCTTGTGAACCAAGATTCTGCAGTATTTGCTCCATAATATACATACCCATCATCATTTGTCCACTCATCTTGGTCATCTCCATAATCAAATAAATCGAATTCATCTAATCTTTCGACAAGTGCTGGGCGCATTGCCCAAGGATATACAAGTCCAACACCCTTTCTAATTATAGATTCTCCATACACATTGGCATTATTTGGATCAACAGCAAACTGTTCACTTGCAGGTAAACTAATCATGATTAGCTCGCTAGCATCATCAATGCAAAATTGGTTGATCCCTGTAAAATTACATGGAACTTCAAAATCACCCGCCTCTGAAGGAGAAATCAGTTTATTTCCAAGAGTTCCCCTATCATCAAATGCTTCAAAAACTACACTAACAAAATTTGTATCCCCAGATTCAAACCAAGACAAATTTGGAATAGCTCCATTTGGATCGGAATATGCATCGAAAGATATCCAATCTTCAAAATCTTCAAAATCAGTGAGCCAATCGGGTTGATACCACTCATAGTTGTAAGTATAACTTTGGCCTGGGACTCCAGCAATAAAAGATAATGATGGAAGGTAGGTATAACCATAATAAAATTCATCATCATTATCCCATAACCCAGCAGGATGATGATCCCAATCAATAAATCTCCCATAATTTGTTATTGCTGCCTGTGCTTTTCCTTTTAATAAATAGCCTTTAGCTCTATCATTCATTGGATTTGATGGGTATGGAAAATCTCCAATATCATTAACTAAATTATTATTATCTGTAGGAGGATGTTCAGATAATAAAAAAGATATAAACACTATTGCTGATATTATTTTTTTCATATATAATTCCTTAATAGTTGTACAATAATATACATAAACATATTAAAGTAAATCAATGATAGTATGGGTGGGGGGAAACGTTATGATGAACCTATTATACTCCCTAATCCAACAGTAGAGTGCTA
>CAYSDL010000072.1:3862-5088 GCA_964429875.1 uncultured bacterium
GGTGGCAGGATTCGAACCTGCGACCCCCTTCTTCCAAAGCAGGATGGATTAGCTTAAAATTATGTTTACTAACTGTACAATATCTAATACATCTACTGTATTATCTGAATTTAAATCTGCAGAACTGTTATATTCATTATTCAAAATAAAATTAACAGAAAAAACTATATCCAAAACATCAATAGAACCATCATTATTAATATCTCCATTAACATTATGCGAAACTACTCTGAATCCCATATGATCTGTAGTTACAAAAGGAGGTGTATCTGTGCGACTACTACTCATTGCAACATGGCTCGGATAAGTATGGTTACCGCCTCTAAGTACTTTTTTTTCTAAATCTCCGAAATCATCATTAAGAGGATTTAAATAAATATCATTATTAACACAAGCTTGATAGAAATTTTCATCATACCAATCTAAACACCATTCAGAAACATTACCTGCCATGTTATATAATCCAAATGGATTTGGGGGATATATTTCACCTACTGGAGTTAAATATGTTTCGCCACTGGGGCCACCCCATCCTGTCCCATAATTAGCTTGGCTATAACTTAAATTTCCATCATCAGTAGGATATTCAAACTGTTGACCAGCTCGTGCAGCATATTCCCATTCAGCTTCTGTTGGTAAAGTTGCGCCATAATAATCTACATACATCATAGCACCATACCAACTTACCCAGGAAGCTGGCCAATTATCATAACCTTCAACGACACTAAATGTATATGAAGTTGTATCTAATTCAATCCAACATCTATTTAAAGGATGCTGACCTCCACCAGCAATGTCACTTAATTTAATAAGGACTTCGCCAGACCATAAGCCTGGTAATGTGCTGTCTGCCTTAATACTCCAGGCGTGGCCATTAGCTACTTCTTCAGGCGTGCTAGCCCAATCACCCGGAACTCCTTCTTCAATTAGTAAATTCCCATTTGATATCATATCATTAAGAAAAATTATATAGTAGGCATTAGAAACTTCAGTTTCACCTATTTTAAAATCATCTATAGTTACAAAATGTTCAGGATCTTGGTCATTAGACATTGGCGGTTGATTATTATTCCCCATAATAAAGCTTCCTCCAGAAACATCTAGCATAGTACCTGGATATGTCTGCGAAAAAGAAATTGTTACTAATAGAACAAATAATATTAAGGTAATTGTTTTTTTCATTGGAAGAATTTAAAACAAAAAAAGTCCCTATAAAAGAGGCTTTC
>CAYSDL010000073.1:0-236 GCA_964429875.1 uncultured bacterium
GATGCTAAATTTAATTTTGATAGTAATGCTCTATTTAGACATAAAGAAATATTAGAAATGCAAGATGTAACAGAAGAGGACCCCATGGAACTTGAAGCAAATAAATTTGGATATGACGAAGGAATTATGAATGATATTAATGGAAATATAAGTACATGTAATTCTACTAATCTATTTTTTATTCAAGATAATACAGTTATTACTTCTACCGGAGAATATTGTTTAAAAGGTATTAC
>CAYSDL010000073.1:246-4830 GCA_964429875.1 uncultured bacterium
CAAAAAAATTTGGCTTAAACTATGTTAAGCTTGAAGGAAATGTTGGCTGTATGGTAAATGGAGCTGGACTTGCAATGGCTACTATGGATATTATAAAAATATCGGGAGGAGAACCTGCCAATTTTCTTGATGTTGGAGGAAAAGCAAATGCAGAAACTATTAAAAATGGCTTTAAAATTATCTTAAATGATAAACATGTAAAAGTTATTTTGATTAACATCTTTGGAGGTATAGTTCGATGTGATAGAGTTGCAAATGGAGTTGTTCAAGCTGTTAAAGATTTAGGGCTAGATGTTCCGGTTGTAGTAAGGCTTGAAGGAACAAATGCCGATATAGCTAAAAAAATTCTAAAAAAATCAGGAGTTAAAATTATTCCTTCCAAGAACCTTGAAGATGCTGCTCAAAAAGCTGTTGGAGTAATATAAAACAATGTCAATTATAGTTAATAAAAATACAAAAGTTTTAGTACAAGGAATAACAGGATCTGAGGGGACATTTCATTCTACTCAAATGATTGATTATGGAACAAACATTGTTGCTGGTGTAACACCAGGAAAAGGTGGTCAAAAGGCAATTAATGATAGTATCCCGGTGTTTAATAGTGTAACTGAAGCTAAGGAGACAACACAAGCTAATGCATCCATAATTTTTGTTCCACCTGCTTATGCTGGCTCTGCTATTATTGAAGCAGCTGAGGCTGGAATAGATACGATCGTTTGCATTAGCGAAGGTATACCTACAAGAGATATGATAAAAGCAAAACATATTATAGATGAAAACAATATATGTTTAATTGGGCCTAACTGTCCTGGGGTTATTACTGTTGATGAATGTAAATTAGGCATTATGCCTGGTTTTATTACAAAAAAAGGAAATATCGGGGTTATATCAAAATCAGGGACATTAACATATGAAGCAATCTATCAGCTAGTACAAAATAATTTAGGTCAAACAACTGCTCTTGGCATTGGAGGTGATCCAATAATTGGAACAGATATGAGAAAAGCTATTGAATTGTTTGAAAATGATAATGATACTCAAGGAATTGTTGTAATTGGAGAAATTGGTGGAACAATGGAGGTGGAAGCTGCATACTGGGCTAAAGAAAATGTTTCAAAACCTATTGTAGGCTTTATAGCTGGACAAACTGCTCCTAGTGGAAAAAGAATGGGACATGCAGGTGCAATAATATCAGGAGGAGATGAAACTGCTATTGCTAAAATGAAAATCATGGATGAATGCGGTATAAATGTATGTGAATCTCCATCTGATATTGGTAAAATGATGAAAAAAATAATTAAGGATAAATAAATGAACAATGTAACATTTGCAATAATTAAACCTGACGCGGTTAATAATAATTATACTGGAAAGATATATAACCACATCCTTGCTAACAATTTTGAAATTATAGGGTCAAAACTTATCAAAATGTCAAAATCACAAGCTGAAGGATTTTATGCTATACACTCAAAGAAACCTTTTTTTGAAGAATTGACACAATTTATGTCATCAGGAAGATGTATGGTTTTAGTGTTAAAAAAACATAATGCTGTTTTTGAATGGAGGAAAACAATAGGTGCAACAAATCCAGAAGAAGCAGAAGATGGAACAATTAGAAAATTATATGCATCAAATTTAGGTGAAAATGCTGTTCATGGATCTGATTCTGATGAAAATGCAGAAAAAGAAATTTCATTTTTCTTTTCAAAAATGGAAATTTTATAAATAAATTTAAACTATCAAATTATGACAATAAGATTACTATTTATAATTATATTTATTTTCGGTTGCAAAACCGAACCTGTTCGACAAGAAATCGAAGTAGGTAAAACCATAAAAATAGAACCCTCTAATTTTTCAATTAATGATAATGAATTATTATTTTTGTGGTCAACTCCAAATGGCCCAAAAAAAAGTAAAGCTAATTATAAAATTGAAAACAACAAAATGCTATTTACACCAGATATTGAAGGTGAATATGAAATTAGCTTAATGATTGAATCTAGAAATAATAACTCCATATATGAAGAAACATTTTTATATAGTGCTTCTAAGAATAAAGATCATATTTCCTCAACGCAGGGAACAAACTACAAAGAAACAATTAAAAACAACATTGGTTCAAAAAAATATACAATACAAGTAGCCTCTTGGCCATCTCTTGAACAAGCTCGAATTGATCAAATTAAATTAAGAGAAAATGGCTATGATGCATATACTGAACAATATTACATTAAAAGCAAGGATCAACTTTGGTGGAGAGTGAGAGTTGGCAATTTTTCAGATAAGAGAATTGCTATTCAAGTAAAAAATAAACTGTCTAAAGAAAGAGGGAATGATCTCTGGATTGATTTTATTAATTAACTTGTATTAAACAAAAGAAATAGATTAATTTACGTCCTAATTTAAGAAGAGAAAAAAATGGCTGTACCAAAAAGAAAACAATCAAAAGCAAGAAGTAGAAAAAGACGCTCACAATGGAAGATGAAAGATAATTCTTGCATTTCAAAATGTCCTCAAACTGACACACCTCACCTCAGACATAAAGCTTATGAGGTTGATGGTGTTCTTTACTACAAAGGAAAAATTCTTACAAGCAATAGTTAATCACTAACTATGAAAATAGGCTTAGATATAATGAGTGGAGACAAAGGTCCACTAAGTAATATTAAAGGTGCAATAAATTATTTAAATAATCCAAAATCTAAAGATAATATTGTTGTTTTATATGGAAATGATAATACATATTCAATAAATAGAAATTTAATTAAAAAACATAAAAAAAGATTACATTTCATTAAAACTAAATATATTATCACAATGAAAGATAAACCTTCTATAGCATTTAGAAAAAAAAGGGATTCATCATTAATTAAAATAGTTGACGATATTAAAAATAATAATTTAGATGCCTGTATAAGTAGCGGAAATACAGGGGCATTATTAACATCTAGCTTATTGATTCTAGGTAAAATTGAAGGTATAAAAAGACCTGCTCTCGCACCTTTTATACCAATTGAAAATAGTGGATTTATTTTATGTGATGCCGGAGCGAATGTTAATGTTAAACCTGAACATTTGTTGCAATTTTCTTTAATGTCTTCTGCATATTTAAAACACTCAGAGAATATTTCAAAACCACGTGTAGCATTACTTAATATTGGATTAGAAGAAAATAAAGGAAATGATTTATATATAAAATCTCATCAATTATTAAAGAATAATTTGTCTAACTTTATTGGAAACATTGAATCTAGAGAATTATTTAATAATAAAGCTGACATTGTTGTATGTGATGGATTCACTGGAAATATAGTTCTCAAACTTATTGAAGGGGCTATTAATAACATGGTCAAGAGGACGATGAAAAGTGTCAATTCTCATTCAATGAGCAAATTAATAAAACCTATACTCTCCCCTGTTTTTACGGATATATCTAAATCTTTTGACTATGAGGAATATGGAGGAACCCCGATCTTAGGAGTTAATGGAATTGTCATGAAATGTCATGGTGCTTCTAATACAAAAACAATTGAAAATGCACTAATCAAGACACAACTAACACATAATAGAGAATTAATAAAAGAATTAGAAAAATCTTTAAAAACTAAAGATTTCAAAATACATCAATAATATGAAAACAGCTTTTTTATTTCCAGGACAAGGTTCTCAATATATTGGGATGGGTGAATTTTTATATAATAAATATGATTTAGCAAAAAAAATATTCAACAAATCAAATGAAATACTAGATTTTGATATTAAAAGAATATGTTTTGAAAATTATAATAATAAAATTAATGAAACTAAATATACTCAACCCTTAATTTTTATTTATAGTTATATTCTTGATTGCATATTAAAAGACATGAACATATCTCCTAATGTTGTAGCTGGACATAGTTTAGGTGAGTATACTGCTCTAGTTTCATGTGGTTGCCTAAAATATGATGAGGCTTTAGAGCTTATTGTTAAGAGATCTAATTTAATGCAAAAATCAGGTGAAAAAAATCCAGGTAAAATGGCTGCAATAGTAAATGTGGATGAAAAAGAATTAAATTTTCTTATTAAACAACAAAAAGAGAATATAGTTATTGCTAATTATAATTCTAAAAATCAACTTATCATATCAGGTAAAGTAAATTCTATTGATAACTTTATTATAAAATTAAAGTCCAAAGGAATTAAAAAAATATTTGAATTAAACGTATCTGGAGCATTCCATTCCCCTCTTATGAAAAGTGCTAGGATTAGTTTAGAGAAATGTATAAACTCTATAGATTTTTATGATACAAAATTGCCATTATATCAGAACTTTAACCCAAAAGAAAATTTTCAAGCTGAAAAAATAAAAATTAATTTGATAAACCAAATTGACAATCCTGTAAGGTGGCATGAAATAATCAAGAACATGGATGAAAACAACATAGAAAGATTTATAGAAGTTGGTCCAAAAAACATTCTTACAAAATTAAATAAAAATATAATTCCAAGAGCACAATCATTTAATATCGAATCTAAAGAGGGCTTTTCATAAATGTTTAATTTGAAAGATAAATACATTATTGTTACTGGTTCATC
>CAYSDL010000074.1:0-4784 GCA_964429875.1 uncultured bacterium
CGTTGTTTTGAAAACTATTTTATTACATATAATATCTACATTCTTTATTTTCTTTTTTTTAGAAATCAGTAAAGAAACACATCTTAAACCATTAAGACAAAAAGTTTCCCAAGTCCCATCATTGTTGTAATAATCCATATCAAATATATTTTCTTTTATATTTACAACTATTAGACCATCAACTAGATCTTTATTATTTAGATAACATATATCTTGAATTTTTTCAAGGGTAAAAAAAGATTTCGGAATTGTGTTACTATGTAGAATTATAATAAATGTATTCCCATTGGCATTACATTTATAAAAAGTAATTTTCATATCAAGTTCTTTAATTAATATTTATAAATAAGATAAATTTTTATCTTTATCAGATACTATAATATCTTTATCACTCAATTCCCATTGTATATTTAAAATAGAATCATTAAATCGAATGCCTGAATCGTACTCTTGATTATAGTAATTATCAACTTTATATGATACTATAGCAATATCACTTAAAGTTAAAAAAGCGTGGCCAAAACCTTTTGGAATGAAAAGCTGTTTTTTGTTTCGATCATTCAGTATGATAGAAAAATATTGTCTGTAGGTAGGAGAATTTACTCTTAAATCTACTGCAATATCTTGAACTTCTCCTTTTATAACTCTAACTAACTTAGATTGTTGATATTCGCCAGTTTGAAAGTGTATACCTCTTAATGTGCCAAAATTTGAAAATGATTCATTGTCTTGGACAAATGAAACGTTACTTTTTGTTAATGTGTAATTAGAGTCATTATATGATTCAAAAAAATATCCTCTACTATCTTTATGAATAATTGGAGTAATTATCTTAACTCCATCTATATATGTATTTTTAATATCAAGCATATCGTTATTCAAAAATTAATGTATGATTTTCTTTAATTTACAAACTATTTAAAACTTAAGTTATTTATATTCTAAATACTTATACCCTAAAACTCCAAAAATAAAGCCAAACGATTTAGATAATCTTCTAATCCTTCTAATAAAAAACTTATTGTACCCAAATAATAAGGGAATAAATGACAGATTAATTAGTATTAAAGAAATTATAACCCTAAAAATTGATTTAATAAAATTCAAATATATTTCTTTATATTCTTTATTTATTTTTAAAGATATTGCAGAGCAATTTCCAACTCTAAATATTCTTAATAAATTCCATTTTAGTGTCAGTCTTTTTTTGAGAGCATGTTCATACGCAACTGCTTCATTTGACCATTTAATTACATATCCATCTTTATATAATTGCTTAAAAAAGTGTGAATCTGATCCTCCTGAGTATTGAAAACTCTCATGAAAAGGTTTATTGTATTTTTTAAATAATTCTACTTTCATCAACACATTATTTGTATAACATACTTTCCTAACATCACCTGTTCTGTTTTTTTTCTTATTAGTTCTTAAAAATTTTCCATTTAAAATCCAACTAGGGATTTCTCCTTTAAATAAAGTAATAACAGGACCTGAAACAACATCAGCATTGAGTTTATAAATAGAATTATATAAATTATCTAACCAATACTTATCTGCAATTTCATCATCATCAATAAAAGCTAAATAATCATATTTTGATACTACCATTTCTACTACTTTATTCCTTGCAAAAGGGATTCCTCTTTCAATCTCGACAGCATAAATAATTTTTATATTTTTTGGAGTAGTAATAGAATCTACTATTTCTTTTGCAGATTTATTTTTTTCATTATCTACAACTATTATATCAAAAGAATGTTTGTAACTCTGAACTAATAAACTAGCTAAACATTTTTTAAGATATTTTTTTCTATTATAAGTAATAACCCCAATTGCAATTTTTTCTTGAGACCCCTCTCTAAATATTCTAAATTGTTGCTCTTTTAAATTACTTTTACTTGAAAATGGATTCTTCTTTACTGTAACTTGTTTGTAATGAAACACGAAACTAGATGGGACTACTAAAGGCTTAGGCTCGGGGTTGTTTTTTTTAAAAAAAAATGTTTCTAAACCAAAATTAGGATCTTCATATTTGAAAACTGGTTTATCTAAAGATCTTAACCAGTTCATATTGAAGGCCATACAAAACCCATTTAGATAGGAAACTCTGATGCTTTTTTTATGTATTAAAGATTTTGCAACCTCATTAATCTCATTTTGATCATCAGATAATTTATAAGAGTTTACAAAATTTATAATATTTTGCTTTGGCTGGTGTCCTGGCGCATTTGTGATAGGGCCAGCTGCTAAAGCGCCCTCTTTAATCATTTCATTTAAAAGATGATTTGCCCAATCTTTAGAAAATTTCAGATCATTATTTAATATTAATAAATAGTCAGAATCAGTATTTTGCTTATATGCAACATTACATAAATTATTAAACCCTTTATTTTGATTCTCTCTATGATAAAATATTTGCTTAAAATTAGATTTTATATAGTCTTTAGTGTTATCAGTAGAGCAATCATCATATAAAGAAAATTTATATGAAAAATCATTATTGTTTATTGTATTATCTATTAAACTATTCAATGATTCAATAGTATATTCCAACTCATTAAAAGCACAAACAACTATTGAAATTTTTTTCTTATTCATTTTTCCAACTATTATTTCTTAAAAATTTTCGACTGTGGTATTCATTCGCCCATGTATCTACTATTGAGCCAAGATCAATCCCAATTCCTCCCATTTTTTTTATATAATTACAAAATGGTTTAGCGTATGCTCCGGCACCTAAAAACCAAATATCTACATTTTGATTATTATGTTTTATATAATTAATGACTCTCATAAAATTTTTTTTATTCATTTTTATGAAGAAACTTCTTGAATCACGTTTTGGGATACTTATCTGAGAAACTACTTCCGAATTGAACTCTTGGAAAAAAGAATTAAGATTAAAATGAGAAATTAAACCTATCTTTTTATCACTTATTAAACTTTGAGCAATTGAATTCTTTAATTTATTTTCATTAGGTATTTTCAAAAACTCAAGTTGGTAATGATTATCAACATAAATATCTGTATTAAATTTATAATGATTTGTAATATCTAATTCAAATTTTCTAACGCTACTAGTATATCCATAATAATGATTTTTTATCGGCACTCCGATATAATCAGCATTATAATAAGAATTAACCAATTCATCTCTAAAAAAAATTTGAAATTGGAAATTTAAATAACTAATATTAAAATGTCTTAGTTTTTTAAAAAATTTTCTTGCCTTAATTCCTTTTACTTTTTTATACCCTATAATAATATTTTCACCATCACTTTTTCTTATAACTGAAGTTGGAATTTTTTTATTATATCTATCAATAATTATTTTAATTAATTCATTATTGCTTATTTTAATATTATATATATTTTTCTTAGTTCTCACTACTTAACTCCATTATAAATATATGAGGGGATAAATCAGATAATAAATTTGCAACTAATCTTCTTGAGCCATCTAATATAAATATTTTATCTAAATCACCTTTTCCGCCCAAATAACTAAGACATCCGTTTGTTATATATAAGGGAGGATCTAATGTATTACCTCTCATTAAATATTTTTGATATTTATCTATGTCTTTTAATCTGTTTAAATCTGTATTTTTTTCAATATAATTTTTAAGTGAAGTTTTATCCATATCATGCATAAAGCTTATTTGTGCCTTATAAATGCAGATATTATCCCAAAAATTATTTTTCCAAATACATTCTTGTTCTAATTGATATTTGAAAATCTTTTTTATTAATCGTTTTATAAAAAACTTGCCTTTAAAAATGTTGCTAATTTTATAATTATTAATTAATCTTTTATTATCAGAGACTATGTCTAATTTTTCAATTTTTATTTGTATCTCTAATTCTCTATCACGAGTAATAGCCTGTGAAAAAAATGTATTATTATCAATCAATTAAATTATCCATCCATAATTTTTTTTGTCTCGAAAAATTCAATCTAGGGCTTTTATAATTTTTACATTTATATAATTCATTGAATTTTCGCTTAAGTTTTATATCTTGTAAAAATTTTGTGAATCTTTTCCATCTTTTAGAATAACTATCATAAGTTGAAAATTTATTTGAATAACATGCTTTTAAATTTTCATTTTGCTTAAAGTGGTTATATACTTTAATCCAAAAATCTGAGTCAACACCACACGAGAATTCCTCAGTCCATTGACCAAATCCATTAATTTTATTGAAAATATTTTTCTTTATCCCAATTGTTGTTCCTTGAACTCTATTACTTTCATATTTTCTTAATCTATTATTATTATCTTTTATTTGCCCCACAATAAAATCATATTCTTTAAATAATTCAACAATATTAAAAATAGAATTCTTAGATATAAAATAATTATCGTCATCTAAAAATAACAAATGATCCCCTTGTGATATTTTTGTTGCAAAATTCATCGTTTTAGCTTTAGACATACATTTGATTAATTTAGGTAGATATACCCATTTTGTAATTAAATGATTTTTAATATTAATTGTTGAAAGAAATCTTGATAATTTTTTATCTTCTAAATAATAAAAATCTCTAATATCATCCTTGATTTTATTTTTTCTTGAAAAATTATTTAAAATATCATTCGTATAAAAAGATCCATCATCAGCTATAATGATTTCAATTTTTAAATTTTTGGCTTGATCTTTTATGATATCTAGTGTTTTGATTAAAGGATTTTTACCTTGAAATTTTTCAGGAATAAAATGTGCTATAATAATACTAAGATCGTAATTCATAAATTTTCTTTGCAATATTTAAATCTGATTGA
>CAYSDL010000075.1:0-4671 GCA_964429875.1 uncultured bacterium
CCAATGGCTTCAGGAAATTTATCCATATAATCAAGAACAATAAAACCTTCCATTCTCGCTCTCTGTATAATTAAAGACATGTAATTAGAAGGTCCAGGTGCAGGAGTTTCATTGTTGTAACCTGATATAGCTCCGCAAATAGCTAATCTTGCTCCTTGGTTTATAACCGTTAAAGCTGTATTAAGAAAGTCACCTCCAACGTTATCAAAAACTACGTCAATGCCCTCTGGGCACAGTTCCGGCAAAACCTCATTTAAATTAGCTGTCTTATAATCTATAGAAGCATCAATATTCACCTCTTCAGTTAGCCATCTACACTTTTCGGTTCCTCCTGCAACACCTATAACTCTACATCCTTTTATTTTTGCAATCTGCGCCGCAATTGAACCCGTTGAGCCAGCAGCACCTGAAATTAGTACTGTCTCCCCTTCTTTAGGCCTTCCTATATCTAGTAAGCCAAAATAGGCAGTTAATCCGGTTATTCCGAAAATACTTAATGGAGCAGTTAACGAAGAGCCTTCAGGGAGAACAGTAGCATTCAGAATTCCTTCTCCATTTGATACGGCATATTCTTGCCAACCAAAAGTCCCTTGTACAAAGTCACCTTCCTTGTAGCCAGGATTAGTTGATTCAATAACTTGGCCCACAGAACCAGCTCTCATTACCTCACCTATGCCAACAGGAGGTACATAACTTTTTCTGTCTTCCATCCACCCTCTTTGGGCAGGATCAAAACTGAGATATAAATTCTTAATTAGAAATTCACCATCTTTTATATCAGGAACATCTTCTTCAAGAAATTCAAAATTTCCTTCATTAACCATACCTACTGGTCTTGAGGATAACAGCCATTTTTTATTTTTTAGGTTCTTCATATTTTATTAACTACCAGTCTTAGTCTTTCTATCTTCAATCCTAAAACCTTTAAGGTCAAACTAATATCGTATCAATCATTCTAAAGATTACGAAACTGTTCTTATCAGATAATCAGTTCTTTAGTTTAACAATACTTATCAAATAGAGATCATTAATTTTATTGTAAGGATTAACCCGCAAATTCCTTACCAAACATGCTTCTAGCAACAATAAGCTTTGACAGCTGAGATGTTCCATCACCTATCTGCCAACCCAGAATGTCGCGTAGACGTTGCTCAAAAGGTAGTTCACTTGAATAACCATAATGTCCATGTAGTGTTAAGCATTGGCGTACGATCTCGTAAGTAATCTCTGGAACCCACCACTTGCACATACCGCCTTCTTTGGAATTTGGTAGATCTTCATCACGCAACCAAAGAGTTTTGTAGCAAAGAAGTCTAGCAGCTTCGAGCTGAGTTTCGGCTTCAACTAGTGGGAAGCTTACACCCTGATATCCTGAAATGGGTTTACCCATAACAGTTCGTTGTTTAGCAAATTCACATGTTTCATCTACTGAAGCTTGAGCTGCTCCTATACACTTAAGACCAATATAGGCACGGTTTGTATCGAATAGCTGAGCCATTTGAAGGTAAGCTTTACCTCTCTCTCCAATCAGATAATCTTTAGGAATTCTTACATCCTCAAATCTAACTTCTCCGCGTTCAGCACCGTGTGTTCCTATATCATCCCAGAGTCTCGGAGGCTTAACTCCTTTTACTTCCTTGGGTACGAAGAAATTACTTAGGGACCAAATTCCCTTCCTAGCCTCTTCAGTTCGACAAGTAATAGTAAAGTAATCTGCATTCGCCCATGATATTGAGTTTTTGACAGCGTTTATGACCCATTCATCTCCATCTAAAACAGCAGTACTACGAAAGTTGGCTACATCAGAACCGCTCTCTGGTTCTGTAAAACCTACTGCAATGATGGTCTTTCCCTCTCTTACAGCTTGGCGAACAGGGTTGCGGATTTTATCTGGTACGCCGTCAAGCCTATTAAGTTCAAAAGGCTCTGTTGTAACAAGAAAAGGTAAAGCGCAATTAAAGTCTACATAACCAACCTCCTCGATCATAATTCCACGCATCATATGACTCATGTCTGGGTCTAGCAGGCCCGCTTCTAAAGCCTTTGTTACCATTTCTTGAGGTCTCTCTCGTTTTTTATCCCATCTTTGTCGCATAGGAGCAAGTTCAGTTTTTGTAAACCTTCTAATTTGTTCTCTGTACATTTCTTCAGAATCACTGAAGCGAAAGTTTAGACTCATAGATCACCTTTTAATAAGATCAGTTAGGTTCTTGAGGAAGTGCGCGATTGCCTTTTCATATAATCCATAAGTAAAGTGAGTATTGCCGCCACTTTTTAGACCTTCCTGAATTCCAGCTATAACTTCAAAATCTTCATCTAGACCTATTTCTGAAACAAATCTAGCATCCTTTTTCATACGTTCGATATCTTTTTCAGTTTCCACTCCACTAACTTTCCCTAGTCTGTACCAAAAGTACTGTGTTTCCGTAGGTGAAATTGGCTCTGATATTTGAACTGAAATGTGGTTAGACAAATAAGCCACATTACAGTTGGGAAACACGCTATATACATAAGTTACTTTACCAGCAATGTCTCTTTTTTCCTCTGATGTGCTACGAAGGTCTTCTATGCGCCTGAATGGGAAAGTAATTCTGCTGTTACGGCCAAATGTCTCAACCACATTCAAATTATCATAGCCATAAGGATAAAATGTTTCCTTATGGGTTGGTTTGATATGATAACCCTCCATAGTTGCTTCAATGTTTAGTTTCCAATTAAATGCCTGTGAGGACACGGTGTAATCAAATATTTGCTGATCATCTTTTATTAGTTGCGGCATATTCCCTAAGGCTCCTTGATCTATAGGATCCTCTATGCACACATAAACTAAACCTCCTTGTTCTGTAACCTCATGTATTGGAGTAAGGCCATGACAACCTTTATCTAGGTCCGGAAATCCTGCCTCGTGAGGAATATGTTGCAGCGACCCATCAATACCGTAAGCCCATCCGTGATACCTACACCGGAAAACGGAAGTTTTTCCTTCACCTTCGACCAATGTCTTGCCGCGATGTCGACAAGCATTACGAAATGCTCTCAGCTTCTTGCTTTTGTCCCTCACAACTATAATGGGAACTCCTGCAACAGGACGAGCAATATATGAACCTTTATCAGGTAGTGCGGTGGAGGGTGCAAATGCAACAGGTAAACGCCTTAATAGACTTATTTCTTCATCAAATCTTTTCTGACTGGTGTAATTTTCTACAGGTTCCTTCCATACTTCTTCGCCCAGGTCAGTTGTACCTAAATCAATATGCTCAAAGATTTGGTTTATGATTTCTGTATCTGATTTCAGTCCTTTCACTTGCTTATACTCAAGTTAATGATTTTACTTCCTTCATTGCACTCAATCGTAAATCCTCGCTGAATCCTTTAAGCTCTTTTCCATTCCTTCAATTAAATCAGCCATAATTTCTTCTGCCGGTCTAACGGATTTAATCATTCCTATTCCTTGACCGGCAAAACCTGGGTTTATGTCCTGTCGATTATCCTTATTAGCTGATTCTATAACTGGACCAGCAACTCCTGATTGAAAAGGCATAGGGAGAGGATCTAATTCTGATCTTTCCCAAAAATCTGTCCAAACACTCCTTATAATCCTAGCAGGCTTGCCTGTAATTGATCTTGAAATAACTGTACCCTCTTCTGTAGCATCAATTATGGCTTGTTTTTGATGGTCAAAGATATCTGCTTCTTCGGAAGCTAAAAAGGCTGATCCTATCCAAGCACCTTCAGCACCAAGCATAAATGCTGCAGCAATTCCTCTTCCGTCAGTGATTCCTCCAGCTCCTAAAACTGGAATCCCATTAGCTGCATCAACTACCTGAGGAATTAAAGCCATTGATCCAACTGGTGAATTGTGACCTCCCGCATCATGTCCTTGAGCTACTATTGCATCCACTCCTGCTGAAGAAACTTTTACGGTGTGTCTTACTGCTCCCACCACTGTCATTACCTTTGTTCCATTTGCCTTAAGTCTTTCCATCCAAGGTGCGGGGTTGCCTAGTCCTGCAGCGTAAACTGGTACCTTTTCTTCAATAACGACTTCCATTTGAGCTTCAAAAAATTCTTTTGTAAAAAATGCTAAATTGTCATCTTCTTCAGGTTGACGATCATGCTCAACCATTTTTAAGCCATGTTCATTCATAAATTCTTTAGCCATATTTTGATATTGCACCAAAAGTTTTGCAGGATCTTTACCGTCATTTTGTTTTAAATTACCTCCACCTCTTACAGACATTGGAAGTAAAGTATCTATTCCAAAAGGTTTGTCAGTTAACTCTCTTGTTTCTTTTATCCACCTCCTCATCTGACTAGGAGTACAAGCTGCTGCTCCAAGTACACCTAAACCACCAGCATTAGATACAGCTGCAGCGAGTTTAGGACAAGCCGCACCACCCATACCAGCTAAAAATATGGGGTACTCTATTCCGAAAGTTTTACAGATTCTATTATTCTTCATTTGTTAATATTTATTGCTTAGTTAATCTTAATAAAAAGAATAAACATTATTATTAATGCTTACAAGGTTTTAAGTAAGACAAGATGTCTAAGAATATCAGGCTACCAAGTACTATATAAATCTACTTATTTGACTTGCTCTTTGAATTACACGATGGAGGTAAATTTAAAGTTGGATTCTTTTCAAAAAAGTTTGTATTAAGTTTGTAT
>CAYSDL010000076.1:0-1959 GCA_964429875.1 uncultured bacterium
ACTCCCTCAAAATTAAAAATAGCAGCATGTACATCTGTTTCTGAAGTTCCATCAGAAGCTTTATAAAGGAGCACATCACCCGCAGGTTCATCATCAGTTGAATATGTATAAATATAGTCTCCAGATGGGACTAAAGTTGCCCCTGATAAAGTACTAAGGGAACCATCATCTCCTCCAGGAGGAATTGAGGATAAAGTAAGATCATCACCATCAGGGTCATAAACTCCTGTACTAAAATCAAATGTGGTTGTACCAGTAAATTCGAAATCTGCAGCTGTTGGAGGATCATTTGTTCCAATAACATGCACCGTTACTATGCCTTCTTCAGAATCATATTCCCCATCATTTGCAATAAAATGTATATGATCATCACCAAAGAAATTATCAGATGGAGTATATACAACAAAATTTCCAGCTAGCTGCGCACTTCCATTATCAGGATCACCTACAAGACTAAATGTTATATCATCACCATCAGGGTCTGATCCAAGCAATACAAAAGAAGTACTATTGTCCTCATCAACATATTGCTCTTGATTAATGGCAATTGGAGGATCATTTACATCAATTATATTAAAGGTTACTGAAGCTTGATTTGAATAAAGGATACCATCAAAAGCTTGATAAACAAATAAATCTGTTCCACTGAATCCAGTATCTGGAGTATAAATATCTCCGTTTAAAGAACCGTTATTAGGGCCTGAAATAATTATATTTGAAAGATTATCACCATCAACATCATTTGTTAAATAATAAACTGGAGCTGATGTATTTTCATTTAATTCAATAAATTCATTCTCTGCAGTTGGAGCATCGTTAACAGCATTGATTGTTAAAGAAATAGTTGCTTCATCTGCAAACTCACCATCTGAAACACTAAATGAAAAACTATCTTGCCCATTATAATCTTGATTTGGAGTATAGATAAATGTTGCAAAGGCTCTTGAAGAAGAAATAGTCCCATACTGCGGATCATCTATAATACTAAATGTTAAGTTTTCAGAATCTTCATCATTTCCATACACATAAATTGTTACTGACTCATCTTCATTTAAATTTACTGTTTGGTTTTCTGCTACGGGTGGATCATTAACAGGATTGACAGTAAGATCAAAGGTTCCTGAAGCAATAAGATCACCATCTGTTAAATTAAGAATAACACTTGATGTCCCAACATCACTATCAGAAGGCGTACCTGTTAGAGTTAAACCTGTTATAGAAAGCCATGCAGGACCAGAAGAAATATTTATATATAAATCATCACTAGAATTATCAATATCAGAAACATCTAGAGTAAAATTATATGCAATATCTTCATCTATTGAAGATAGAGAAGAAGTTAAAAAAGTTGGGGCATCATTAACAGGCAATACTGTTAATGAAACTGAGGCTTCATTAGAAAGCGCTCCATCACTTGCAATAAATGTAAAGCTATCATTGCCATTATAATTATCAGAAGGAATATAAGTTGCAACTGATCCTTCAATTGTGACCGAACCATTTGATGCATTATTTCCTAAACTAAAAGTAAGAGCATCACCATCTACATCGCTTCCAGATAAATCTACAGATATACTTGTATCTTCATTCCCAGTACTGCTTGTTTCATTAGCAACTGGCGCATCATTAACTGGTGATACAGAAACATTAAAAGAATCTTGCACACTTAAACGAGAAACAACATCACTGGCAGATAATACTACCTGACCATTGCCTGATTGATCTGCTAAAAGTGTTAGAGTTAGTAAAGAGCCATTTAGACTCCCTTCCATTGCGCTAACATTCTCACTAAATGAAAATGAAAGATTTGATCCATTTTCAACATCATCAAAGACATTAGAAAGGTCTATAACAATATCTTCACTATCTTCATCAACTTCCATATCTTCAACTGGATTTAAAACAATTGGAGCATCATTAACAGGGTTTACTGTTAAAGTAAATGTTGTACTATCTTCA
>CAYSDL010000076.1:2059-4574 GCA_964429875.1 uncultured bacterium
CAACATCACTAGCTGAAAGCTCAACAATTAAATAGCTATCCTCATCAATTGTTTGATCAGCTAAAGCTGATAAAACAGGAGCATCATTGACAGGTATTACTGTTAAAGTAAAGCTACCAGAACCAGAAGCCTGTCCATCACTTGCAACTACGCTTACTGTAATATCTCCATTATAATCACCTGCTGGAGTTACTGTTAGAGTAGAGCCATCAATATTTGCAGAACCATTACCATCTACAGAGGCAAGGAATGTAAGTGCATCACCATCTACATCTGCTCCGCTTAATTCTAATGTATAAACACCATCCTCAGCAAGACTTGCATCTGCAAGATCATCAAGAGTTGGAGCATCATTAACAGGGTTTACTGTTAAAGTAAATGTTTTACTATCTGATAGATCACCATCACTTACATCTACTGCAACAGCAATACTTCCATTAAAGTTCAAATCAGGAGAAATTGTTAAAATTGAACCAGAAATATTCACTTCGGCATCTCCACTTACAGAAGCAGATAAATATAAGTCATCACCATCAACATCACTAGCTGAAAGCTCAACAATTAAATAGCTATCCTCATCAATTGTTTGGTCAGATAATGCTGATAGAACAGGGGCATCATTAACAGATTGTACAGTTACATTAAAGCTTGTGCTCGCTGTTAAACGCGAGCTTACATCACTTGCAGAGACTATAACTTCTCCTGAACCATGCGCATTTTCAGAAAAGGTTAGTACTAAAGTTGTGCCATCTATAGTTGCTGAAAGAGCATCAATATTTTCAGTAACAAATAAAGTAAGATCTGTACCATTTTCAGGGTCATTGAAGACATTGCTAATATCAATAGATACAGGACCACTGTCTTCAAGAACATCTAAATCATCAATAGGATTAACTACAACAGGAGCATCATTAATTGATGTTACTGTAAGAGTAAAAGATGTAGAATCTGTAAGATCACCATCACTTACTTCTACGCTCACTTCAATTGATCCATAATAATTTGGATCAGGTGTAACTGTTAACGTAGAACCTGAAACATTAGTATTTGCATTCCCATCAACTGATGCTGAAAATGTTAAATCATCTTCATCAACATCACTTGCTGAGAGATCTAAGATTAATAATCCATCCTCATCAATTGTTTGGTCAGATAATGCTGATAGAACTGGGGCATCATTAATAGGGTTAATTGTTATATTGATATACCCAGAATTAGATGAAGATGCACCGTCAGAAACTTTAAATTCAATTGATTCTAAGCCATTTACATCTTGATTTGCAGTATAAGTAACACTCATTCCATCTGTTGATATTGTTCCAAGTGAAGGGCTTCCAAGAAGAAGTAATGTTAATTCACTTACATCATTATCAACATCAGCTGAAACGATATTAAATGTTATACTTGAATCTTCATCTAAACTTACATTAGCATCTTCTACTAATGGAGCATCATTAACAGCATTCACTTCAATGCTAAATGTTTGATCTACAGTATATTCTCCATCTGAGACAGAAACATTTATTGAAGCACTTCCAAACCAGTCAGGACTAGGAGAAAACGATAAGCTGGCGCCATCTAAATCTATCGATCCATTGCCTGATAATAAACTGGCATTATATGATAATGATTCATTATCAACATCTGATGCTTCTAAATTAAGAGTTAAAACCTCATCTTCATTTATTTCCTGATCAGAAACAAAGGTAAGCACTGGAGCATCATTAATAGGTGTTACAGTTAAAATAAATGTTTGGCTATCAGAAAGCTGTGTATCAGTTACAGTAACCAATACATCAATATCTCCATAAAAATCTAAACTTGGAGATACGATGAGATCATTACCATTAATACTAATAAAAGCTTCGCTATTTGATTCAGCAGAATAATATAGAGCGTCACCATCTACATCATCTGCTGATAGCGTTAAAGATAAAGAGCTATCCTCATTAATGTTTTGATTCTCAATCACTGAAAGTACCGGAGCATCATTAACTGGAGAAACATGAAGCACAAATGAAGTTTCATCTGAATATTCTCCATCTGTTACAGTAATTGTAATACCTATCTCTCCATACCAATCAGCATTAGGCGTTACAGTCAATTGATCTCCATCTACAACAATATCTGCATTATCACTTGTTGAAGAAGAAAAAACCAACTCATCTTCATCAACATCATTTGCAGATAAAGATAAATTTAATGAGCTATCTTCATCAATATTTTGATCAGATAATGCGGTAATAACAGGAGCATCATTAACAGGAAGAACAGTTAAAGTAAATGATGTTGAATCTACATATTCACCATCACTAACACTAACTTCAAAAGTTATATCTCCATTAAAATCCTGGATAGGATAAACAGTCAATACATTCTCATTAACACTAAAGGTTGATTCACCATCACTTACTGAATATGTAAGCAGATCACCATCAACATCATAGGCTGAGAATTCATAAGTGAAAATTTCATCTTCATTTACTTCTTGATCATCTATTAAAGAAATTATTGG
>CAYSDL010000077.1:0-4555 GCA_964429875.1 uncultured bacterium
AACTTCATCATTAAACTCATAATATGCTATACCTGCATCTATGCATGGGGAATTTTCAGATAAAGTAAAATTATTATTTGCTTCATCAACGAACAAAGGGTCTTCGTTGATGAAGCCATCAGGTAAGTATATCCATTCATGATTAGTATTGTCTGAAACGGTATCATCTTCATCACCACCAGTAAATATAAAATTTGAATGAATAGCATATAAAGTTACATTGTAAGTTGAACTTAAACCTTCTAAATATATTGAGGAGAATTGATTGGCCCTTACTATTGAATTAGTTACAAATATCTCAGTGGGACGAGGTGGATGGCCCCAATTGCTAATGGTACAATATATTTGTTTTCCCCATTGTGAACTATTATTTGTAATAGTTGTATTATTTAAAATTATAAGATCTGTATTACGTGCAAATATTCCACCTCCATTATTAGCATCATTTTCATATAGTAATGAATTTGAAACATTTAATTGATAACATCCATATGTATATATCCCACCGCCCCAATTGATAGCTTCATTATTATAAATAAGTAAACTATTTGCAATAAGATTAGAATATTCGTCAATATATAATCCTCCACCAACATTAGCTGAATTATTATTCAAATTCATATTTGATAAAATTGGATCACTGCGAGATATATAAAGGCCTCCACCATATGCATAAGCACTATTAGATTGTATTTTAACATGATTCATTTCAATGTCTGATTTATTAAGATAAATTGCTCCTCCACTACAAAGTATATTCAAAATATCGGATGGACAATCGATCTCATAATTTCCATTTTTACTTGCACCTGAGATCCTTACATACTCAAATTCAGTATCATCTGATTCATCAATGATAAATCCGCTCCAATTTAATTGATTTGAAATATTGGTATCATGATTTGTGAAAATAATGCTATCATTTTCAGTTCCTATGGATTTTAAGGTACCATAAATATTGAATCCAGCTTCACTATAAAATAGAAATTCTGTTCCTGGAGAGATGAAAAGTGTATCATTTTCATTAATTGAAATATTTTGAGTAACTGTATATATATTTGGATCTAGTATTCCTGATAAATTACCATATAAAACATTACCTTCAACAATTTCTGATGTAAAAGAAATAAAATATCCAGGTAAATTTTCACTATGTATATACATAATACTATTATCAACGCCAAATTCTTCTGGATTTAAAAATATAGGTATAGTTAATGATTTATTAGGAGATAAAATTATTGGAAACTGATTTATTGTACTATAAGAATTCGAAGAGAACGAGATACTGTCAATGACAATGGGACTATTTCTATAATTAGTTAAATTCCATATAGTACTATCTCCATCTAAACCGATTGTACTGAAATTGTATTCAGTATAACTTGGATATATTAACGAACCGCCTGTTGATCCCATATTGGATCTAGTGCCATCAAAATTGTTATACCAGTGATTTGGATGTCCAGCATTAATACAGGGTGAAGAATCACTTAAATTATAATTATTGTTGTTTGGATCAATAAATAATGGATCTACATCTATATTATTATCCCCTTCACTAAAATCCTGAATATTTGAATAACTTACTAAGTTGATCATGCTATTGCTATTAGATTCATTGAAAACTTGAGGAATATTTCCCCAAACAATTGAATTTATCATTTCCAATTGTCCTGAATAATTAACTAAGCTTGACCAAGAAGTTGAAACATTATTACTTATTGTAGAATTTGCAATATATATTCCATCAGAGTGACAAAATATAGAACTACCAGCATCAGATTGATTATTTATAATTTCTACAGAAAACAATTTAGGATAAGAATCATAACGAGTAGCAATCCCGCCTCCATTACCATTTGAATAATTATCAGCAATCTTAACATTAATTATTATTGGAGATATGTAAGAAATATATATTCCTCCCCCATAATTAGTGGTCATTACACCATATCCATTTCTGACAGTTAAATTTTTTATAAAATTAATAGATGTTTCATAATCACTATAGTTCTGTTTATCTAAAACAAGCACTCTATTAGTATACTCGGCATCTAATATTGATAATTCTTTACCTGCGCCAATCAAATTAACATTATCCTTAAAATAAATAGGGAAAACTTCACTTGTCAATGATGGAGAGTAAATACCTTCATCTAAATAAATAGTAGTAAGATAATTAGTTGAATCTGGGATTATAGATATTGCTTTATTAATAGTTTTCAAAGGACTGTTTTCATAAAAACCAGAATTCAGCTGATCGTCTCCAAGGGGTGAAACCCACATATATACATCCTCATCATTTGGATAAAAGCAGTTATTATTATCAATAATAGCAAATGGATCATAATTAAATGCAGATGAATCAGTGCATCCAGAACAAGTCGTATTGTCACCATTACATATTCCGCAGTCATCATAATTAGATGAAGAACATACATGTTCAATTGCGCCCATATCTGGCATAATGCCATCAAACTCGTTTTCATCTAAATCAAGAATGATTTCACCCTCGTATTCAAAATATTCAATTCCAGCATCAATACATGGTGAGTTTTCTGAAATTTCATATGTTCCATCATCAGAAAAAACAAATAATGGATCTTCATTAATATTTCCAGTTCCTGTTTCCCAAATTCCATCTAAATTACTATAATGAACGTTAGCATTAGGAATATCACCTGTTCCTGACGATGCAATTGGTTCATGTATATTACCCCATATAACAGAATTAATTATCAAATCATCATCTGAGCTAGTTTCAAGACCGTGATCACAATTATTATCATAAATTGTAACGTTAAGAAAAATTCCATTAGAATTCGAGTGCTTAACTACTTCACCTGCTGCTGGATTGTTTGGCCCATTATAGTTTGGATGATAATTATCTGTCATTATACTATTAGTTATGCTATAAGTTGAAAGACTTGCGTAAATCCCTGATCCATTTGGTGCAGAATTATTTTTTATTAATAGTCTAGATAATGAAGGACTTGAATTATTTAAATATAATCCTCCACCATCATCATCTACTTGATTATCTGAAATGACTACATTTTCAATAATAGGGTCTGAATTTAACAAATATATACCAGCACCATTTGTTGCTTTATTTGAACTAATAACAGAATTAGTTATAATGGGATTAGATGAATTTAATAACAATCCTCCACCATCTTGTTTTTGTGCATTCGAAATTCGAACATAATCAAAAATCGTTTCTTGACTTTGATTGTTTAGTGTTAATCCAAGCCATTTATTTACAGTGGGTTCTAAATGATTGAAAATGATACTATCATTTTCAGTTCCAATTGCTTTTAGAACACCATTAATAGTAAAACTATAAGCACCATCAAATAATAATGATGTCCCTGGTTCTATATTTAAAGTATCTCCTTGCATTAAAATAATATCACCTGTTACTCTATAATCAGATGATAATAATACTCCATCTTCTAATATTCCATTTAACAAATTTTCTTCAACATATGAAGCCGTTAATTCAATTATAGTATTTGCAGGTAAATCATCACTAATAATTAACATTTCATCATTTATTAAACCTGATTCATCTGGATTACAATCTATCGAGATATAACCAAATGTGTAAGGTTCAATAACTAAAGGGAATACCGTGCTAGTTGAAAATGATTCTGTATTCAATGAAACACTGTCAATTGAAATTGTTGTATTTCTATAATTATACAAGTTCCACTCAATAGTTGAACCATTTTGACCAACTTCACCAAAATTATAACTTGTAAAATTATGGTAAGAAAATGATCCGCCAGTGTGACCCATAGTAGATATAGTTCCATCTAGATTAGTGTATATAGGGTTTGGATTTCCTGCATTTATACAAGGAGATTCTTGCTGTAAGCTAAAATCATTATTTTCAGAATCAACAAAAAGTGGATCTACATTAATATTACCTTCACCTCCAAAAGAATCTAAGAAACTCTGACTTTCATTAATATTAGTATATAATAAATCAACTGTTAGTTCTCCATTTTCAATTTGCTCTTCTTCAAATTGAAAAGACATTCCGAATTGGTCTCCCCAAATAATTGAGTTCATAAAAGTTGGATGACCTCCGATAAAAAAAAGTTCTACATATTCGTCATCATATAAGTTAGATGTTATTGTAGAATGATTAAATATTGGGTAATTCATTGCCCAATTACATATACCGCCTCCATTATTTGCAATGAGCACATTATTAAATATAGGTTTACTTTGTTCAATTAAATCATCTGACCAATAATCATTAGTATACATATCAATTGCTGAGCAAGCGTATATATCATCATCATCATCGCAAAAACCATTTTCTGTAATAGTTGTATTATTAAATATGGGGGAACCCCCATCTAACCAAATACCCGCGATGTTATTTGAGAGTGTAGCATTTGTAATTAATGGACTTGAATTTTCTATATATAAGGCATGAGCAAACTCACAATTATCATCAATATTCGAATTAAGATTTATATTAACAATTTCAGGATTTGAATTATCCATAAAAAATATACCTTCATCAGTTCCTATGTTA
>CAYSDL010000078.1:0-4438 GCA_964429875.1 uncultured bacterium
CCAAAATCATCAGTAGCTGTTCCCCCATCTATAATTGTATTATTGATATTATCATTTGTGACCTCCCATTGCCAAAATATTTCACTAAAAGCATTCCAATCTGTAAGATCATCAAATATTGCATGACTTGCTAGAGTAATAGAACGTGTTATTTTTAGATTTTCATAATAGATCCCTTGGTCTACAAGGACTGTATCACCATCTTGTGCTACATCTATCCCTGATTGAATAGTTGGATACTGATCTGATGGGACATTAAATATATCAGATAATAAAAACGAATTTAAGAGGATTAAAAATAGAATTTTCTGCATATATAAATATACAAAAAAAAATCTTTAGATATTTAAAAATCTAGGATAAGGGAAACAAGGGCTACAACATCTATAACATCTACAATACCATCTTGATTGACATCTCCGTAATATACATATTCTCCATCTAGAGCATATTCAACAAGAATAATAATATCATAAATATTTAAATATTGATTTTGGTTTAAATCTCCAAATAAAATTTCAAATTCGAATTCAAAAGCTCCCATATCTGGAGCTGCGCCAATAAATTCAGTTATATCATCTATACCATCTTGATCAAAGTCTGTAGTCCCCGTATCAATACATGGAGAAGTTTCCTGCAAATTATAGTTTTCTAAATCTTCATTAATAAATTGTGGGTCTTCAGAAATTATCCCATCTCCTTGATAAATAGTGGGATTATCATCTTCAATTCCTTCAATATTAGAATATGAAATATCAAATTCAATCTGATCTCCAAAATAAGTACCAAGATTATAATTCGGTGAATCTGAATTAAATCTTCTATTATTATAAACTATACTATTTTTTAAGGTAACATCTGCAAAGAAAACCCAAATTCCAGCACCATAGCCTGCCCAATCGCTTTGATCTATAATCTTATTTGATACAATAGTAGCATTATATAAATTGATGTCAGACTGACCAGATACTCCAATTCCTGCACCAATTTTTGACTCATTATTATATACTAGTAACCCAGAATTAAAATTTATTGTTGAGTTATCATGAAAGTACATCCCCCCTCCTCTCTCAACTGCACTATTATTTTTTATAATAACATTAATAAATTGAATGGCAGAGCCATGAGAATAGATTCCGCCTCCATGATTAGTAACTTCATTATCATCAACTAATATATTATAAAATTGAGGGGATGAATTTTCTACATAAATAC
The DNA here is from genome assembly GCA_964429875.1 of uncultured bacterium. Classification (GTDB taxonomy): domain Bacteria; phylum Fidelibacterota; class Marinisomatia; order SCGC-AAA003-L08; family D37C17; genus CAYSDL01. Next base: position 1,216 of record CAYSDL010000078.1, read on the forward strand.
CACCACCATAACCAAACTCCTCGATTACTTCATTTCCTCTTATAATTACATCAGATAAAATAGGCGCTCCATCTTCAATGCTAATGCCACCCCCTTCATCATTAGCATAATTATTATAAACAATTATATTTGAAAAAGTTGCATTTATATTTTTTAAAAATAATCCACCACCTTTATTTTCAGCAAAATTATTAGATATAGATACTAAATCGATATAAACATCTAAATCGATATAAACACTAGTATTTTTTATATATGCTCCTCCTCCAGATTCAGCAACATTATTACTGATTTCTACATTATTAATATCTACTCCTCCTTTTGAATAAATACCTCCACCCATGAACGCAACAACATTACTATCTATAATAACATTTGATAAATAAAGATTTCCTTTAGAATGATTATAAATTCCTCCACCATAATAAGATACATTATATATAATATTTGCATTTGTTAATGATACAAATGATTCATCTACATCATGTATAGATTCTATATAAATCCCACCGCCTTTTGATTGTGATAACATGGTAGAATTATTAGAAATTATTACATCTGTTAAATTAAGATTTGATGATTTATTACAATAAACACCTCCACCATGATTATATGATGTATTTTCATCAATAAGCACATCTGTGAAAACAGCATCAGAATTCAATGCATATATACCTCCACCATATTCTCCAAAATTATTAGTAATAGTTACACTTTCAAGTTCAGGGTTTGCATCAATTAAACGTAGCCCACTACCCTGATGGTAGAATGAACCCCATATATTATTACTAATTGTCATATTACGTAAACTTGGACTGGAGTCTAAACAAAAAATACCAGTCAGCCCACCTGTTACAGTAATATTGCTAATGGTGTTATTTGTTGTGTTATCTATTTTAATAACAGTTGCTGATTCCTGAGCATCAAGAATCGTATTTATTTCATTTTCGCCTTCAATATGTATATTATTTTTAAGATATATTGGAAAAACTTCACCATTACTAGATGGTGAATAGGTCCCCTCAGATAAATGTATAGTATGAAAACCACTTGCAGGTGAAGCAATTACATACATTGCATGCGATAAAGATTTAAATGGGCTATCTTGATTTATTCCTGAATTTAAATTATCTCCATTTACTGGGTCTACCCAAATATCTTGATATAAATTATAAAAACAGGACTCATCATCAAAAATATCAGAGGGATTATAATTAATTGCATTATAATCCGTACAACCAGTACAATCTTGATTATCTCCATTACACACACCACATTGATCATAAATATTAGATTCACAAAAATGTTCAATTGCTCCCATGTCAGGGGCTGTTCCATAAAAATCAATAATATCATCTATTCCATCTGCATCAATATCAGCTATTCCAGAATCAATACAAGGAGAGTTTTCACTGAGATTTAAATTTCCATCTAATATATTGACAAAACTAGGTTCAGTATTAATATTTCCTTCATCCCAAAAAGGGTCATCTATATTTGAATAATCAACCGTTATATTGCTAAAATTATCAAATTCTATTGCGCCTCCTCGATGATTCCATATAATACTGTTTATTATCTGCATGTTATTTGTAAAATTAGCATAGATTCCTTGATCTGAATTATTAGTAATTGTTACATTGATTAAAGAAGAAGAATTAATACCTATGATACCAATACCCCCACCAATTACATAATTAGTTCCATCATCTGATTCACAATAATTTCCATGAATAATTACATTATTAAGATTTATATTATTCCCACCAAGAGCAAAAATACCCCCACCTCCACTGTTTGATTGATTATCAATTATTTTTATATTTTTATAATCTACTGTAGAATTGATTGAATATATCCCTCCTCCATAAAGTCCAGGAAAACTATGTGTACTACCACCTGTCACTGTAAGATTAGAAATGCTACAATCTATAGCATCTGTAATTTTCATTACTCTTGATGTTTTCATAGCATCAATAATGGTTAGCTCCATACTTTCACCTTGAACAGATGTATGTTTTGGTATAGGCAGCCAAAACACTTCACCCGAATCAGGACTATATATACCATCTTTGAGATGTAAAGTTACATGATTAACTTGTGAGGGAAAAATCATCTGAATTGCCCATGTAATTGTTTTATAGGGGTTACTCTCTGAGCCACAACCACTTACTATACATTCCTCAGATATATTTACATCTACATATACATTATTTGCTGTATTCCCACAATTATTGTAACCTATATCATTTAAAGAAAGTGATGCTTCCTCTTCTATGTTAACCCAAACAAGTGAGATTTGATCTTGTGAACAATCTGCAGCATCAAAAATACTTGATGACATATTAAATGTATTATCAAAATATTTATTTGCAAGTGTTCTTCCTATTAAAGCATCATTTCTATCAAAATAATTATTAGAAAAATCAAATTCTAAATCATTAATTATTTCATCACAAGTAGAACGATTTCTATCTCTATTATTGAAATCCCAATCTTCATCTGAAGTGGTAGCATAAATTGCTCCTCCTGAATGAGCTTGAGTAATACCATCTAGTGATTTTCCATTATTCTTAAATAAATTGTATTCAATTATTGGATTTGAAAAAGGATCAAATAATAAACCCCCTCCTAATCTTTGTTCTGGATCTTGATAAATAACATTATTTCTTGTAACAAGAGTTCCAATTCCATTTTGAATGGTAAAACCTTTTATCATTGGAAGAATGCAATCTCCTTCATTAGAAAAAATTAATATTGTACTTCCATAATTATCATCAGTTATATTACTACCATCTATAATTGTACTATTAATATTTTGATTATTTACTTCCCAAGAATATGGTGTTGTCTCTATAACCCAATTTGTAAGATCATCATATATTGCATGACTAGCAAGAGTGATGGAACGTGTTATCTGTAGATTTTCATAATAAGTCCCCTGAGAAACAAGAACTGTATCTCCATCTTGTGCTACATCTATTCCTGATTGTATGGTTGGATATTGATCTGATGGAACATTGAATATGTCAGATAATAAAAATGAATTAAAGAGGATTAAAAAAAGAATTTTCTGCATATATAAATATACAAAAAAAGAATCTTTGGACATTTAAAAATCTAGAATAAGGGAAACAAGGGATACAACATCTATGACATCTATAATGCTATCTTGATTGATATCTCCATAATAAACATATTCTCCATCTAATACATATTCAAC
>CAYSDL010000079.1:0-4310 GCA_964429875.1 uncultured bacterium
ACTTTTGGAGGAAGTCCATCTACTCCAAGTTTAATATATCCTTTATTAAATTTTCGTAGTGGAATTTCATACTCAGTTTTCAAGAAGGGATTATCTTCTATATTTGGAGCTTTTTCCCAGATTGGGGTTCTAATTGGGCCAGGCTCTATTAAAACTACGTCAACATCATGTATTAACAGTTCTCTTCTAAGTGCATCTGTAAAGCCTTCAAGAGCATGTTTTGAAGCAGTGTAGGGACCAACAAATGGATAAGATCTTTTTCCACTTATAGATCCAATATTAATAATCTTATTTTTCATTTTATATTTATTGCTATCAATAAGTAAATCCATAAAGCATTTTGTAACCTCAATCAATCCAAAGAAATTTACTTCAAATTGCTTTCTAAATATATCTACATCTAAATATCTAACAGGACCACCAAGAGCTATCCCCGCATTATTAATAACACAGCTGAGATAACTTTTATTATCAGATAATATTTTTTCAACTTCTTTTTTTCCTGCCTCAATTTCATCTTTTTTTGTAACATCAAATTTTACAGGGAAAAATGAATCTTCGTATTTTTTTTTCAAATTTTTTGCATCATCTAAGTTTCGTACACTACCAATAACTATATATTCTGAATTTAAAAGCTCTTCTGCTATTGCCTCTCCAATACCTGTACTAACACCTGTTACTAAAACACTTCTCATTTTTTCTCCTATTTTTTTAACCTAAATTTTTAATAAATTTGGAACCTATTGAAACAATATAACATTTAAAATATAAACAATATTTATAAGGATAATCTATGATAAGAATTTTAACTTTTATATTAATTACTTTTGCATTGTCAGTCCCAACTAAAGATGAATTTAATAACCTATTTATTAATGTAGCAAAAAAAGGGAGTCCTGCTGTTGTATCTATAATTTCTGAAAAAACAGAAAAAGTAAATGATTTCTTTTTCTTTAGTCCCTTTGATCCATTTTTTGACCCTTTTGGAGAGAACCCACATCAGCAAGAAAGAAAAGCTCAATCACTTGGATCTGGGGTAATTATTGATGCTGCCAAAGGTTATATTGTTACAAATAATCATGTAATTGAAGATGCTGAAGAAATAAAAGTTATATTACATGATAAAAAAGAACTTGATGCCCAGATAGTAGGTGCTGACCCATTATCAGATTTAGCAATTATAAAAATTGCAACAGAAAATATTACTCAAGTTGAATTTGGAGACTCAGATAATCTCCAAATAGGAGAGTGGGTTATTGCTATTGGCAGTCCATTTGGACTTCATCTTAACCATACGGTAACAGCTGGAATTGTGAGCGCTGTTGGAAGAAGTGATGTTATCTCAAAAATTAACTTCGAAAATTTTATTCAACATGATGCAGCAATAAATCCAGGAAACTCTGGTGGAGCTTTATTTGATCTCAATGGTGATCTTATAGGCATTAATACTGCAATTGCTACAGATGGGATGTCAAGATCAAATGCTGGTGTTGGTTTTGCTATACCTATCAATCAAGCAAAAAGAGTAATCGATGATCTTAGCAATGGGGGAAAAGTATTAAGAGGTTATCTTGGAGTAGCAATCCAGGATTTGGATGAGAATAAAGCAAATGTTCTTGGGTTAAAATCAAAAGAAGGAGCCTTTGTATCTATGGTTGTAAAAGGTGGTCCGGCATCTAATGCAGGACTTATTGAAAAAGATGTAATAGTATCAATGAATTCTAGTCCAGTTGAAAGCTCTACTCAACTTAGAAATGATGTTGCAAACATGCGCCCTGGTGATACTGTTGTATTTTCTATTATAAGAGATCAACTTACGCTATCTATTCCTGTAATTCTAGGGACAAGACCAGATCAATTATCTTTGCAAAACTCCTATCGTGAAAATTTATTTGATTTAATTGGTCTTGTAACAGATAATAACAGTGATGGATCAGGCGTTATTATTATTGAAATAAATCCTCAATCTGAGGCCTATAATAATAATATAAGAAAGGGTGATATTATTGTAGAAATAGGAAGAAAAAAAATATCTACTAAACAAGATTATGATAATGAATTACTTCAATATAAAGAGGGTGATTCTATTATGTTAAAAGTATTAAAAGATGGAATGAGTAGATATGAAGCTTTTCTTATTAAATAATGAAAATTGATGCAAAATATGCTTTATCAATTTTTAAAAAAGAAATAGCACATTTAAAAGAAGGGATAAAAAATTCCCAGGATCCATATCACTATTTTTCTTTATCAACTATAAATAAAGATATTCCTCAAAGTTGTACTATAGTATTAAGATCTGTTAAAGAAGATCCTTTAAAACTTTATTTTAATACCGATAAAAGAAGTAATAAGACAATTGATATTATTGATAATCCCTCTTGTTGTGCATTATTTTACAATAATAAAAGAAGAACTCAATTACGGTTAAACTGCATTGCTATTTTACATAATAATAATAATATATCATCTAAAGTCTGGAAGAATACCCCAATGCAAAGCAGAAAATGTTATATGGCGCCACATGCTCCAAGTTCCTTATTGAAAAATTGGGAGGCAAATTTACCAAAAGAATATATAGAGTGTGATCCAACTCCAAAAGATAGTGAAAAGGGATATAAAAATTTTTGTTGTATTGAGCTCAAAATTTTATCATTTGAAATAATAGAACTAAAATATGATGGACATATTAGGTTTAAAGTAGATTCAAATAACCAAGTTGAATTTTTAGCTTCTTGATTACTTCTCAGCATATAATATTAAGGTTCCATTCCAATCATTTTTTTTGCCGAAAAAATTAACTTCAATATTTTTAAATTTATTTTTTATAAATAATTCTTTCCATTCATTAACTGACAACGTAAGAAGATCTAAGTTATAATCTTTATCCCAACTTAATGATGGTTTGTTTTCAAGATAATGATCCAAGCCTATAATAATAGAGCCATTATCATTTAATAAATGATTATATATGTTCTTTAGCATTGCACTAATATTTCTTATATAATAAAAAGTTTCCATACTAAAGATAATATCAAACTTCTCAGTATATCTCCAATCTTCAATATTAGAATTAATATATATCTCATTATTAGAGTAATTAAGTGCATTTTCAATCATATTTTTTGCACCGTCAACTCCTACAGCTAGTTTACATAATTTATTCTTTGCAATCTTTCTAACAACCCACCCATTTCCACATCCAAGATCAAGAAAATTAAAATTATTTTTTTTTAGTATAGACTTACTCTGAATGATTTCAATCATTTGATTAACAGATGGCATGTGACCTTTCTCCATGCTCACATCTTTTCCACTTAGCGCCCACTTATTAAATAATTCAATATTTTTATTTTTCATATAATGTTATCATAAAATTGATGCAATTTTAGTATAATAATTTTAAGAGAATTTCTATGAAAGGAAAACTATAATTATGAAAAATATTTTTATCTATTCAATTTTAGTATCAATGATTTTTTCTTACAATACAGGATATTCAGGGATGTATTTCAATGATGGATTCACAGTATCAGGTAATTATGCAAACCAAATAGAAGATAGAGATAAATCAAATGCTATTGGAATAGGTTTTTCATATTTAGCATATCAAGAAAAAACTAATTCACCAGTTGAAATTAGTGGATTTTATAATCGTATAAATACTGAAATGGAAGAATTGGAAGGAATGGATTTAAATATGGAGATGATTAGTGCAGGCTTGACATATTATATCAAAAAGATAAAATTTGGTTATCATTATGAAACTTTATCTAATTATTCAGGAGATGTAGTAGATTTTTTAAATGATATGAGTGATAATACACTTGAAATATCTAGCTCTTCAAAAATATTTTCTATCGGATTTTATAGTGACTCATTCAAGAGGCCAAATTCTAATCTTACTCTTTTCTTGGATTTGATGAGGCTAAATTATGAATTATTCATGAGTGCTGAGCTCCCTTCTGTAAATTTTGAAATAGAGAAAGATTCTAGTACTAACCTTTTACGATGTGGTGCAGGTTTTAAAATGAAGAATCTAGTCATTCAGCCTATGATCACAATGAATGAAGATGAAGAAAAACGTTATTCTTTAACAGCAATCTATAAAATAAACTAATTATTTAATATTATATCTACTAGTAGAACAATATCTAAAATTGATAATAATCCATCATTATTTAAATCTGCTATATTATTTTGGTCATTAATTTCAATACTATTTAAAATGAGATCCATAAGGACTATAATATCTATAACATCAACTGATAAATCATTATTTATATCCCCAGTTAAATCTTGAAGAAATA
>CAYSDL010000080.1:0-4255 GCA_964429875.1 uncultured bacterium
TGGCCTTGTTAGATTATCTGTTGGTATTGAAGATAAACAAGATATCATTGATGATCTAGAACAAGCACTAAAAGACGCCTAATACATTTCTTTATGAAAAAAAAAATATTAATTCTTTTATTACATTCATTTTTATTATCTGATATATTTAATGTCCCATCAGATCAGTATCCAACCATTCAATCAGGAATAGATGTAGCACAACATGGAGATACAGTCCTTGTAGATCAAGGTATATATTATGAAAACCTTGAAATAACACGTTCCATTACTCTTGCAAGTCGAGCAATTTTTGATGATCTTGCAAATTGGAATGATTTTAATGAAATATTCTGGGAGTGGGAAGTCACAAATGATAATATCAACAATACAATTATAGATGGCAGTGGTGCAACTGATGATTTTGGAAGCGTAATTTTAATCTCTGCTGATTATTCATGTCATTACCTTGATGAATCTGAAGTATGCAATGATACCGCAGGTTGTGTTTGGCAAGAAGAGATTAATCAGGATGAGAGTGGGTGTATTAGTGAAGAAGAATGCATTTCTCCAGAAATTATAGGTTTTACGATTCAAAATGGTATCGGAACAAGTGTATTAAGAAACTCTAGTGAAACTAAGGTTTTAGGTGGTGGAATACTTTTTGATGTTTCAAATCCAATAATTGAATATAATAAATTTATAAATAATGGTTCTGGTCAAAATTGTTCTGGTAGAGATGATTGTACTGATGAAGGTGGAGCTATATATTCGACAACTTCTAATGAAGATTGGGATTTTAATAATAGAATATCTTTAGAGTCAAGATGTGATGTAGATGAATTTAGTCTATCAAATAATCTGTATAATGGTAATGATGCAGTTTATGGAAATTCATTGGCAAATAGAGGTTTTGAAGATACCTTTGATATGTCAGAAAGTATATTTGATGTAGCGAATTGTAGCATTGAGGAAGTTTCTCCAGTTTGGGTTTATGTAGAGCCAGAGGCAAATCTTGAATTAGAAGAAATTGAAAGTAATTTATGTGCATTTAATTCACCTAATGCTTATGTTGATCCGAACTTAGATCAAGAGTGTATTGAAGAGGGTTGCGGAACATTTATGAATCCATTTAAAACAATTGCATGGGCTCTTCAAATGATCATGCCCTCTGAAAATAGTCCAGTGACAATTCATCTTGCAGATGGAAATTATAGTTTACTTTCAGGTGAAAGTTTTCCCATTATTTTACCGCGATTTGTTAACATCCAAGGAGAAAGCCAAGATTTGACCGTGTTAGATGCCATGAATTCAGAATCAGTTTTAAAGATTGAGCGAAGTGCACTGAGTTCGGAATTGGAAAATAATATTTCTAATTTATCTATGGTAAATGCATCAGGAAGAGCAGTTATTTTTTATAAATCAAATGTAGCTCTTCAAAATTGTACAATTAGAGATAATGATGGCGGGGGAATATATATTGCAAGATCAAGTGCAGTATTTGATTCAATAATAGTAAATAATAATACTTCTTATTTTTCTGGAGCCGGAATGAAAATACAGGATTCTAATGAAGATATTATTCTAAACAATGTTGAAATATCAAACAATTATATTGTTGATAATGTTAGCTTAGATGAAGATTGGTGGTATGATGATTCATATCGTAATGGAGCAGGGTTATATCTATCATTACCCCTAAATAGCTTGGAATTGAATAATGTTGATATTCACAACAATAGAATAGATTTATCTTTACCTCCTTGGTATGAAATTATTGAAGATGATGGTTCAATAGCTGCAGAATATATTTCTTCTTCTTCTGCTGGTGGTGGGCTTAGAATCGTTGCATCAGGGAATCCAATTGTACCAGTATTTAATAATGTTAATATTTATAATAACTATTCTCATTTAGCTGGTGGAGTATATATATCCGGTGATATTAATATTTCTAATTTTGATGTATATAATAATAATGCAATAGTTGCTGGGGGAGTTTATGTTAGCTCTGAACCAACTTTTGAAAATATTACTATTAGAAATAATTCATCAGATTTTCCTGGAAGTGGATTAATGTGCAATGGATATTATGGGATGAATTGCAATATAAACTTTTCTGCTGAAAATAGATCTAGTATATATGGCAATAATTCTACATTGAGAGGAAATGGAAAAGATATATATGCCAATGGTCATACCCTTGATGTTGTTTTAGATACTTTTACTGTTATGGCTCCAACTGATTTTCACGCATATCCAATTGAAGATATTACATTTGATATTTTAAACTCAGTTGAACCTCAGGTAAATCAAGATTTATATGTATCTCCTGATGGTGATGATGACAATTCAGGTTTATCTTTTAATGATCCAATTAAAACAATTTATCAGGCAGCCAATATGATTATAGCTGATAATGAGAACCCGAGAACTATTTTTTTAGATGAAGGAATATATAGTCCTACCTTAAACAATGAATATTATCCGATTGCAGTTCCAAATAATGTTAAGCTTAAGGGAATTAATCCTGAAAGTACTATTTTGGATGCTGAGGGAACATCTAGTGTTATTAGGCTAATTAATAGCGAAAATATTACTATCAGGGATTTGACAATTAAAGGAGGCTTTTCTACAAAAGGATCAGGAATATTTAGTCATGATTCAAATTCTTCTATTTTAAATGTAATAATAAAAGAAAATATTCTTGATGAATCTTTAGGCAGATGGTCAGGTCAAGGGGGAGGAATCTATATAAAACAAAATGTTATGAATTTGGATTCTGTATACATCGTTAAAAATAATTTGACATATGGCCCTAATTCTTTTTCTAGTGGTCAGGGAGGAGGAATCTTTATTGAAAGAGATGCTACAGTCTATATTAAAAATTCTTCCATAAGTAATAATGCAGCTCTTCTTGGTGGTGCATTTTTTTCTCAGCATAATCCTGAGGAAGATCCATATTATAATTTGCCTCCTGGCTTAGGTCTAGTTTTGGATGACAATGAAAGATCAAGTATTTATAGTAATGAGTTTTTGTTTGGTGAGGCATGGGGAGTAAATTCTTTAGTTCTAGATACATTTACTGTTTCTATTCCTACTTTTTTCTACTCAGCAATTGATCCAGAAAATCCACTTAACTATTATGATATTAATATTGGTGTTATCGAACAAATACAAGGTCAAGATATATATATATCTTCAGAAAATGGAGATGATAATAATTTAGGAATAGAATCAAATAACCCAATAAAAACAATAAAAAAAGCACTGCAATCTTATATTCCAGATTTAGAGAACACATCAACATTTTATTTAGAGGATGGTTTGTATTTAATGGATGCTTTGCCATTTTTTATCAATACTTCTGTAATTGGAGAAAGTAGGGATCAAACTATTATTGATTTATCATCTTTACCTAATTTACAAGGTTTTAATATTCCTTCTTTTGGAGTATTTCTTTCATCAGGGTCGCTGACTTATTCTCACTTCACTTTAAAAAATGGACCAGGTTGTTTGGCATTACAAAATACTGATTTTCTAATTGACCATTTAAGAATAAAAGATAATGTAGGTGGAGGGTGTGTAAATGGTGGCGGAATAGGTGTTCGTGATTCTAATGGTAGTATTATAAATACAATTGTTGAAGGCAATCATGCTGCTGAACAAGGAGGTGGAATTTATCTTAGAGATTCAAATGTCTTAATTGATAGAACAATTGTCAGTAATAATACAGATAATTACTGTGCTAATTGTGACTATACTAACGTTACAGAGAGTTCAGGTATAGTTGCTAGAGGTTCTGCAAATGTTCAAATTTATAATTCTACCATTTATAATAACCCAATTGTTGGGACATCATTCAACTATGATGATTATACTCTGCATATAGCCAATTCAATTATAGTTAATAATGCTGATTCAAATGAAAATAGTATTGATAACGCTACTGTTATTTATAGCAATCTTGAAGATGGTGAAAGCTTTAGTACTACTAATATAACAGCTGATCCACTTTTTGTTGATGCAGAAAATAGTAATTTCAGTTTGCATCCAAATTCTCTATGTATTGACTCTGGAACAGCTGATGTAGACCAGGATGGAATAATTGATATTTTTGATTATTTAGGGTTATTACCTGATATGGGAGCAATTGAATATAATCTGATTCTTGGAGATCTTAACCAAGATCAATATCTAAATATCTTTGATATAATCATATTGGTTGAATATGTATTAGATGGAGAATATGTTTATTATGGAGATATCAATCAAGATA
>CAYSDL010000081.1:0-4252 GCA_964429875.1 uncultured bacterium
ATATTTTTAGGAGATAATTATAAAGATGTTTTAAATGTTTTAGGTGACCTAGTGAGAATTATTAATAAACAGCGCCTTAATTCAAATTATGAAATGATCATTTATATTATTGATCAAAATGAATACAAACTTTTTTTTAAAAAAAAAATATTAATTGATGTAGAAAGGAAATTATGAAATCATTTATAACGACATTATTATTTGTAGGCTTAGTATTTAATCAACATTTTGTAGTAGACATTGATGAAACTGGTTCATCTACTTTATTTATTTTTGAAGATACTATAAATTCATTGTCTTCTAGTGATGAAGTGGGATTATTTGATTCAAATGGTCTTGTTGATTCCGATGGTAATACAGGTGAGATTTTAGTGGGCGCGGGTATTTGGAATGGAGAGCAATTAAACCTTGCTGCAATAGGCTCCGTAGATTTATCTGCTTTCGGGGGTCCTATTGTTCCAGGTGCAAACGAAGGGAATAATATGATGCTAAAAATTTGGGATGCATCAAAATCTGAAGAACATATTGTTGAATATTCAATAGCTAGTGGGACAGGAACCTTTAATGGATTATTTACAGCTATAGAAGATATATTTTATGATTCTGGAGAAGATGATTCAGGTGATGATGGCGGCTCAATTAGTGATGGGTGTGATCTCCCAAATAACAATTTTTATTTAAATGGTGGTGATGTTTTATATAATTCAACAGAAGATATTGCAGGATTTCAATTTAATGTAGATGGAGCAACAGTAAGTGGTGCTTCAGGTGGAGATGCAGCAGCAGCAGGATTTACGGTTTCTGCTGGTGGTTCCACAGTTCTTGGGTTTTCATTTACTGGTTCTACAGTTTCAGCAGGGTGTGGAACTTTAACATCTTTAACACTAAATGGTGATGCTACAGGATTAAGTAATATTATTGTTTCTGATGCTTCTGGAGGGTCATTAGATTTTTCTTATTTTGAAGGAGGAGATGATGGTGGTTGTGATGATGTAGATGAAGATGGTATTTGTGATAATGAAGATGATTGTGTTGGTGAGTATGATGAGTGTGATGTATGCAATGGCGATGGAATTGAAGATGGTGCATGCGATTGCGATGGAAATGTTGAAGACTGTGCTGGCGAATGCGGTGGTGGTGCAGTAGAAGATAATTGTGGTGTTTGTGATGATGATTCATCAAATGATTGCAGTGCAGATTGTAATGGTGATTTTGGTGGTGATGCCCTTGAAGATGAATGTGGTACATGTGATAATGATTCATCTAATGATTGTATACAAGATTGCGCAGGTGTATGGGGCGGTGATGCTCAATATGATGAATGCGGAGAATGTAATGGTGATGGAATAGCAGATGGCACGTGTGACTGTTCTGGCAATGTGGAAGATTGTGCTGGGGAGTGTGGTGGTTCTGCTTTTGAAGATGAATGTGGTGTTTGTAATGGGGATAATTCATCTTGTTCAGGGTGCACTGATCCTGATGCATGCAATTTTGATTCTGGAGCAGTAGTAGATGATGGCTCTTGTACAGGGCCATATTTATGTGATGATGGGCAAACACTTGTTTGTGATTTAGAAGATTGTCCAACTGGGGGAGATGGTGGTGGAATAGCAGATGGGTGTGATCTTCCAGATAACAATTTTTATTTAAATGGAGGTGATGTTTTATATAATTCAACAGAAGATATTGGAGGATTTCAATTTACTGTTGACGGAACAACTATTAATGGGGCTGCTGGTGGTGATGCAGCAGCAGCAGGGTTTACAGTATCTAGTAGCGCTACGGTTGTTCTCGGGTTTTCATTTACAGGAAGCGTTGTGCCCGCTGGATGTGGAACCTTAACAATTTTAGATATTAATGGTGAAGCAAATGGTTTAATTAATATTATCGTATCAGATGCAAATGGAGGCTCTCTTGATTTTAGTTATTATGAAGATTCAGGAGATGATGGTGGCTGTGATGATTTAGATGAAGATGGTATTTGCGATGATATTGATGATTGTGTAGGTGAGTATGATGAGTGTGATGTATGCAATGGCGATGGAATTGAAGATGGTGCATGCGATTGCGATGGAAATGTAGAAGACTGTGCTGGTGAATGTGGTGGCTCATCTGATATAGATGAATGCGGAATTTGTGGTGGAGATGGTAGTTCTTGTGATGATGTAGATGTAACCCTCAGTTTTGGAGACCTGGGTGGTCAAGTACTAACTTATTTATCAGTTGATTATGTAGATGATGAAGTATGTATAAATGATGTAATTGTATCTGGCCCAAATGGAGAAGGATTATCAACAAATGCAGGCGATTGTTTAACTGATGCTGGGTTTGGAGGGAATAATTTGCCTATTTATATGAATAATACAGTTGAAGTTGCTGGATTCCAGTTTGCACTAAGTGGAGTAGATGTTTTTGGTGCATCAGGTGGTGTAGCAGAGTCAAGTGGTTTTACTGTTTCTAATTCTTCTTCTATAGTTATTGGATTTTCTCTAACAGGAGCAACAATTCCTCCATATAATGTTGATTGTGATGAAGATATTGATGAAGATGGAATTTGTGATGATGTAGATGACTGTGTTGGGCAGTATGATGAATGTGGCGAATGTAATGGAGATGGAATCCAAGATGGTGCATGCGATTGCTATGGAAATGTTTTAGATGAATGTGGTGTTTGTGGTGGAGATGGCATTGCAGATGGTTCATGTGATTGTGATGGTAATGTAGAAGACTGCTCTGGCGAATGTGGGGGTGATTCTTTTGAAGATGAATGTGGAGTATGTAATGGAGATAATTCTTCTTGTACAGGCTGCACAGATGAAAGTGCGCTTAATTTTGATGAAAATGCAAGCCTCCCATGTGATGATTGTTGTGAATATGCTAATTATGATGGATTAATTGTAATTAATGAAATTAATTATAATCCAGCTGCAAGCTATGATCAAGAAGATGCGGATTATGAATTTGTTGAGCTATATAATAATTCAGTTGATAACATAAATTTAAGTGGATGGAATCTAAGTGCTACAAACATTAATTTTACTTTTGAAGATTTTGTATTAAATGGATATGAATATATCGTACTTGCAAGGAATGCAGAAACCTTTGAAGGTAGCTTGAGCCATGGAGGAACAAGTTTACTTAATAATGGTGAAACTATAACTTTAATAGATTCAATTGGTCAAAATGTTGACAGCGTTACTTATAGTGATGGATTCCAAGGTGATAATGACTTATGGCCGCAAGGAGCTGATGCAGAAGGCTCAACATTAGAATTGATAAGTGCTGATTTAGACAATAATCTTGCTGAAAGTTGGCAGGCAAGTTTTGTTGTTCCTGGTGGAACACCGGGATATGAAAACTCAACAGAACCTGAGGATGTATATGGATGCACAGATTCTGATTCTTGCAACTATAATGATGAAGCAAATGTAGATGATGGTTCATGTTTATATAATGATTGTGCTGGCGAATGCGGTGGTGATGCAGTTGAGGATGAATGTGGTGTATGTGATGGAGATGGTATTGCAGATGGCACATGTGATTGTGATGGTAATGTAGAAGACTGTGCTGGTGACTGTGGTGGTGGTGCACAAGAAGATAATTGTGGTGTATGTGATACAGATCCAGAAAATGATTGTTTAGTAGATTGTAATGGTAATGTAACATGGGTAGGCGATGGCTTTTGTGATAACTCTAATAACAATGAAGCTTGTGAATTTGATGGTGGTGATTGTTGTTATTCAACGTGTGTTTCAGGTGATTATGATTGTGAAGCTGACACAGGTCCCTGCGTTGCAGATATATGTATTGATCCTGAAGGAAATAATGATGGTTGTAATGAAATTTCAGATAACTACCCTGATTGGGATTCAAATGGAGATTGTCTATTAGATAATTTTTCTGATTATGAATTTAATGGCTCAATTACATCAATTGTTCTTGTAACAAACACAAACAATCTTGATCAAGAAGATAATACTTCTGATGGAGATTTATTAGCTGCATTTGTTAATGGAGAGCTAAGAGGAATTGCATGTCCTGTGCAAGCTCCTGATGAATTAGGTGGAGGGAATGTTTTCCAAATGGTCGTTTATAGCGATGAAGTAAATGGAGAATCTCTTAATTTCAAATTTTATGATATTGAAACAGATATGGTGTATGATATTTCAGAAGCAATTGATTTTGAATTAAATCTTGCTCTTGGTAATATTTTAGATCCTGTTGAATTTAATGTTTATTTAGGTATTGATAT
>CAYSDL010000082.1:0-4219 GCA_964429875.1 uncultured bacterium
TTAGGTTCTTTTTATGGTGTAGCAATGGGTTCAGCAGAACCGGCTAAAATGATTTTAGTTGAATATTCTGGTGGAAATAAAAAAGATAAACCATTAGCATTAGTTGGAAAAGGTTTAACCTTTGATACTGGAGGTATATCTTTAAAGCCGCCACCACGAATGGATGAAATGAAATTTGATATGTGTGGAAGTGCAACTGTTTTAGGTGTTCTAAAAGCTGTAGCAGAATTACAACCTAAGACAAATATTATTTTTGCTATTGGTGCAACAGAAAATATGCCAAGTTCAAAAGCTCAAAGACCAGGAGATATTGTTAAAGCATATAATGGTAAAACAATTGAAGTTCTAAATACTGATGCTGAAGGACGATTGGTCCTCGCAGATGTTCTTTCATATGTGAATAAAAATTTCACTCCAGATTCTATTATAGATTTTGCTACTTTAACAGGAGCAGTATTAATAGCTTTGGGTGATAGAGCTAGCGGAATAATGGGTAATGATGATACTTTAATTAAAAAAGTTAAGTCTTCTTCAGATGAAACTGGAGAGAAAGTATGGCAATTACCTCTATGGGATGAATACTGTAAAGATATTAAATCTCAAATTGCAGACATCAAAAATCTTGGAAGGGGGAGATTAGCAGGCACAATATCTGCTGGGGCTTTTTTAAAAGAGTTCGTTGGAGATACTCCTTGGGTCCATATGGACATAGCTGGAACAGCATGGGGCCCAAAAGAACCTTCTTATATGCCTAAGCATGGAGCAACAGGTGTAGCTGTTAGACTTATATATAATTTAATTGAGACTAGAAATAAATAATTAGAAATTTATTTAAACAAAATAAATTATCCTTCTATTTGGCGGCGTAGCTCAGTTGGTTAGAGCACCGGAATCATAATCCGGGTGTCCGGGGTTCGAATCCCTGCGCCGCCACAATTATTTAATATTATATTATGATTATTTATGAAATTGATATAACACTAGATTCACCTATGTATGATGAATATATGAAATGGTTAAAAAAACATATATCACTTATGTTGAAATTCAAAGGCTTTAATAATGCGAAAATTTATTCATATAAAAAAAATGATTATAAAAAACATATATTAGTCCATTATTTTATTTCATCAATAGATGATCTAAGTAATTATATTGATAAAAATTCAAATAAAATGAAAAATGAAGGAATTAATAGATTTAATGATTCCATTATTATAAAAAGAAGAACTTTAAGAAAAATATGAAAAAATATATTTTAATATTATTAATTCTTAATTGTGGAGTAGGAACGATCAAAAATAGATCTATTGAAAAAGATTATTATAATAATGGAAAGATAAGATATGAAGTTCAAAAATTTAATGATAAGCTAGATGGTTATTCAAAGTATTGGGATGAGGAAGGCAGGCTTCTTAATGTAGTTAATTATTCTAATGGTGTACTACATGGAGAATGGAAAGAATATCATTTAAATGGTTCTATAAAATATATACTATCATATAAATATGGATTAAAAAATGGATATGAATTTTGGTATTATGATAATGGTGTAAAAAAATCTGAAACATTATATGAAGAAAATAGAATAGTTGTGGATATAATACGTTGGGATAGAAATGGAGATCTTATATATAAATGAATATATACCTAAAACTTATATTTGCAATTATTTTTACTGTAAATCAGGTAATAGGAGAAAATTTGGATAAAAGATATCAGTACAATGATAATGGAAGAATAATTGTTCCTAATAATGAAGAAATAGTTAAGCTTCCAAAAGATGGAGGAGAACTATGGAATAGATTAATATTTGAAAATAGTCCTTACTTATTACAACATGCAGCAAACCCCATTGAATGGTACCCATGGAATGAAGAAGCGTTTTTATTAGCTAAAAAACTTAATAAACCTGTGTTTCTATCCATAGGTTATACTACATGTCATTGGTGTCATGTAATGGAACATGAATCTTTTGAAGATAATGATGTAGCAAAATTAATGAATGATACATTTATCAATATTAAAGTAGATAGAGAAGAAAGGCCTGATATTGATAATGTATATATGGAAGTAACACAAAAATTAACAGGTAGAGGAGGGTGGCCTATGACTGTTATAATGACCCCAGATAAAAAACCTTTTTTTGCTGGGACATATTTTCCTAAAAAATCTCGTCCTAATTACAATAGAATAGGTATGCTAGAACTTGTTCCTACAATAAAAAATATGTGGGATAATAAACAGGACAGTCTTATTAATAGTGCTGATTCAATTGTTAGAGACCTTGTAAATAATAATCTAAATAAATCGAATCATTCTAATATATCATTAAGTAAAGATGTTTTACAAAAAGCATTTAATTCATTTAGTAATAGATTTGATGATATTTATGGAGGATTTACTGGTTCTAGAAATAAATTTCCTAAACCTCATGATTATTCATTTATTGCAAGATATTATCATAGAACAAAAGATGTTAGAGCTTTAGAAATTATTAATAAATCACTTTATTCGATGAAAAAAGGTGGAATATATGACCAGATTGGATTTGGTTTTCATCGATATTCAACTGATGAAAAATGGTTAGTGCCACATTTTGAAAAAATGCTATATGATCAAGCTATGATTCTTCATGCATATCTTGATGCATACGTATTAACTAATGATAATTATTATGTTAATGTAATAAATGAGGTATGTGAATATGTGTTAAGAGATATGACACACAATAAAGGAGGCTTTTATTCTGCTGAAGATGCTGATAGTGAGGGAGAAGAGGGAGTTTTTTACATTTGGGACAATCAAGAAATAAAGAAAATTCTAAATGATAATGAATATATCTTCATCTCAGATATATTGAATATAAAAGAAAATGGTAATTGTAGAGTTGAGGGGCATAGGACTAATATCCCACACTTTACAAAAGATTGGGATCAAATTAGTTTAGATTATTCTGAAAATAGTGAAATTTTGAAAAAAAGATATCATAATATTAGAGACAAGATTTTCAAATTCAGAGAATTACGTATACATCCACAAAAAGATGACAAAATTTTAACAGATTGGAATGGTCTAATGATTTCTGCACTCGCAAGAGCATCTGTTATGTTAGATAATAAAGAATATTATAATGAAGCTAAAAAAAGTGCTGATTTTATTATTGAAAATTTAATTGATGATGATGGAGGACTTTTAAAAAGATATAGAAATGGTCATTCAGGCATAAAAGCTATGATTGAAGATTATGCTTTTTTCATATGGGGATTAATTGAATTATATCAAGCAGACTTTGATGTTAAATATATATCATTAGCTGCAGATTTATCTGATTATCAAATTGATCATTTTTGGGATTTTAATAATAAAGGATTTTTTTTCACCTCAGATATTGGAGAAGATTTATTTGTTAGAAATAAAGAAATTTATGATGGGGCAATACCTTCAGGTAACTCTGTATCAGCATATAACTATATTAGATTAGGAAGGATATTATCAAGATATGATTACGAGGAGATATCATATGATATAGTTAATGCATTTACTCCTAAATTAAACAGATATAGTAGTGGTAGCACAATGCTATTACATGCTATAGACTTTATGAAAGGACCATCCTATGAAATTATAGTTAAAGGTGATAGAAAAAAGAGTGAAAATATAATAAAAAGTATTCAAAAAAATGCTCAACCAAATAAAGTAATAATTTTTAATAATAATAATGAAAAAATGTTTTCATTTTTAGAACAATACCCTAATGGTGATAATGGTGCTCCACTTGTTTATGTTTGTCAGAATTACTCTTGCAAATTACCAACGGGTGATATATCAAAAATAAACGAAATGTTAAAATAAAATTTTTTTATTTTTTATTTTCCTATTTAAGGAATGTTACTTTTTGATTAAAATTATGACTAGAAGAAGATAGTCTTACTATATATATACCAGATGCTTTTTCACTTGCATCCCAAATTACTTCATGTTTTCCAGCATTTATATAATCACTATAAAGATTTTGAATAAAACGACCCTGTAAATTATATATATCTAAACTGACATAATCGTAGATTGGAATATCAAACTTTATTGTAGTAGTTGGATTAAAGGGATTCGGAAATATCTCATGTAATTTAAAATCAATTGGTTGATTAATTATATTTAGTATAACAGGCTCATTACCATTACCAAGACGCATATCAATAGTAAATGCTAATTTCTC
>CAYSDL010000083.1:0-4216 GCA_964429875.1 uncultured bacterium
GTCGCTCTTATATATCGTTACCCACCCCCTTCGTTTTAACCCCTATTGGGTCTGTTTTTGGTTTAATAATTAATTATCAAGAATGATATTAACAAGAGCTACAATATCCATGACATCTATAATTCCATCTTGATTAATATCTCCATAATAATCATATTCTCCATCTAAGGCATATTCCACTAATATAACAACATCGAATATGTTTATATAAAAATCTTGATTTAAATCTCCAATAGAAATTGTTGGTGTATATTCAAAAGCGCCCATATCGGGAGCTGTACCATAATAATCAAAAATCTCATTAATTCCATCACCATTTATATCTGCTGTTCCTGTATCAATACAAGGTGAGCCTTCGTGCAGGGTATAATCATCATTTTCAGAATCAGTAAACATTGGATCTTGATCAATATTGCCTTCACCTTCCCATCCACCTCCAATATTACTATATTTTATAACTATATCATTATATTCATCATACAAATCAATCGGATGATTACCCCATATAATTGAATTATTAATATTAGGATTTGATTCATTTTCAGAATACATGCTAGCTCCATTACCTTCAATGTCCATAGATGTATTTCCACTTATAGTTACGTGGTTTAGGATAGGAAATGAATAGTAATATGAATACATTCCGCTCCCATCTGGGGCAATATTGTTGTTTATAGTTACATTGGTGAGCGTTGGATTTGAAAGACATAAAAAGAGTCCACCACCAATATCATCAGAATGATTCTCAGCTATAATAACATGTAGCAGTTCAGGATTCGAGCCAAATAACCACATAGCTCCACGTTCTCCTGTATTTTCACTTATCGTTACATAATTAAGGATAGGATCTGAATAAAACAAACCCATGCCTGCACCATCACCTCCATTGATATTTTTACTTATAACTACATTAGTGAGAGCAGGACTTGAATATGACAAGTAAAATCCATTACCATTATTATTATTTACTGATAGATTACTAAGAATTGGATTTGAAGACTGCATCCAAATCGTTGAACCCGAATTGCTAGGATTTATGCCAAATGAAGTATTTTCATTTATTGTAACATAAGATATAATAGGATCAGAAAAATATAAATACATTGCTGCACCTAGTGATTTTTGAGCCCCAGATATTCTTACATACTTTAATTCTGTATCATTTGAAACAAAATTAAATGTAAAACCTCTCCATTTATCATCGGTATATAAATCAAAGTTGTCAAATATAATGCTATCATTCTCAGCACCTATTGCTTTAAGCGTACCATATATATCAAAACTATAGGGACCATCAAATAAAAATTCTGTGTCAGGGCCTAATATTACTGTATCGTTATGTGCGATAGTAATATCATTTGATATACGATATACAGAAGAAGGATATATGCCAGATAAGTTGTTACTTAATATATTCTCATTTATTCCAATTAATGATAAAGATACAAAAATTTCATCTGGTAAATCTACGCTTACAAATTCCATTTGATCTTGAACAGGTCCATATGTAGAATTGTTTGCCTTTATATTAATAACACCTGTCTCAAAAGGTGATATTATTATAGGAAGTGTTGTAGTAGTACTAAAAGATAATGTGTTAAAATTAACTTCGTTTATTGTGATAGGAGTTTCTCTATAGTTGTATAACGTAAATTGTTTATATATCTCAATATTTCCAACCTCTTCGAAATCATACGATATAAAATTAGTATTTAAAAATAACCCCCCAGTTGAACCCATATCTGATATTGTTCCATCCAGATCTTGTGACCATTGGCCTGGGTCTCCTGCATTAATACAAGGTGATTGTTCAAGTAGGTCAAAATTATTATTTTCAGGATCAGAAAACATTGGTTCTTCTGAAATATTTCCTTCACCATCATATAAGTATTCTCCAATATTACTATATGTTATAATAGAATTAACTTCTTCACCTTGTAATATATCATTTGGATTATTATTCCAAATAATACTGTTTTTAATTGTCATGGATACTTCTACATCATTCCAAGATAGACTATTAGCTTTAACTCCGTAATTTGTATTGTTATATATAGTTACATGATCAAGAATAATATTAGATTCATCTAGAAATATCCCAGTTCCATTATTATTTGATATGACCGTATTAGAAATTAAAGCGTTACAACCATAAATTATCTCAATTCCTGCTCCTCTTGAATTAGTATTTCCACTTATAACTCCATTGGTAAGTGTCAATATGGAGTTTCTTACTAAATAGACACCACCAGCAAAGGTATTTCCTATATTTTCAATTACGTTGAAATCTGAGATTGTAGGGCTAGAATTCTCATCTATTGCTATACCTCCACCTTTTGATGATGTGTTTCCTAGAATATATAAATGTGAAATATTAGGATTTGAATAGACTAAATATAATCCTCCGCCAAAACCACCTGATATATTTTCATTAATAGTTAGATATGAAACTGTAGGATTGGAAGAGAACATAAGTAGTCCTCCACCATTATAAGCCGTGTTTTCACTTATTGTTACATGTGTAATATTGGGATTAGAAAAATTTAAGTACATTCCACCTCCGCCTTGATAAGGTCCCATAAATTCTAATTCTTGATATTCACCTGATGTATTTCCCTTTATAGTTAAATGTGTAAGAGTTGGGCTTGAAGAGTGTAAATATATACCACCTCCATTAACGGTTGAATTTCCACCTGTTATGGTTAAATTTGATATAATGATATTATCACAATCTTTAATCTCAATTACTCCTGCTGTTTGCTCAGCATTAAGAATTGTTAAATCTTCATTTTGTCCTTCAAGGTTTACATAATCAGGTAATATAATTGGAAAAATCTCTCCAGTTTCTGGGCTGTATTCACCATTTACAAGATGTATAGTTACAGGATTGCTCTCTGAGGGCATAATCATCTGAAGTGTCCATGTAATAGTTTTAAATGGCTCATTTTCATCACCACAATCTAGATCAGGCAATAAACATTCTTCATCAATATTTGGGTCTACCCATACATCAGAAGCGGTTTGTGCACAAAATCTACTATCAGTATTTTCTAAATTTAATTCAGCATCTTCTTCAACATGTACCCAGATAGGAGATATTTGATCCGCAGAACAGTTTCCTACATCAAAGATACTTCCTGACATATTAAAACTATTTGAAAAATATTTGTTTGAAAGTGTATTTCCATACAAAGCATCATTGAAATTATAAAAATTGTTAGAGAAATCAAATTCTTCTATATCATCACAATAGGTTCTACTTGAAAGGTCAAAGTAATTTGTTGGTGTTTGATTAAAATCCCAATCTTCATCTTCTGTTGTAGCATAGATAGCACCGCCAGCAGTAGCTGTGACTGCTATTATCCCATCGTTAAAAATTTTACCATTGTTAATAAATTGATTATACTGTATAGTTGGATCTGCAATATCAAATAGGATGCCACCTCCTAGACGTTCTTGTGTTTCATATGGTGATCCAGGATTTCTAGTAACAAGTGTTCCAATACCATTTTCAATAGTAAAGCCTTTTATCGTTGGTGTAATGCAATCCTCTGTATTAGAATATATTAAAATGCCGCTACCATGTTCTGTAGTTTCTGGGTTTGCGCTTCCATCAATAATTGTATTATTTATATTAGCATTTACTACTTGCCAATAAGGGGTATCACTAATCCAATTTGTAAGATCATCATCAATAGCATGACTTGTAAGAGTGATAGAACGTGTTATTTGGAGATTTTCATTATAAATACCTGGCGCTACTTTTACAATAACTTCTTCATCATATCCATTAATATCTACAAATTCTTCAGCTGCATCTATACCTAATTGTATAGTTAGATATTCATCTGGGATATTAATTGTAAGTGAATAAACAAATGACAATAATATGAATGCAATCAATCTCATATCAGAATTTACAAAATATTTTCAAAAAAATATATCACAATGGGTGTCCCTCTTATATTACGCAACCACCCCCGTTCGATTGACCCGTATGGGTTGAATATTAGGTTGAAATTTGGATTGGTGTGCGCTCTTGGTGTATTAATAATGGTGTATTAATTCACTATCACAATGTTACAGATCATTATAGATTGATGAGTTAGGGGATAACAAAAACCCCCTCGATTATAAGGGGGTTGTTGTGGTTACTTGTCGTGGCTCCGGCACCTGGACTCGAACCAGGGACACACGGATTAACAGTCCGTTGCTC
>CAYSDL010000084.1:0-4130 GCA_964429875.1 uncultured bacterium
ATTTAACGAAAATAACTCATAATGGAGTTATACAAATAAAAAATATAAGGTTATACGGAGAAATTTATGGCAAGATATACAGGGCCTAGAGCGCGTATTTGTAGAAGATTAGATTTTGCAGCTTTTGAATCACCTAAATTTGGTAATTTAAGAAAAAGTTACCCTCCAGGTCAGCATGGAGATTCAAGAAGATCGAAAATGTCTAATTATGGCATCCAATTAAGAGAAAAACAGAGAATTAAATATTTATATGGTGTTTTAGAAAAACAATTTAGAAATTATTTTAAGAAGGCTATTTCTATGGATGGTCCAACTGGAGATAATTTATTAATTCTTCTAGAATCAAGATTAGATAATACTGTATATAGATTAGGTTTAGCTTCCACAAGAAGAGCCTCGAGACAATTGGTTAGTCATAAACATGTATTAGTAAATAAT
The DNA here is from genome assembly GCA_964429875.1 of uncultured bacterium. GTDB lineage: Bacteria > Fidelibacterota > Marinisomatia > SCGC-AAA003-L08 > D37C17 > CAYSDL01. The sequence goes on from CAYSDL010000084.1 coordinate 439, forward strand.
AAAATTGTTAATATTCCTTCTTATATATTATCTGAAGGAGATATCATTCAAATCAGAGATAAAAGTAAAAAAAATACAATTTTTCAGGAATCTATGAGAAGAATTCAAAACGATAACCCTACTGAATGGTTATCATTAGATAAAGGAAAACTTAAAGGTACCTTTATACAAAAACCTGAGAGAAGTCAAATTGTTGAACCTATAAATGAGCAATTAGTTGTAGAGCTCTATTCAAAATAAGGGGTACTAAAAATGTCAAATAAATATTTTCAAGATATTAAAATAGATATTATAGAAGATAAGAAAAATTATTCAAAAATTTCAGCAGAACCTTTTGATAGAGGTTATGGAGTCACTGTGGGGAATGGTTTAAGAAGAACGTTGCTTACTTCTTTACCAGGTGCCGCAATTACATCTATTAAAATTGATGGAGTATCTCATGAATTTTCAACAATTAATGGTGTCTCTGAGGATATATCTGAAATTATTTTAAATCTAAAAAGTATTAGATTTAAAATGACGGAAGATGCAATTACAGAATTAATAAATTTTGAGTTTGAAGGTCCTGGAAAATTAACAGCTGCCGAACTAAATAATTATTTGTCTGATTTTGAAGTTGTAAGTAAAGGAACACATATTGCGACTTTAAATAAAAAAATGAAAATTTCTTTTGAAATGAGAATTTCAAGAGGTAAAGGTTATGTCCCTTCTGAAAAAAACAAAAGAGCTGATGATACTCTTGGAACAATAAGTATTGATTCAATCTACAGCCCAATAAAAAATGTGAATTGGGAGGTCCAGCCAATTGCTTCATCAACTGAAGGGACTGAACGTTTAATTATGGAAGTAGATTCAGATGGTACTATTCCTCCTAAGGATTGTATTAATCATGCTGCATATATTATGAGGCAACATCTGGGTTATTTCATGTTTAATGATTCTAAAGTAATTAAAGCTGTGAATGAAGAAGAATTAAATGTTGCTCTTGAAATTAAAACAACTTTATTAAAAAGTATTGATGAAATGGAGTTGTCAGTTAGAAGTCATAATTGTCTTCAAGCTGCAGGTATTAGAACAATAGGTGAACTAGTTTCAAAGGAAGAGGGTCAAATGTTAAAGTTTAAAAATTTTGGTAGAAAATCTTTAACTGAACTTAATGAGAAATTAAATGAACTGGGTCTTAAATTTGGAATGGATGTAGAAAATTATTTTCAAGAATAAGGTAAATTAAATTATGAGACATTTACATAAAGGAAGAAAACTTAATAGAACATCATCTCATAGAGCTGCTTTGTTAAGTAACTTAAGTATTTCTTTAATTAAACATAAAAAAATTATAACTACTGTAGAAAAAGCAAAAGAATTAAGAAGATTTGTTGAGCGTCTTATTACTTATGCTAAAAAAGATAATTTGCATGGAAGAAGACTTATTATGCAAAAAATAAAGGGTAACTTAAAGAAAGAAGTTGCAAATACATTAGTTCATGAAATTGCGCCAAACTATAGGTCAAGATCTGGTGGTTATACAAGAATAATAAAACTTAATAATAGAAAAAATGATAATGCTAATATGTCCTTAATAGAGTTTGTAGATTTAAAAACAGGGAATGATTCTTCTCAAAAAGATGAAGAAAATGAAAAATAACTTTAAAATTAAATGAGTTATATTGAATATATAATGATTAGATTTATAAAAGGGCCATTATTTTTTTCGGCCCTTTTTATTATTATATCTAATAGTTTTATTTATCCACAAATTCTATCAAATGTTGATTCAAAATGTTTGTGGGTAAAAAAAAACAATGTTCTTGATTCTACATCTGTAGAATCAGTGTTTAGTTTTGCGCTAGAGAACAAGATTAATAAACTATTTATTGAATCTATGTCAGATGGTGAGGTTTTGTTTAATTCTAATTTAATTTCTAAATATGAACTAGTTGATTCACTATTTGATCCATTAAACTATCTTTTATCTAAAGCTGAATTTTCTTCAATCGAAATTCATGCCTGGTTTAATACATATTTATTGTGGTCTAAATCAACTTTACCACCTAATGAAGATCATTTTTATTATAATTGTGGTGATTGCTTTGAATCTGATTTTAATGGCAAATCAGATGGAGAGATTGATTTACAATTAAATCAATCAAAAACATGGGAAGGTGTATATATTTCTCCAATGCATTCAAAAGCTAATAATTATTTGCTTTCAGTTATAAATGATCTGTTTGATAATTATTCTATTGATGGATTATTACTTGATTATATTAGATATCAAGATAATTTTTATGGATATAATAAGCAAGGTATAAATGATTTCATTAATATTTATAATATTGATCCTAGAGATATTAATAGAGGAATAATTTCTACTAGGTTTGGTTATTCTGAAGATCTAATTGATTCAATTAATAATAGCTGGAATTCATTTAGGGAAAATAAAATTTCAGAATTTGTGAGATCGGTTAAATACAATATTTTGAAGGATTCTTTAAGTATCTCTTTAAGTGTTGCTGTAAAACCAGATTATATTATGGCAAAAGAAAGGTGGTACCAAAATTGGCTCTCTTGGATCAATGAGGGCCTTGTAGATTTTGCTATAATAAAGAATTATAGTAATAATTTTTCTGAATTTAATTATATAAATAAAATGATTTCTAGTAAAGTTCCTGATTATATTCAAAAGAATAAAATATTTATTGGACTTGATTTTTTTAATGATAATCCTATTTCACTCTCTAATAAAATTTTATTATCTAGATTGCAGGGTTATGAAAATTTTAGTATTTCAACATATAATATAGTTAAAGATACTTTAGGTTTATATTTACCAATATTTAAATCTATGAACTTTCATTTAGAAAAATAAATATGAAAAGAAATATAAAATCACCAATAGGAACTCAATTGTCTTGTAAAGGGTGGCAACAAGAAGCTGCTTTTAGAATGTTGCAAAATAATTTAGATTCTAATGTAGCAGAAAATCCTGATGAATTAATTGTCTATGGTGGTATAGGAAAAGCTGCAAGAAATTGGGAATCATACTATTTAATATTAGAATCATTGAAAAAATTAGAAAATGATGAAACTTTATTAATACAATCAGGAAAGCCTGTTGCAATTTTTAAGACACATTATTCTTCTCCAAGAGTATTGATTTCTAATTCAATGTTAGTGCCTAATTGGGCGAATTGGAATACATTTAGAGATCTTGATAAGAAGGGCTTAATGATGTATGGCCAAATGACAGCAGGAAGTTGGATTTATATTGGGACGCAAGGCATTTTACAAGGTACTTATGAGACATTAGCTGAAGTTGCAAGGCAACATTTTAATGGCTCTTTATCAGGGACATTAACTCTTACAGCTGGCCTTGGAGGCATGGGAGGAGCACAACCTCTAGCTGTTACAATGAACGGTGGTGTTAATATTACTGTAGAAATTGATGAAAAGAGAATTAATAAAAGACTAAAAACAAGATATTTAGATGTAAAATGTTTTCAGTTCGATGAAGCAATAACTTTAGCTTTAGAAGCAAAAAAAAGTAAGAAAAGTTTATCTATAGGATTATTAGGTAACGCTGCTGAAATCTTTAAGAAATTTGTTTCTAAAAAAATAATTCCAGATATAGTTACTGATCAAACTTCTTGTCATGATGAATTAAATGGTTATATTCCAATTGATTTATCCAT
>CAYSDL010000085.1:0-4112 GCA_964429875.1 uncultured bacterium
TTTTTTATTTCAATAAGTATTAAAAGACACATTTCTCGTCATAAATTATTCTTGTGAAGTGTATCACATATAATGTAAATTGTTAAAAACACTTCTGGGGGGGTGTATTTTAAACTTTTATATACAAAATTTAAGAGGATATTTTATGATAAGAATAATACTGCTATTAACTTTGTTTACTAACTTTGTTTTCTCTGTATCAAGTGACTTTGTCTCTATGGGGCAATTTGAAAATCACGAATATTATTTATTTACTTCAGGTCAAGAAATGGAAATAGGTGATAAAACTTGGAATGAAGCAAGTGAAATATGCATTGCAAATGGAGGTCATTTAGTTTCTATAAATTCTTCTTCAGAACAAGCTTTTCTTTTAGAAAATACTCCTGCTCATGGCCACCACTTTTGGATTGGGCTATATGGCTCTTCTAACCCTAACTGGGTGACTGGAGAAGATTTAACATATACTAATTTTTCTGGTAATGGAAATGGAGATTGTTATGAAATGCAAAATCAACCAAGTGGAGTTTGGAATGGTATAGGTTGTGAGGTATCACAAGAGTACAGGTTGTTTATTTTAGAAATAGAACCTGACTATGGTTGCACAGATCCACTTGCAGAAAACTATAATACAGATGCAAATATTGATGATGGAAGCTGTTCTGGCTCATTCATTTCATCAGAAGATTTCACTTATTTAAATGAAATAAATGGTCACTATTATTATATCTCAAAAAATACTTCTAATTGGAATGATGCATCAGTAATTGCTCAGAATAATAGTAGTTATTTAGCAACAATAACTAATGAAGCTGAAACTAACTTGTTCCTTTCATTGCAACAAGATTTAATTGTTGGTTTATTACAAAATGAATCAAACTCCAATTTTTCAGAACCATCAGGAGGCTGGGAATGGATTACATCCGAACCTTTCAATTATCCTCAGTGGTCATCTGGGGAACCAAACAATATTAATGGAGAAAATTGTGCTTGGTTATATCTTTCTGGGATGTTGGATGATTGTAATTGTAATACGCATCAGGCCTATTATTTAATTGAGTTTGAATATGATGTTTATGGCTGCATGGATGAATTTGCATCTAACTATAATCCTGATGCAATCATTGATAATTCTGCCTGTGAATATCCAATCCCTGATGAATACTCTCTTAGGTTTGATGGAAATGATGATATAATCGTAAGTGATATTTTTAGTGATAACCAACATATTGAAGAGCTATCTATAGCATTAAGGTTTAAAGCAACAAATCAAGACCAAATAGCACAAAGATTAATAACAACAGAAAACACAAATGACTTCATGATTATGTTAGATGGTTGTGGAACAAAATTTAATATAGAAAATGATTGGGAAATTTGCTATACTGATATTCATCTCAACGATAATCAATGGCATACGGTCGTTGCTACATGGAATGGCAATATAATGGAATTATATGTTGATGGTGCTCTTGTCTCAAATTTAAATAATAATACTGAATTAATATTAAATACAAATCATTTACATTTTAGTCCAACATATGGTATAGAAGAATTTTATGGATACATAGATTATGCTATAATTTGGGAAAAGGGTCTTACTTCAGATGAAGTTAATGACATTTTTTCTAATAATGTTATCCCTGCTAATAGTTATTTATTAGCTGATTATCAATTTAATGCAGGAGAAGGCAATATTCTCTATGATCATTCAGGAAATCAGAATCATGGAAACATAAATGGCGCACAATGGATCGAACAAATAGGATGCACAGATTCTGATGCCTGTAATTTTAATGATGATGCAATTTTTGATGATGGAAGCTGTGAATTTGCAGAAGAAAACTTTGATTGTGATGGAAATTTTATTGTTTTCAATTTTAACCAATCTCAAAAGCAGGCAAGTTACTTTTTTGAAGGAGTTACAATTGATGAAATAGAAGTTAGTCCAGATGATTGGGTGGGAGCTTTCAAAAATGATGTTTGTATTGGTGCAAAACAATGGGACTTATCAAATTGTTTAAATGAAATTTGTGAAATAGTTATTATGGGCTCTGATAGTACAGATTATACTGAAAACTATATTTTAGATGGAGAAATTCCTGAATTTAAAATCTTTGATTTTTCAGAAAATGAAATATATGACGCAACTCCATCAGAAAATATTCAATGGGAAGATTTAAGTTTTAATGTAATTGAAAATTTAAATGTTCTTCGTGATTGCTATGGAACACTTGGAGGAAATATCTTTAATCTAGATGATGATAATCTTTGTGATGATGTAGATGATTTTCCATACGATGCTAATAATGATATTGATAATGATGGCACTGGAGATTGTACATTAGAAAATGAAGAAGATTGTGAAGATCCAATTGATCCTTGTCCTTATGAATATGATGATGATTTAGATGATGATGGGGAATGTGGTTGTATAATAGAAGATTTATCTCTATGTCCAGATGATTATGATAATTATCCATATGATGCTGAAAATGATGCAGATGGGGATGAACTTGGAGGTTGTACATTAGAAGATGAATCTCAATGTCCATTTAATTATGATGTATGTCCTTATGACCCAGATAATGATATAGATAATGATGGACTTTGCTGTAGTCAAACAAATTATTCATTATATTTTGATGGGCAAAATGATTATGTGGATTTAGGAAACTCAGATGATTTTAATTCTCCAAATTTATCTGTTGCAGCATGGTGTAAATTGGATGATGAACATGGTGTAAGCACTATATTAGGTAAAAATGGATCTCCTGGTCCCTACCAATATAATTTAAAGGTTTTGCCAGAAAATATACCAAGTTGGGGAGTGATGGGTTCACAGGATTCAGGTACACCAAGTGAAATAGTAGATGGTTTTACTATCCCAAATAATGAGTGGCAATTTATTGTTGGTACATTTGATGGTTCATCAATATCACTTTATGTTAATGGTGAATTATCTGGAACTCCATTATCTGTTAATGGAATGAATATTGTTGATGTTAGTGCTTTTATTGGGAGGTATCGCTCAGGTGATGGAGGCCATTATTTTAAAGGTAATATTGATAATCTAAGTGTTTGGAATAAAGCATTAACGCAAGATGAAATTCAAAATATAATGTTAGCTCCTTATTTAGGAAGCAATAATGATTTAGTTGCTTATTATAGATTTAATGAAGGAGAAAGCAATCAATTGATTGATTCATCAGGTAAAGGAAATCATGGAACAATTTATGGTGGAGCAATTTGGCAAGAATCTTTTGCCCAAAATCAAGATGTATGTTGTTATGATGCAGATAACGATATTGATAATGATGGGGTTTGTGCATGTACACTTGAAGACACTAATGAATGCCCTGATTATCCCGAAAATTATGATGATTGCCCCTTAGATAATCCTGATGATACAGATAGTGATGGATCTTGTGATAGTGATGATATATGTCCAGGTTTTGATGACTTTTTAGATGCAGATGGAGATAGTATTGCAGATGATTGCGACGTTTGTCCCTATGATGCAGAAAATGATTTTGATGGCGATGGTTTATGTTGTTATGGTTTAGATGGATGTAATCTTCCAACTAATACAATTTATTTAGAAGGCGAAGATGTTTTATTTAATGTAGATACAAATATAGGTGGCTTTCAATTTAATATTGATGGAGCAATATCAAGCGGAGATCCTAGTGGAGGTGCGGCTGAAGATGCTGAATTTACAGTGCAGGCATTTGATTCTACTGTGCTCGGTTTTTCTTATACGGCATCTTTTATTCCAGCTGGATGCGGAAAATTAACAACACTTGTTTTAGATGGAGAGGCCACAGGATTAAGCGATATAGTCTTTTCAGATACTTCTCCTGAATATATTGATGTTTCATATTATGAGCCTTCAGATAATATTGACATTTGTTGTTACGATGCTGATAATGATTTTGATGGTGACGGCCTTTGTGATTCTGATGAAGATGGTGATGGTGTAAACGATGATCCATGTCCATTTGATGCAGAAAATGATGCTGACAGTGATGGCATATGTGGTTATGATGATGATTTTGATTATGATGCCAACAATGTTGTAGATTAAGATGGTTATAGGTATTCAGATGTATATG
>CAYSDL010000086.1:0-4011 GCA_964429875.1 uncultured bacterium
CCATTGAAGATGCATGTGGTATTTGTGATGGGGATAATTCATCATGTGCTGATTGTGCAGGAGTTCCAAATGGAGATGCTCTGATTGATCAATGTGGAACCTGTGATAATGATTCATCTAATGACTGTACTCAAGATTGTTTAGGTATATGGGGCGGTAATGCAATTATTGATGAATGTAGTATTTGTGATGGTGATAATTCATCATGTGCTGATTGTGCAGGAGTTCCAAATGGAGATGCTCTGATTGATCAATGTGGAACCTGTGATAATGATTCATCTAATGACTGTACTCAAGATTGTTTAGGTATATGGGGTGGAAATTCAATATTTGATCAATGTGGAATCTGTGATAATGATTCATCTAATGACTGTATTCAAGATTGTAATAATGTTTGGGGTGGGACAGCTATTGAAGATGAATGTGGTATTTGTGATGGAGATAATTCATCATGTTCTGACTGTAATGGTATTCCTAATGGAGATAATATATTTGATCAATGTGGCATATGTGATAATGACCCACTAAATGATTGCATTGAAGATTGTAATGGAGTTTGGGGTGGAAATATTTTTGATTCTGACCAAGATACAATATGTGATGATATTGATCTTTGTCCTGGAGAGGACGATATTCCTGATTTAGATAATGATGGAATTCCAAACTGTGCAGATATCTGTCCAGGCGATCCTAATAATCCTGATGAAGATTATGATGATATTTGTGATTGGTTTGATCTCTGTATTGAAGAAGAAGGTGAATCTCAATTATGTGGTTGTAATACAGGAATAGCTGAAGGTGCATGTGATTGTTCGGGAAATATAGAAGATTGTTTAGGAGTATGTGGTGGATCAGCCATTTTTGATGAATGCGATGTTTGTTTAGATTGCTCAGAATATGAAAATGAAGAGTCTTGTGCTTTAGGTAATTCTAATTGGAACATAGATCAAGATCAATGTGGGGTTTGTTATGGGGATAATTCATCATGTACAGCATCATTGCTATTAGGTGAATTTAATTTATTAGATAACACTCTATCAATATTGTATGATTCACCAGGAGAAATTGCAGGATTTGAATTTAATATTACAGGGTTATTAATCTCAGGAACTTCGGGAGGAGCATCTGATTATGGATTTACAATTCATCAAGATAACAATAAAATTATTGGTTTTTCAATGCAGGGAGGTACAATCCCTCCTGGTTCAGGAGAATTAATATTTATTCAATTTGATGAAATTGTGGACCAGTTAACTTATATTGAAAATAATGCTATTCTAAGTTATCCAAATGGGTCAGGAGAATTCATTGTTAATGTTATAGGTGAAATCAATCATGGGCACCCTGATTGTCATGGTGAGTATTATGGACAAAGTCACGATTGGGATTATAATACTGACCTTGATGGTAATTTAATTACTCAAGAGCAATGTATTAATGGATTTGAAATTGTTTTATCTAATGATCAAACTCTTGTTATTCAAGGTGTGTGGAATGAATTTTCTAATACTTGTGGAGATGGTATATGTGATGAAGACGATGACTGCGTAGGGCTTTTTGATGATGATTTAGGATGCATTTTAAATGCCGAGCATCCAATGTTCTTTTTACTATCTCAAAACTATCCGAACCCTTTTAATCCATTTACATCAATTGATTTTAGTATTCCCACATCAGATTATTTATCAATGTTTATTTATAATCTTCAAGGTCAACTTGTTAAAAAAATTATTGATAATAAATTTTATTTAAGTGGATCATATACTAAAACAATCGATGCATCTAACTTAAATAGTGGATTATATTTTGTCCAATTAAAAACTTCCAATAATGAAAGAACAGTAAAAATTACAGTTATTAAATAAATTTCATCTATGTTAATAAAAATTGAAGGCATTGAAAAAACTTTTAAATTATTTAAAAGAAAAGCTGGTTTAGCAGGATCAGTTAGGTCTTTTTTTAATAGAAAGTATGAATATTTCACAGCTCTTAGTAATATAAATCTTAATATACAGAGGGGTGAGATAGTAGGAATATTGGGTGAAAATGGAGCTGGAAAAACTACTTTAATAAAGTTAATTGTTGGTTTATTACACCCCTCTTCTGGCAGTCTTATTGTAGATAATTATATACCTTGGAAAAGAGATCATAAGTTTTTAAGAAATATATCAGTTGTCATGGGGCAAAAAAATCAATTATGGTGGGACATCCCTGCATCTGAATCATTTTTGTTAAACAAACATATTTATAATATTAATGATAAGGATTATAAAAATACTTTAAACGAATTAGTAGAATACTTAGGTGTAAAAAATAAAATCAATATTCAGGTAAGAAGATTATCATTAGGAGAAAGAATGAAAATGGAAATTATTGCTGCCCTACTTCATAAACCTCAAATCATTCTTTTAGATGAACCTACTTTAGGCTTAGATGTTATATCTCAGTCTAAAATTCGAGAATTTGTAAAATATTATAATCAAAAACACAATACAACATTTGTTATTACCAGTCACTATACAAAGGATATTCAAGAAATGTGTAAAAGAGTGTTTGTTTTAAATAAAGGACAGTCAGTATATGATGGTGATTTTAATACATTAATAAAAAACATTAATCCAAATAGAAAATTAATTTTTGAATTTACAAATGAGCCAGAAAATGATTTTATTATCAATTTGAAGAAAAATTTTGAATTTGTACTTCATCAGAAGATTTTAACTGCAACTATGACAGAAGAGAATTTGCAGAAGTTATTAAAATTATTACTTGAAAATTATACTGCTAATAATATTAGCTTTGAAGATTTGCCTGTAGATGATTCTATGAGAAGTTTTTTTCAAAACCCTAGTAAATATATTTAATTTTGTTGAAAAAATATTTTTCAATATTAAGAATTAATTGGATAAATGCATTAGAATATAGAGGTAATGCTTTAATTGGTTTATTTGCTATTTTATCAGGTTTGTTTATAGAGTATCAAATTTGGTCTTTAATATTTAGTTCAAATAATCACACTAGTATTGCTATGGATGGGGTTGATGCTGGTTATACATTTGAACAATTAATAGTTTTTATATTTTTATCAATTATAGTTGGACAGTTGAAATCATCATGGGTTACATCTTCTCAAATGATTTTAGAAATTAGACAGGGTTTAATAAATAAATATCTTATGAGGCCAGTATCGTATTTTTGGTATCACTTTATGATGTTTGTCGGAATTAATTCCTTATATATTTTAGTTTATATGTCATTACTTGTTTTATTTATATACATATTCCCTAATATGATATTTCAAACAATGATCAGTGTTATTGGCTTTTTAATTTCATTGATTTTATCAATTTATCTATCTTATTGTATATATTTTATCATGGTGTGTTTTGCATTTTGGTTTGGAGAAGTTAGATCAATCGTCGTAGCATATAATCTAGGAATGCTTATGATCTCTGGGCAATATATCCCTATTAGATTATTTCCTCAGGAAGTAATATCAATTATAAAATGGACACCTATACCTTATTTAGTTGATTTGCCAGTAAGTATTGCTACAGGATTGATTCATCAATCTCAATGGATTCCTCAAATTGCAATAGCAATATTTTGGTGTGTGTTTTTAACCATTATAAGTTTTATTATTTATCATTTAGGAATAAAAGGTTATGAGGCATATGGTCAATAGATATTTTAATATATGGAAAGCTTTTTTAAGGAATACTCTTTCTAGAGATATGGAATTTAAATTGAACTTTGTTTTTGAAATTTTTATAGATGCTATATACTATCTATCATTATTTTTCTTTTTCAAAATTATTTTTCAATTCACCCAATCATTAGGAGATTTTAATCAAGATGCTGTTATTATATTTCTTATTACTTTATATATAGCAGACTCATTATATGTATTTTTTCTTGGTGGGAATGTATTTAATATTAATACAGCTGTAAAACAGGGGGACCTTGATTTTATTTTATTAAAACCAGTTAATTCTCAATTTTTTATTTCTT
>CAYSDL010000087.1:0-1922 GCA_964429875.1 uncultured bacterium
TAATAGTAATAATAATAATCCAAACTCCATTACGCGTATTATAGGCTTAATACTCTCTAAAAAGTGGACCATGTTATTAAAATTTTCTGATCCAGAAAAAAGCATAAGATTATTAATTAAGTGAAATAGTAAAAAAACAATTAAAAAAATGCCAGAAACTGCTATTTGTAGCTTTTTTCCAATTGATGAAAACAATGTATTCATTATCTAAAAAGGGATATCATCTTCTGAAAATGGTTCGTTTTTTTCTTGATTTTCACTTTTTTCAGTGATGGGCTCAGATGATGTATCGCTGGTAGTTTCAACTGTTTCCATTGGCGTATCATTTTTTTCCGGAGATAATGTTTCGGAATAATTTGACCCATAATTATCTAGGGCCATTTGATTTAATTGATCGCGTAACTCTTTTGTTGCAAAAACAGAGTCATAATACTCACCATCATTGCTTTTTTGACTTGGCATGCTTACAAACAGTCCATTAATACCCTCTATAATTTTAAAACCTTTTACAACAAAGCCTTCTGATGTTGTTAAATCAAAAAATGCTCTTACCTTTCCCCAGGAACCTTTATTCATTCTTTCAATTTTCATAATAGTATTCTTCTAATTATTGTTATAAGTAACTATTAAAATTAATGCAATTGTAACGCAATTACAATAATCTATAATCTATTTTTTGATAATTTTATTTTAATTAGAACATATAACTTTATAATTTATAACCTATTTAATCTAAAGAGTTTTTATATGAAAAAATATGTCTTCTTATTTGAAGAAGGTTCTGCTGATATGCAAAACATTTTGGGTGGAAAGGGAGCAAACCTAGCAGAAATGACTAATTTAAAAATTCCTGTTCCTCCAGGATTTACTATTTCCACAGAGGCGTGTGTTTATTATATGAAACATAATAAATATCCTGTGGGCTTTAAAAAACAAGTTTTAAATGCTCTCGAAATAATAGAATTAAAAATGAATCGTCAGTTTGGTAAGAGCAACAGGCCTTTGCTTTTATCTGTCAGATCTGGTGCTAGAAAATCTATGCCTGGTATGATGGAAACTATTTTAAATATTGGATTAAATGAAAAAACAATTTTAGGTTTAATTAATAAAACAAACAATGATCGTTTTGCATATGATTCATATAGAAGATTATTAACAATGTATGCCGATGTGGTTATGGAAAAATCAAATAATCTAAATTGTGGAATTAGAACTATATTAGAGCAGCTTCTTGAAAAAATGAAAAATGAAAAAAACATTCATCTAGATTCAGAATTAAAAACAAATGAATTAAAATTATTATGTAAAGAATATAATAAAATTATAAAAAATACCTTTGGCGAATCTTTTCCTAATGATCCAAAAATACAGCTTTGGGAATCAATTAATGCAGTTTTTAAATCTTGGAATGGAAGCAGGGCTCAGCATTATAGAAAAATTGAAAATATTCCTAATAGTTGGGGCACTGCAGTGAACGTGCAATCTATGGTATTTGGAAATATGGGTAATAGTTCAGCTACTGGGGTTGCTTTTACTAGAAATCCTGCTACTGGAGAAAATGTTTTTTTTGGTGAATGGTTGCCTAATGCACAAGGAGAAGATGTTGTTGCAGGGATAAGAACTCCTTTCCCAATATCTGAAGGTAAAAAAAGTTTACAAAATATTTTGCCAAGTATTTATAAACAGCTTTTTTTAATACAAAAAAAATTAGAAAATCATTACAAAGACATGCAGGACATTGAGTTTACTGTAGAAAATAATAATTTATGGATTTTACAAACTAGATCTGGAAAACGAAATGGGGTCGCAGCTATAAAAATTGCTTTAGATTTATTTAAACAAAAGGTAATTACAACGAAAACTACATTATCTCGAATTAATGCTACGCATATAAATGAATTATTGCACCCAATTATTGATCC
>CAYSDL010000087.1:2022-3948 GCA_964429875.1 uncultured bacterium
ATGGATTGGTTTACTTTAAATGGTTCAACAGGAGTTGTATATGATAAAAAATTAATATTATCATCTGCTCAATTAAATAATAATAAAATATTTTCTACTTTAATAAAGTTATGTAAAAAATATAATAATATGTTAGTCAGAACAAATGCAGATATTGAGAAGGATGTTTTGACAGCTAAAAAACTTGGCGCACAGGGCATTGGTTTATGTAGAACAGAGCATATGTTTTTTAATCCGCAAAGAATTTATGAAGTTAGAAAGATGATTATTGCGCTAGATAAAGAAGATAAAATAGATGCGTTAAATAAATTATTAAAATTTCAAACTTCCGATTTTTATAAAATATTTCAAGCAATGTCACCTTTCCCGGTAACTGTAAGACTTTTAGATCCTCCCCTGCATGAATTTTTACCTCAAGAAAAAGATCAAATTACAAAACTATCAGTAGATTTAAAGATTGCTTTTAAGGCTCTAAAAAAAAGAATAGAAAATTTAAAGGAAGGTAACCCTATGCTAGGTCATCGTGGTTGCAGGCTTGGTATAACGTTCCCAGAATTAACGATAATGCAAACAAAAGCCATTTTAAATGCAGCAAACAAATTGAATGTTGAAGGCATAGAAACAAAACCTGAAATAATGATACCGTTGGTTAGTAGTGCTCAAGAATTTATAAATCAAAAAAATATCATTGATAAAACAGCTAAACTGTTAAATAAAAATTTTGCAAAACCTGTTAAATATTTAGTCGGAACAATGATTGAACTTCCTCGGGCATGTTTTATTGCTGATAAAATTGCTAAATATGCTGATTTTATTTCATTTGGAACTAATGATTTAACACAAACGACATTTGGGTTTTCTAGAGATGATGTTGGTTCTTTTCTTCCTCAATATTTAAAAAAAGATATTTTAAAAGAAGATCCTTTTTCATCTCTTGATAGACAGGGTGTTGGTGAGCTTATTAAAATAGCAATAAATAAATCTAGAAAAGAGAATCCTCAAATTAAGATTGGTGTCTGTGGCGAGCATGGAGGGGACCCTAAATCAATTGAATTTTTCAATCAATTGAATTTTAATTATGTTAGTTGTTCTCCTTTTAGAGTGCCCATTGCTTATTTAGAAATAGGTAAAAATAATAGTTAACTATATTGTAATATTTTATTACATGTCTAATTTGTTTGTTTTTGCTAAATTACCCATAAGAAATAGAAGAGGAATTATTTATGAAATATTTTAAATATATAATATTATGTTTTTCAATATCACTAGTATTAACAAATGATACTTATCCTACGCAACAACAAATTGATAACATTTTAGAAGGAGCAATGCAACAAATATGGACAGAGGCAATGAATGCAAAAAAAGTCTTAAATGAAACAGTCCCTCATTTAAGAGAAGAATTATTAGAAAATTTATGTTCTTCTGCTCCATCAACATCTTTTGTTACTCATGCTGATTTATCTGATAGCTTAACTTCAGCTAGTAATACATCTGCAACTGTTTTTGTTTCAACAGATAATCAATCTAGCTGGATAGAAAACTCTGATGTTTATCCTCTTTCTGAGGAGGGTTATGAAACAACTTGGGGGGCTACTACAACAACTAGTGGCGGCAATAATGTAGCTTGGTATTTATCGGGTTCATTAGATTCTGAATCACTGGGCCTTGCTTTTGGTCAAGTAACTGTCTCTCAATCTCCATATAATCAAAACAATTCATGGCCTCCATCTGATAATTTATATGCTACTGTTGCAAATGATGGAACAGGCGAGGTTGGCTCTGGACAAGATATTACAAATATTAAAGCTACATATAGTGATGATCGTTTATATGCATCAATGGGATTAAATGGTAGCTGTTGCAATGAAGGTAGTTTTTTTGGTCCTTGGAATTTATATGCTATAGCAATTGTGAATCCTGATG
>CAYSDL010000088.1:0-2071 GCA_964429875.1 uncultured bacterium
CGAATCCATTTAATTCCAACACATCTATTACACTTCAGAATATGGGAAATACCATAGTCAAGGTGGATATTATCAATGTGAATGGACATAGAATTGACAGCATCTATTCAGGCTATTTATCTGGACTTAATACCCATACATTTTTATGGGATGGAACTACTAATAATAGTGGCATTTATTTTGCCAGAATTTTACAGAATAATAAAATAATCATACATAAAATTATCCTTCTTAAATAATTTGAAACTACTTCCACTTTTTATTTTATCGGGATCATTTCTTTTCCCCGCCGATGCTGATCACATTCTTTTGACCCGCGTTGTTTCCCAGCCTGATAAAGCTGAATCTTTTTCTATTTATAATCCTACAAATACAGTTATAAATCTCAGTGATTATTATGTCTGTGATGATGAGGACTATTACAAGATGCAAACAGATGGAGATATGGCTCCTTCAAGTAGCATCAACGGATTTACTGCTCAATTTCCTAATATTTCTATTTCTCCGGAGGATACATTTCATATTGTTCTAAATGAAAACTATAGTGAATTTTATGGAGAAGATTTTGTTCCAGATCTAATCATGTATGGTTCTGATGATAACAGTATGCTGGAAACCGTATCTGGATCGATCGGTTTTGCAAATGATAAAATCAATGAAAGCTCCGAACTCATAATCTTATTTAAATGGGATGGAAATAGTGATCATCTGATTGAGGATATAGATTATTTGCTTTGGGGGCAATATCATCCGGGTGTAAATAAAACAGGTGAATCAACTTATCAGGATGACACTCCTTCAGATAATCAATCATACCATGAATCCAAAGCTGAAGAATATTACGCCTATTCACGAATTGGCACTGATGAAGTCGATGAAATAGATGCTGGAGGCAATGGTATTTCCGGGCATGATGAAACCAGTGAAAATTTTCGTCAATCTTGGGAGATTATTGAACTCATTAATTTAGGTTGCACTGATCCTGAAAATCCAAATTATGATTCTGATGCATTGATAGATGATGGAAGCTGTTATATAGCAATATCAGATATTCTAGCAGGTTCATATGATGGTAAAGCGATTACCACTCAGGGCACGATATCTGACTATTTTGATATTACTGTATATAACGGACCTCATGCAATCACCATTGAGGATGAAAATTATAATGAACTGGAACTGACTATCTGGCCGGATTACTGGGATGATATACTGGATGAATATGCCAGCTGCCCGTATTCCCGGTACGAGGTAGAAGTTACAGGAATAGTCAATGAGTACTGCAAGGATGTCTGTGAAGATTTTACAACAGAGATATCCTGTAATGACGATGATGACTGTATGTGGAGCAGTGGAAGCTGTATTGAAGAAGACTGTGAAGTTAAATATACTTCCCAAACCTATTGTGATGAAGATGATGATTGTATGTGGAGTCTGGATGATGGAGTATGTGAAAAAGACTGTACTTCTGAATATAATTGGGAATGCAGTAGTCGTAACCGTAATGCAGACATAAATGTAGCAGATGATGAGTATGATGGGGAATATTATCTTTCAACCTCTATGCAGGAATGCTCCTGGCAGTTGGAAGTCATGGGTATTGCCGGTATAGAATTACTGGCAACACATGAAGTGCCAACACAGCCTGTTAGTTTTCAGGATGTAATAGATGGGGACTATTTTCATAAAAGCGTAATGCTTAAAGGGGTTATTACAGATTATTTTGACGTCACTCAGTTCTGTGGCCCTCATGCCCTTACCATCTCTGATGGAGCTACTGGTAATAGTCTGGAAGTTACTATGTGGGATGATGATTGGAGTAATACACTGGAATGTCTCTCAACGCCACCATTTTTTACCAAAGAGGTTCAGCTTACAGGTTTTGTAGGTGAGTATGAAGGTGAGGCACAAATACAGGTATGTGGGGAAGTGGATGTTTTAGATGAAAATTATGAATGGGTAGGCCCTAACTTAACTATTTCTGAAATATCGGCAGGTTCATATGATGGTAAAGTTATTACCACTCAGGGCACGATATCTGACTATTTTGATATTACTGTATATAACGGAC
>CAYSDL010000088.1:2171-3691 GCA_964429875.1 uncultured bacterium
AGGTGAGGCACAAATACAGGTATGTGGGGAAGTGGATGTTTTAGATGAAAATTATTCCTATCAGGCATCAGAAGTTTCGATTAAATCAATAATTGATGGTGATAATGACAATAAAATAGTTTCGTGTAGGGGGCTATTGGTAGATTATTTTGATATAACAGTTTATAATGGTCCACACGCATTAACCATAGAAGATGAAACTGGGTACAGATTAGAATTATCAATTTGGCCAAATACTTTTGATATTGAGAATTCTGTTTCATCATATATTTTACACCCGCCATATAATAAATATTCAATATTCTCTATGGGAAGTGTCACAGAATATGAAGGTGAAAAACAGCTTACAATCTCTGGATCCAATTCCTTCACTATTACTGATACAGTTAACTTCGATGGTGAAGAATACGCAGGATTAATGGTAACATTAAAAATAGAAACTGAATATGATGATATGGTAAGTGATGATGGTAAACTCGAAATTGAGGATGAATTTACAACTGACCTTGCTCTTCAATTAGAAATCAACCCGAATAGATTATCAATAGTTGATATAAGGAAGGGAAGTGTTATACTGGATATAAATATTCGTGAAAATAATGTATCTAATAATAATGAACCTTCAAATAATGATTTATTAACCATGATACCTGAGATTACATTGGTTGGAGAATTTGAGGTAGAAGTGCAAGAAATCATTCAGCTTTCCGTAAATACAGCAACTATAAAACCCCAACCGTATGTTATCATTCCCACATTAGGTGAAAAATTAGACTATACATACTCCTACCCAAAAAATTCTAGGGTCATTATAAGATTATTTGATTTATCCGGGCGATTTGTTACATCATTAGTAGATAAATATTATGAAGAATCTGCAACTATATTTAGAGATGACAATCAATCCTCTTGGGATGGAAGAGATCAATTGGGACAAATAGTACCTCCTGGAACATATATCATGCATATTGAGGCTATGAACCCTGTCACTGGAAAAACACACACCGATGCTGCACCGGTTGTAGTGGGAGTGAAAAATTGATATGTTTAAGAATTTGTATTTATTATTAGCATTAACTGTATCCTCAGCACAAGTAAGTGATTATTCCTATACAGGAGTAGAAGCATCGGCTATGGCGGGGGCAATTGTCGCAGAAAAGAACAATAATTCCAGTATATTTCATAATCCCGCAGGATTAACAGAAATTGATAGAACTCATTTCTCGGCAGGTGGTGGTAAATTATATGGTTTCAACTGGCTGCCATTTTATCACCTAAATATTATAACCCCTATACCCGAAATAGGTCAAATGGGATTTGCACTCCAACAATTGAAAACTAAATATGATGGTGCAATTCTATCAGTGGAACAAACAATTTCTATTGCACAGGGATTTGACCTCCAAAAAGATAAAAATTCCCGTCTCGCCATTGGGTACACTGCTAATTTTATTCAGTGGGATTTAGGCAAGTCAGCTGGCATGAGCGGTGATGGATCTGATGGTTTAGAATTGGGTAGC
>CAYSDL010000089.1:0-3655 GCA_964429875.1 uncultured bacterium
TTGACAAATCACTCACATCGTATCTGGATTATATTAGAACCACTAATATTAAACCTAAGCAGGTTAAGGTTATTCAATCTAAGAATACAAAGTTTAAAGATTATTGCAAGAGGCAGGGGATAGAGCTATTAAAAGATGTCAAATCAGAGCATGCACTTGGCTATATATCTAAACGTTCGCAGATAAAAGTTCAATCACAGTATAATAGCGCTAATGAATCTATCTGTAAAAAAATAAGCGCTTCAACTTTAAATAGGGAAATCAATTTCATTAAGCGTTTCTTTAATTATTGTATTGATATGCAGTGGCTTGATAGGAACCCATTTAGAGTTGTCAAACCATTCAAAATTGATAGTAAAAAACAGCGCTTTTATTTCACAAAAAAGCACCTAAAACTGATATTTGAAAAACGCTCTAAATATACTGATTTCTACACTTTTTTACTGAAAACAGGTCTCCGCAGTACTGATGCCTATAAATTAAGAAAGAAGCATATAGAAGGGTCTTATATGGGTATTTTAATGAACAAAACAGATGATTTTTTACACGTTCCATTATCAGAGCCAATTTTGGAGTTAATTAGACCAAGATTTGAGCATGATTTTATCTTTCCAGAAGTTCAATCTGATAGGCAAAAAAGAAGGTGTTTAAAAGAGGTTCAAAAACTGTTTAATCCGCAGTTTGTTAGAGAAAATAATATCACTCTGCATACCTTTAGACATACCTATGCTCATAATATGTTAGATAGGGGTGTTCCAAAAGAGGTATTGCAGACTTTACTTGGCCATAGAAGTATTAAGACAACAGAGATTTATGCAAATTGGATGAATAATGGCGAACTTGAGAAGTGGATATAAAAGAATTATTTATTCCTTTTATTATTATAAGTTATCATATTTAAGATAGTAAAATGTAGATGATGTAGATAATGTAGTAATATAAATGATTCTATTATTATTTAGCTATTCAAATACACTATTACACTATCTACATAATACTATATACCTGATTTATCTACATTTGCTACATTTCCTACATTCTGATAATAACAACATTACCAGTGCTTGTTCTTTTTGTTTCATATTTAAGTCTTTTAATTACTGGACTTATTTCTTTTGAATCATACATCTTGATGAACATTTCCATTATCTTATCAGTAATATCTTTGTATGGTATATTAGCAGGTAAAATATCATGTTTTTGCTTTAATGAATGAATTGCTTCATTGACATAATGTTCTTCTTGAACAGCCTTAGAAATACCTTTTTCAAAGAAATGATTTTCAAGCACATATTTTGAACCATTAATCATCTTTTCAGGTAATACTGACAAGATTGATTCAATGAGTTAAAGTATATAAATACATAAAATAATTAGTATGTCAATCCTAACGTTATTTCAACATCCCAGATGTTTAAATTCCATTCATCAAAACCTTCATGCACTTGAATAAATCCTGTTTCAGAATCACCAGGTCCTAAATTGTAGAAATCCAATTCGTACATTTCAAATTCATTCGAGGAACTTCCAAATGATGAGTTGCTTACTTGCCATGATACAATAAACGTTACTTCAGTATGATATGCATTTTCAGCACCTAAATTACTAATGTTATATACAAAACTAATAGATTCACAGTCATACCAATCTTCAAGAGTATCATTACTTTGAAAACCATCATATGATGCACCACCAACACAATCTCCTGTCATATAAGTATCTACCATAATAAATGGTTCACAGCTTGAATTATTTCCATTACAAATACCACATGCATCTTCAGTAGCAGAACCACCACATTCCCCATTACAATCCTCTACATTCCCATCACAGTCACATTCACCATCAGTAATGCCATTGCCAGCGCATACACCACATTCATCTTCTACTGCAGTACCACCACATGTTCCATTGCAATCTATATCTATAATACAATTTCCTTCGCAATCATAATTATATTGAGGATAAAAACAACTTCCATCATCTATTGATGCATCAGAATCAAAATTACATGCTTCTATATATGTACATCCATATACATAATAATCTTCACATTCAGTATTTCCATCTAAAATAATACTCACACCCATAACAAGGTCAATGACATTAAAAATACCATCATCATTAAAATCACCAATGCATTGAGAATATATAGTTGTTATTATTAAAAATGGTAGTATAATTCTTTTCATAGTTGATTCCTCCTGAACCAAAGTTAATTACAAATTATAAAAATATCCATATAATAATATAATTAAGTTTTTTTTGGTGTGATTTATAATATAATGCAGAATATAACACAATGTGTTCTCCCTTTTGTGTTCTCCCCTGCTAAATAATAGATATTATTATGTGGTCATTTATAATCTTAGTGGAAATAAAAAACCCCTCAGAGTTATGAAGGGTTTAAGTGTTTTGTAAGGGAGTCGGAACGGCAAGATTTGAACTTGCGACCCCCCGCTCCCAAAGCAGGATGAGTTAGCTAATTGTTATTAAATATAAACTATTTTTTTCTATTATAATATTTTCTAAATAATAAAATTATCATAGTTGGAATTACTACTGTAAAAACAAAGCCCATTCCAAGTACATATTGAAATGCTAATGGATGATTAATATCATTCATTAATTCACCTAATAAATTACTATAACGCATATTCAGTCTGAGAAGAATTCCTCTTATAAATGGAAGTAGTATAAATAAATAAGATAAATAAAGCAGTAATCTCTGAGATTTTAAAGATAGACCTTTATAAAATGACAAACATGAATAACCTAAAACTAAATAAGTAATTCCCATTATTAGAGTTCTTTGTTGTACTTCTATAAAACTTAGCTCTTGTAGATTGAATGTAAAACCCTCCGTATAAAATAAATAAGAATATGATATAGCTGCCATAAAATTTATTATTGCTAATCCAAAACATAAATAAGCAGCTACAATAGGCAACTGACTTCTTTTATGCTCAGGTAAATTATGAGAAGTAATACATCTAATTTTAGTTTCTTGCTGCACACCTTTTAACTTTCTATGACCAATAAATGCAGTCTTAATATCCTTTACACTTGAAATATCTTTGTATACTTTATCTGAAAGAGATATTCCTCCCTCAGGAGAAAAACCTTCAATCCTAGAAGCAATATTTACATCATCACCAAAGATATCGCCATCTTTTATAAATATATCTCCCTGATGAATACCAATCCTGATTTTTAAATCATCAATATTAACTATTGATTTTTGAATTTCTATTGAACATCTTACTGCTTCAAGACTACTATCAAAGTTAATTAAAAATCCATCACCTAACTCTTTTAGCCACTCTCCATTATGTTTAATAGTAATTGGTTTTGCAATTGTATTGAGTTTATCAATCAAATCTAATGCTTTTTGTTCATCTGTTGATGAAATATCAGTAAAATTAACAACGTCTGCAAAAACAATCGCCTTCAGTTTCTTTGTGGTTATCCTTTGATTAGACATGGAAAGAATTTAATAATAAAAAAGCCTCTATAAAAGAGGCTTTCTAAAGATGGCAGGATTTGAACCTGTAATCTCTGTTCAAAAAATTTACAAAAAATTATATTAGAATGTGTGTACCTCTTATATATCGTTACCCACCCCCTTCGTTTTAACCCCTAGGGGGGTTGGTTT
>CAYSDL010000090.1:0-3609 GCA_964429875.1 uncultured bacterium
GTCCTTCCTCACCTGCAATGAGGTTTATTAAATTATGTTTAAAAATATAAGCGATTATTTCAAAAGTATTTCTTCAGAAATGAAAAAAGTTTCATGGATGAATAAACAACAAATTATTAATTCAACAATTATTGTTGGAGTGTTTTCTTTTATAATTGCAATATTTTTATTTGTTTTAGATTTTGGTCTATCAGAATTTGTGAAAGTTTTATTTAATTTAAATTAGAAATTTGTTTATGGAAAATTCTAATACATCTATAGCAGATGCATCAAATGTAGAGGATGCAGCAAATATCACTGAAGATGATAATTGCAAGTGGTATTCGTTGCGAGTTATTTCAGGCAAAGAAAGATCTGTTGAGGATAATATAGAATATGAAGGGAAAATGAATGATATTTCTAATTTCATTAAAGAAGTGTTCGTTCCTTTTGAAAAAGTTGTTGAGATTCGAAATAATAAAAAAGTTATAAAAGAGAGAATGTTTTTCCCTGGATATATTCTAATTAATATGGAAATGAACAAGCTTACAAAACATGTCATAGAGAATATTCAAGGTGTGATTAGATTTGTAGGTCCTAAAGGTAAGTCTCCAATACCACTCCTTCCAAAAGAAGTAAAAAGAATTTTTGGAGAGGTTGAAGCAAAAGAAGGTAGGGAAAAAATTATTTCACCATTTCTTAAAGGAGATCCTGTTAAGATTATTGCAGGTCCATTTATAGATTTTAACGGTATTGTTGAAGAAATTAATGATGATAAGCAGAAGGTTAAGATAACAATTTCAATTTTCGGAAGACCTACGCCTGTCGAATTAGATTATTATCAGGTTCAATTAGAGAGATAATTATGGCAAAAAAAATAGAAAGTTTTATAAAATTACAAATACCAGCTGGAAAAGCTAACCCTGCTCCACCAGTAGGTCCTGCATTAGGTCAGCATGGTGTTAATATTATGGAATTCTGTAAAGCATTTAATGCTAAAACTCAAGAACAAGCTGGCAAAATTATTCCAGTTGTAATAACTGTTTATGCTGATAGATCTTTTTCTTTTATAACTAAAACGCCACCTGCTCCATCTTTAATTTTAGAAGCGTGTGGATTAAAAAAAGGTTCTGGAGAACCTAATAAAGAAAAAGTTGGTAGTATTTCAATTAGTCAAATTGAAGAAATAGCTAAAATAAAACTTCCAGACCTTAATACAAATGATATAGAAGCTGCATCTAATATGATAAAAGGTACAGCGAGAAGTATGGGAGTTACTGTAAAGGATTAAAGTATATGAAAAGATATGATAAAAACATAGAATCCTATGATAAAATTAAAGAATACACAGTTAGTGATGCTGTTGATTTACTGCATAATTTTGAAAAACCTAAATTTGATGAATCTATAGATTTATCGATTAGTTTGGGTGTTGATCCTAAGCATGCTGATCAAATAGTTAGAGGAACTGTGATTATGCCAAATGGGACAGGAAAAAATGTAAAAGTTGTTGTAATTACTAAAGATGATGAAAAAATAAAAATGGCTAAAGACTTGGGTGCCCTAGATGCTGGTCATGATGATTTATTGAAAAAAATAAATAAAGGTTGGTTGGATTTTGATGTAATGATAGCAACTCCAGATATGATGGCAGAAGTTGGAAAATTAGGAAGAGTGTTAGGTCCTAGGGGCTTGATGCCAAATCCAAAAATTGGAACAGTTACAAATGATATTTCTAAAGCTGTTGAAGAAGTGATGGCAGGAAAAGTTGAATTTAGAGTTGATAAAAATGGAAATATTGGAGTTTCTGTTGGAAAATTATCTTTTGAAAAAGAAAAATTAGCTGAAAATA
Organism: uncultured bacterium; assembly: GCA_964429875.1. Taxonomy (GTDB): domain Bacteria; phylum Fidelibacterota; class Marinisomatia; order SCGC-AAA003-L08; family D37C17; genus CAYSDL01. The sequence goes on from CAYSDL010000090.1 coordinate 1,832, forward strand.
TTAAGACATGTATGAATGCAATTCTTAAAGCAAAACCAACTGCAGTAAAAGGTACATACTTTAAAAAATTAATTATTTCATCAACAATGAGTCCTGGTGTCAAGATTGATAAATCAGAATTTTTAAGTTAATTTAATCTTAAAGGATTTAAATAATAAAATGAACAAAAATAAAAAAATAGAATTAGTAGACAGTATATCGAATAAATTTAAAAATTCAAGCGCTTTATATTTTACTAAATATACAGGGATGAATGTATTGCAGGCAAATGAGCTTAGAGCAAAGTTTAAAGAAAATAACGTTGATTTTGTTGTTTCAAAGAATACTTTAACAAAGCTTGCAGTTGAAAAATCTGGATTAGATAAAAATGTTTCAGACTATTTATCTGGTCAAATTGCAATTGCATATGCAAATGATGACCCAACTGCACCTGCTAGGGTAATAAAAGATTTCACTAAAACTAATGATTGTTTAGAAGTAGTTGGTTTGTTCTTTGATGGAGAAATTTATGAATCAGACAAATATCAACAACTTGCAAATTTACCATCTAAAGATGAGCTTTTAACTAAGTTAGTTATGGATTTGAACTCACCAATGACAAAGATTGCTATGTGTTTTAAATCATCAATGACTAATCTTGCAAATGTTTTAAATAATTTAAAAGATAATAAAAATTAAATTTAAATAAGGGGAATAGAGAAATGGCAAAAGTAAGTAGAGAAGATGTTTTAAGTTATTTGGAAACAGCAAATATGCTTGAAATTTCTGATTTAATAAAAGATATTGAAGATAAATTTAATGTTTCAGCAGCAGCTCCTGTAGCTGTAGCTGGTGTTGCAGCGCCTGCTGGAGGCGATGGAGCTGCAGCTGAAGAAAAAACTGAATTTGATGTTGAGTTAACTTCAGTTGGAGATAAAAAGATTAATGTAATTAAAGTTATTAGAGAAGTTACAGCATTAGGGTTAAAAGAGGCTAAAGAATTAGCTGATGGTGCTCCATCTGTTATAAAAGAAGCTGCTGCTAAAGATGATGCTGAAGAAGTTAAAACTAAGCTTGAAGAAGCTGGCGCAACAGTTACATTAAAATAATTTTCAAATATTAAATAATATACTATTTAATAAACCTGCTTTTTTTAATTAGGAGGATTCTATATTTATATGAATAAAAAATATGAGATCAAAGATTTTACAAAAATTAATTTTTCTATTCCAACACCTGATTTATTAGATCTGCAAATTGCTTCTTGGATTGATTTTATTCAAGAAGATAAACTTCCAGAAAAAAGAGAGAACAAAGGTCTGGAGGCCGTTTTAAGAAATACTTTTCCGATTGAAGATAATCATAAGAATTATATTCTTGAATATAAAAGTTATTATTTAGGCCTTCCTAAGCATTCTGTAAAAGAATGTCTTGAGAGAAGAATCTCTTATAACATCCCTTTAAAGGTAAAATTTGTTTTACATATTACAGATGAGAATGATAAATCAAAATATGTACAAGATATTGAACAGGATGTGTTCTTTGGAAACATTCCATACATGACTGATAGTGGAACATTTATTATTAATGGCGCAGAGAGAGTAATAGTTAGCCAATTACAAAGGTCTCCTGGCGTATTTTTTGATCAAAATTTTCATCCAAATGGAACAAAGATTTTTCTGGCAAGGATTATTCCATTTAGAGGATCATGGGTTGATTTTACAACAGATATTTATGATTGCATTTATGCTATTATTGATAGAAGGAGAAAATTTCCTGCTTCTATTTTGTTAAGAGCA
>CAYSDL010000091.1:0-3384 GCA_964429875.1 uncultured bacterium
ATATATTTTGGCATATACAAAGATAAAATAATTTTATTTCTTTTCTTAAAATTATTAGTTTAAAATCATATTAATCATTTGGAATACACCTAATACATCAAAAACACCGTCGGAGTTTACGTGAGCCAGAGGATTTTATCCACTGCCTAATACTAAATTAAAAGTTAAAATAGTTATTAAAATAACTAGTTTATTTTTCATTTAATTTATTATCCAAATGGATATGGTAATAACTCTTTCATATAATGTACTTTGTATTCTTTCCCTGTAGAATCAGAAATATATATTGGAATATCACCTAAATATTCATGCATTATCTGCCTGCATGAACCACATGGTCTAGCTGCAGTATTAGAAACAATTGCAATTGCTTTAAATTTTTCAATTCCTTTAGATAAGGCCGAATAAATGGCTACTCTTTCAGCACAAAGAGTACTTGGATATACAGCTGATTCAATATTACATCCATATACTATTTCATCATTTTCAGCTAATAAAGCACAACCAACAGGGAATTTACTATACTTTGATTTTGAATTGTTTTGAGCTTTAATAGCATGTTTTATTAAATCAGCTGATATATGTTTATCCAAGAATATACCCTACGATTGTTACAATATCTAAAACATTTACTGCACCATCTACATTAACATCTGATACTTCATCATAAACACCATCAAGCACAATACTAACCATAGAAACAACATCTAAAACATTTAGAGCTCCATCAGCATTAGTATCTCCATATTGTACGCACGTTGAACAGCATACGTCTTCAGGAGGATCTACGTAAACGCCACCTTCACAGGGCATACCCATCTGTTCAGCGCAATCTATAACAATTTCTTGCCACTGCCCATCCCAGCATTCCATTGGGTTACAAGGATTATCATTATTCATCTCACCATCTATACACTCATCACCGCATGTTCCAATAGGGTCATCACAATTCTCTTCACAGCAAGTAGTTGGATATAATAATCCATCACAACAGGTTATTAATTGACCACACATCATAGAAGGGTCACAATTCATAAGATCAACAACAAGTGACTCTAAGTTATTTGGTATACCGCCAGTAATATTTTCATGAAAAACTAAACTTCCCTCTGAATCAATTACAAATAAATCTCTCTGGCTAGCATCCCATGTGCTCCAAGTTGGATTTCCAGATCCATCTGCACATACACTAGCATCATTGTTATTAGTCCAATTACTTAAATAATTAAAATGCTGAGATTTGCCAACCCCAATAAGTTTTACACTATCATATCCAGAATTCAACAAGTTTTGATATAAGTCATTTAATTGCTCGAACCGAGCAGAGCATGTACCTCAGTTATAATGTCCAAAATAATGCAGTGTAACTTGATTTGGGAAAAAAGATGTTCCTACAGACTCTTGGTAGTAATATGATGTAGAATTTAGATCTTCTAAACTATAATCATATTGGGAAAACAAAAGGGTTAAAGAAAAAAATAATATATATTTATGCATACATACTCCATTTATTTTAATAACCTGCAGATATAAAAATTTATGCTAAATGAAAATGTGAAAAAATAATTTTTACAAGCCCTTACAAATTATGAAATATTATCGATCTGTATATATAAAAATCTTTTTGAAAAAGGCTTTCCTATATTATAGTAATTAATTTTATATTCTATATTATAACTTCAAAAGAATTCTGAAAATAAGGAGAAAATTATGAGCAAAAAATGTTCATTGATCATATCTTTTATTATTATTTTATTTAGTTGCAGTACTAACTACAACAGGCCCTTTATTAATTCTGAAGAAACAATAAAATTAAAATTTGGAATGTCTCAAAATGAAGTTATTAGAATATTAGGGAATCCATTGTTTGTTGAATCAGGGGGGGATAGTAAAATTTCATATGTATATGAAGTTCGAACTATATTAGTAAAATCCAATCTAACATCTGGGTCTCCAAATAAATTTCATAAAGAACAAAAACATGATTCTCCCATTCATCAAATAAAACTCTTATTTGAAAATGGAGAGTTGAAATATTGGGATATATACAATCAAGAGGAAAATGAATAATGGTTAGTAAAATCAATAGTATAATTTTATTAATAATTGTTTTTATTTTTTCTTCCTGCTCCTCATCTTACAATAAACCTTTTATAAATACTGATGAAACTATAAAACTTAGAGAAAACATAAGTGAAGAAATGGTACTTAAGGAAATTGGACACCCGCTATATGTTAAATCTGGAGACCTTAACTCTAATGAAGTTATATGGGTGTATGAGGTTAGGACAATTTTAATTAAATCTGATCAATTATCAGGCGAACCAAATAAGTTTTATTCTAATGATTTTATATCTTTAAAGGAAAAAGAATCTTTATTCCCTTCTAGAAAACATAGTTCTCCGCATCATAAACTTCAAATAACATTTGAAAATGGGAAAGTAAAATCATGGAGTAAATTTATTGATAAAGATACCAAATCAAATGACGAAATAAATAATAAAGATCAAAAATCTAAAAAATTCTTTTTCTCACCAAAATGGGGCTTTGCAGAACATAATGGCTTCAATCAAAGTATTATGGGTTTAGGTTTTTCTGTTGGGTATGGTTCAATTAGTTTTGAATTTAGTATTTTTGATGATGATGATGAATTGGCTGAAGCATTAATGATTATTTATGAAAAAAAATATGGAAATATGTTTTTACAAACTGGTATTGGGAAAACTCGAGCTGATTGGGATACTAATGGTTATGGATCCTGGCATTACACTCATCATCGATCTGAGAGTAAAGCAGCTAGATTTGGTTTTGGATATGAATGGAAAATTAGGCCACGTTTTATCTTAAGACCCACAATTGAAATAAACAAACCCTTTGAAAGTGATAAATCAGGCTTTACTACTTTATGTCTAAATGTGAGATTTAAATAGTTTTAATCTAAAACTAAATTTACAAGCTGGACGATATCTAATATATTAAGGATACCATCACTATTAATATCGCCTGTCATATACTCACATGAACCATCATCAACATTTACAGATTCATCATAGTTGATTGCTCCCTCATAAGTACAACCAAAATTTATATAAGAAGAATACTGGCATGTAGAATTATCTCCTTCACCAAGTAAATCAGCAATTGGATTGTAATTAAATGCAATTGGATCTGTACAATTAGAGCCTGACATACAATGGTCACCCATCCAGTAACAACCTTCATCATTCATGCAATCTAATTGATTATCATAATCCATACAATTATCATTAGATTCCATACAATGATTTCCCATCCACATGCAACCCTCAACAGCCATGCAATCTAATTGATTTTCTAAATCACTACATGTATTACATTCCTCATTATACTCACAAGAATCATCAT
>CAYSDL010000092.1:0-3382 GCA_964429875.1 uncultured bacterium
TAATATTATTTTTAGAAAAATAGCTTGATATCTGACTTCCAAAACCACCTGACAATAAGCCTTCTTCTAGAGTGATGAAACTATCATGAGTTTGTATTAGGTCATTTAAAAGTTCTTCATCAAATGGCTTTATAAATCTACAGTTTATTAATGTTACTTTCAAATTACAGTTATCATTAATCATCTGAACTGATTTTGAGCATATATTGACCATTGAGCCACATGCAAGGATGCATATATTCTTACCACTATTCAAAACTTCCCAACTAGGAAAATCAATTAATTTAGGTTTTCTTTCAATATTATATATCGTTTTAGACTTAGGATATCGTATACTTATAAATAGTTTATTTACAATAGCAGTAAATAATATATCAGATAATTCATTTCCATCCTTAGGTGCGAAAACAATCATTTTCGGGATACTCGACATAAAAGATATATCAAAGACACCATGATGAGTAGGTCCATCATTTCCCACTAATCCTGCTCTATCCAAACAAAAAATACCTGGTAGTGACTGAAGAGCAAAATCATGAATTATGTTATCAAAAGCTCTTTGCATAAAAGTAGAGTATATTGGCACAATTGGTAATATCCCTGCACTAGATAAACCTGCTGAATATGTTATAGCATGCCCCTCAGCAATCCCAACATCTATGTATCTCTCAGGGTATTTATTTGTATATTCTGATAAACCTGTTCCAATTTCCATAGCAGCTGTCACACATACAAAATTGTTTATTTCTGCTAGATTAAATAAGGTCTTACCAAGAACTGTCGAGAATGATACCATATCATTATTTTCAGATTGTTTTTTTATTCCTGACAAACTATAATATTTTATTGCATCAGAATTATTTTGTTTAATTTTTTTGGTTTTATCTGTATAAACATGGAGCAAAACTGGTGTTTTCATCTCCTTTACAGATTTTAAAACATTAATCATTTCTTTGATGTTATGTCCATCAATAGGACCAATATATCTTAATCCTAATTCTTCAAATAAACTTCCTGGGGTAAGATATGCTTTTACACCTCCCTCAGTTTTCTTTAAAAATGATTGAATATATTTAGAAATAGTTGGAATTTTTGCAGAAAAATTCCATATATCCTTTCTTAAACGATTATATGTTGGATTTGTCGTTATCCTTGTTAGATATTTTGATAGTGCACCCACACTTTTTGAAATAGATAAAGAATTATCATTAAGTATAACAGTTAACTGGGTCCTATGATATCCTAAATTATTTAATGCTTCATAAGCCAATCCTCCTGTCATAGCACCATCTCCAATAACTGCCAGAATATTTTCATTTGTTTTACTTCTGTCTCTTGCATGCGCATATCCTAATGCAGCTGATATTGAGGTACTAGCATGCCCTGCACCAAATGCATCATATTTACTTTCTGAAGGTTTCAAAAAACCACTTATTCCATTTTTCTGTCTAATATTTTTAAATTCTTCTCTTCTACCTGTAATAATTTTATGCGCATAAGCTTGATGACCAACATCCCAAATAATTTTATCTTCAGGCATAGAATAAACATAATTTAATGCTAACGTTAAATCAACAACGCCCAGAGGAGATGAGTAATGACCTCCAAGTTCAGTGATAACATCATGAATGTAATCTACTATTTCTTTAGATAAATCATTTAATTCTTCAAAAGATAATTTTTTTAAATCTTCAGGGGAATTAATATTTTTAAGATGAAAAAGCTTAGACATTGATCATTCCAATAAAATATTTATGAACATCTAAATTGCTGCTCATTTCAGGATGAAATGTAGCTGATAAATGTAAATGATCACGAACTAATACCGGCTCATTTCTGTACATAGACAATATTTTTACATTATTAGATAAAACTTTAATTTTAGGGGCTCTAATAAATTTAGCATAATACTTTATCCTATTTTTTAGATTTATATCAATTTGAGCTTCAAAAGAATTTATTTGTCTTCCCCATTTATTTCTAAGGGATTTTATATTTAAAATATTCAAATTTAAAACCTTGCTATCATCACATTCTTTAGACATTATTATTGTTCCTGCACACGTACCAAAAATATTTTTTTTAAGGGAGTATTCTTTTATTTTTTTATCTAAGTGTGTATAAGATAAGAATTTGCTAATGACAGTAGATTCACCTCCAGGAATTATTAGAGCATTTGTTTTATTTAATGTTGAGACTGAATTAACTAAAATATTTTTTACACCTATATGATCTAATGCTTTTTTATGTAAAGCATAATCTCCTTGAAATGAAAGAATGCCAATTATCATCTACCACCCTCTTTTTTGGAACATTTGATCTTCAGGGATCTCAGAAATATCTAGACCTTTCATTGCACTTTTAAGTCCAGTTGATATTTTAGCTAACGTTTTAGGCTTATTATAATATGTTGTTGCTTTTACAATAGCTTCAGCTCTTTTGCTTGGATCATCAGATTTAAAAATTCCTGAACCTACAAACACAGCTTCTGCTCCTAATTGCATCATCAATGCTGCATCTGCAGGTGTCGCAATTCCTCCTGCACTAAAATTTGGCACAGGCAATTTTCCAATTTCTTTAACTTGCTCTAATAGATAATATGGAGCATTTATTTCTTTTGAATACTTCATTAGTTCTTCATTCTCCAATGAAACTGCTTTTTTTATTTGTTTTACAATTGTTCTCATATGTTTTACAGCTTCTACAATATTGCCAGATCCAGCTTCTCCTTTAGTACGAATCATAGCAGCTCCTTCGCCGATCCTCCTTAATGCTTCACCTAGATCACGTGCACCACATACAAAAGGAGCTTTAAAATCATGTTTATAAACATGATTACTATTATCAGCTGGAGTCAATACTTCACTTTCATCAATAAAATCAATTTCTAAAGACTCGAGGATTTGAGCTTCAACAAAATGTCCTATTCTACATTTTGCCATAACTGGTATAGAAACACTTTTTTGTATTTCTTTTATCATTTTAGGGTCAGACATTCTAGAAATACCACCATCCTTTCTAATATCTGAAGGAATCCTTTCTAATGCCATAACAGCACATGCACCAGCATCTTCAGCAATCATAGCTTGCTCTTTATTTGTAACGTCCATTATGACGCCACCTTTTAGCATTTCTGCTAACCCTACTTTAAGTTCATATGTATTTTTTTTCATTTCTAATTCCCTATAGTTTTAATTTGTTTACTTACTTCTTCGATTAAATAATCAGGAGTTGATGCACCTGCACTGATACCCACAATTTTAGTATTTATAAACCAATTTATTTTTAGATCATTTGAACATGTTACTTGGTAAGTATTTTTATTTATATTTTTAGAAAGCAAAGTTAATCTCTTAGAATTAGCACTAGTAAAAGAACCAAT
>CAYSDL010000093.1:0-3213 GCA_964429875.1 uncultured bacterium
TACTGTATTATATATTATAGATAATCAAATTGTTACTTTACAAAAAAGTACTACTCTATTGTTAGATGCAATTGATAAGAAAAAATAATTGTGCTTAGAAAACCAAGAAGAACTGCTCAGCAAGAAATTAATTCATCATCGATGTCTGATATTGCATTTTTATTATTAGTTTTTTTTCTTGTAACTACTACTATATCATTAGATAAGGGTATAAGCTTAATACTTCCTGCTGATGGAAATGAATTAGAAGTTAATAGAAAAAATATTATTAGTATTTTAATTAATGATAAGGGCAAGGTTCTTATGGATGATAACCCAACTAAAATTAAAAACATTAAATCAAAGGCTGAAAAAAAAATTGCAGGGAATTCAAATATAATTTTTTCAGTTTTAACACATAAAAATACAAAATATCGTGATTATATTTTAGTTTTAGATCAATTAAAACAAGCTAATGCAACTAAAATTTCTATAGCAAACCCTCCGAGTTTTTAAAATGAAATTAAACAGAAAAAATAAATCAAAAAGTGAAATTTCGACTTCGTCGTTGCCTGATATTATTTTCATGCTTCTAATATTTTTTATGGTAACAACTGTTATGAGAGAATTTGAAGGTCTTGATGTTGTTTTACCAAGAGCAGAAAAAATTGAAAAACTAGAAAGCAAAAGACATACTGTACATATATGGATGACTAAGGATGGTTTAATCTCTGTCAATGATAAAATTGTCAGTGTCAATAATCTTGGTGATGTGATGTATATGAAGTTGACAAATGATCCTCGTATAACAGTATCATTGAAGTCTGATGATGAATCAAGAATGGAATTATTAACAGAAATCCATACTCAGTTACGTAAAGCTCAAGCATTAAAACTTAATTATTCTTCATTAACTAAAACATCAGATTTATGATACGCCAAGATCCTCTATTAATAACTTATCCAATAAGAATAAGGGAAGTTGCTTTAGGAGTAATTGTTTTAATTTCTTTTTTATTTTATGCTTTCCCTAGATTTTTAGGTGAATCCAATAAAATTGTTACTAGTGTTCAACAAGAAATAGAATCCTTTGATATTCCTCAAACTGAGCAGTTAAAAATACCTGAGCCACCTGCAAGGCCATCTGTCCCAATTGCTTCAGAAGATGAATTTTTTGATGAAGATATTACTATAGAAGACACTGAAATTGAGGACTTTGAAGATTGGGAGGCCCCAAATCTTGGAGCGGGACCTGAAGATGAATTTATTCCTTATGATCAAGCCCCTGTACCTAAAATTCCTTTATCATCCTTGGTTGTATATCCTGATTTAGCAAGAGAGGCTGGTATAGAAGGTAAAGTATATATTAAAGCTTTTATTAATAAAAAAGGCCTTGTTACATCATTAAAAATATTAAAAGGTATTCCAAATACTGGGCTAGATGAAGCGGCTATTAAAGCTGTAAGAAAATCACGTTGGTATCCTGCAAGACAAAGAGATAAAAAAGTTGGTGTGTGGATAACAATTCCTATTGATTTTTCTCTAACTAATTAAAACTTTATATATTTTTTAAATATTCTTTATTGAGTTTTATAATATTTTCTATTGAAATTTCTTTAGGACACTCTGCTTCACACGCACCTGTATTAGTACAACTACCAAAGTTTTCTTCATCCATTTTAGTAAGCATATTTGTCAGTCTTGTACTATGCTCTATTTTCCCTTGAGGCAAGTTTAGGTATTGATTGATTTTTGCACTAACAAACAACATAGCTGAGGAATTTTTACATACTGCAACGCATGCGCCACATCCAATACATGTTGCTGCATCAAAAGCTTTATCTGCATTATTTTTAAAAATTGGCATTGCGTTTGCATCTGGTGCTCCGCCAGTGTTAACAGAAATATAACCACCTGATTGCATAATATTATCAAAAGCAGTACGATTAACAACTAAATCTTTTATAATAGGAAAACCCTTGGCTCTAAAGGGTTCAATAATAATTTCTTGGCCATCTTTAAAAGATCTCATATGAAGTTGGCATGTAGTCACACCTTTTAGGGGACCGTGTGCTCTACCATTAATTACAACACCGCAGGAACCACAGATCCCTTCTCTACAATCATGATCAAAAGCAATGGGTTCTTTCTTATTTTTTATTAATTTATTATTCAGCAAATCTAATACTTCTAAAAATGACATATCTTCAGTTATAGAATCAAGCAGATATCTTTCAAAAAATCCTTTAGAGGAACTATCTTTTTGTCTCCAAATTTTTAAAGTAATTTTCATTACTTGTAACTCCTTGTAGTGAGTTTAACATTTTCAAATTTTAATTCTTCTTTATGTAGTACATGTTGTTCTTTTTTATACTCCCATGCAGAAACATATTTATAGTCTTCATCATTTCTTTGAGCTTCATTTTCTTCCGTTTGATATTCTTCCCTGAAATGTCCTCCACATGATTCTTCCCTATTTAATGCATCTTTAGCCATAAGCTCTCCAAGTTCAATAAAGTCTGCTAACCTCCCAGCTTTTTCAAGCTCAGGATTTAATTCATTGCTTGATCCGGGAATATTAACATTGTTCCAAAACTCATCTTTAATTGTAGAAAATGTGTTTATAGCATTTTTTAAATTTTCTTTTTTCCTAGACATTCCAACATTATTCCACATAACTTTTCCTAATTCTTTATGAATATCATCTACTGTTCTTTGGCCTCCTATAGACAGTAATTGTTTAATTTTTTCCTTATTAGATCTTTTTGCTTCTTTAAAGTTTGGATGATTATAATCAAGATCATATGGAGTTTTAGATAAATAGTTGCCAATCGTATAAGGAAGTATAAAGTAACCATCTGCTAATCCCTGCATTAATGCACTTGCTCCCAGCCTGTTTGCTCCATGATCTGAAAAATTAGCTTCTCCTAAAACATGTAATCCGGGAATTGTGCTCATTAAATTATAATCAACCCATATTCCGCCCATTGTGTAATGTACAGCAGGATAAATAGCCATTGGGTTTTGATAGGGATTTTCTCCTGTAATTTGTTGATACATATCAAATAAGTTACCATATTTTTCTTTCACCCAGTCCTGACCCTTTCTATCAATAACATCTTTAAAATCTAAATATACTGCTAATTTTGTAGGGCCAACTCCAAACCCTTTATCACACATTTCTTTTGCTCTTCTTGATGCAACATCTCTTGGAACTAAATTACCAAAAGAAGG
>CAYSDL010000094.1:0-3192 GCA_964429875.1 uncultured bacterium
CCTATATCTGAAGTAGTTTCTATACGTTTTCGTGGACAATTAGCAGAAAATTCAAAAATATTATCTTCACATAACATCATCCCTGAACAAAATCATAATGAGATTGAAGGTTGTACTAATCAAACAAATAGTTTGATAATATGGATTCAAGATGTTGCTGACAATATTCAAAATACTAAAAGAATTAAATTTACATCTCAAATATTAGAGAATAATAATGAGCAAATATTTTGTAGTCAAACAGGAAATCACATATTAGAAAGAATGTACAAAAATATATTATTTTTCGATTGGGTAAGTTTTTATGCAGCTATATATAATAAAATAGATCCAACTCCTGTTAATAATATTATGAAACTAAAAAAATTATTATCTTAGTGAATACTCAATCTGAAATCTATAAAATTACATTTAATCAACTTTCTAATAATTATAAATTAATAATTAGAGAAATAAACTCTACTAATTATTGTGAAATTGATGTAATGAGTCATGATGCAAAAAATATTGCATTGTCTAAAGAAGGAATTTCTTCTTCTAGATTAAAAACATATGATCTAATTTTAAATTGCTTTAATGTAATGAATATCAAAATAGATAAAGTTATAATATCAAAAAAAAATAATTTTATTACTTCAAAAATTGTTTTAATTATAGATAACCAAAAGAAAGTTATTGAGTCAAATTTTATTGACTCTATTATACTATCACTAAAAACATTTTCTGTCTTATTAATAAATAATAAACTTTTTAAAGAAGATAAAGATCTTATTTATGAAAATCTTAAGTTTGTTGACTTAAGTAATAACTCATTAAAATTATTGGGTTCTAACGATAGAGTTGAAAGATTAAAAAAAACACTCAATAGACTTATTGAAAAAGAAAATTATGAATCAGCAGCTATTATAAGAGATAGGATAGACAAAATTTTAAAAAAATAGTTTATTTATATTTTTTAAATATAAGAGAAGCATTATGCCCCCCAAATCCAAAAGTATTAGATAAAGTATAGTTGCATTTTTTATGTATGTTGTTATTTGGAGTATAGTTTAAATCACAATCAGGATCCTTGTGCTTATAATTGATTGTAGGAGGAACTATTGATTCTTTTATGGTTAATATTGAAGCAATTGATTCAATAGCTCCAGCTGCTCCTAATAAGTGCCCTGTCATGGATTTTGTAGAACTGATTGATACATTGTAGGCATGTTTTTTAAATATTGTTTTTATAGCTTTTGTTTCAATTTTATCATTTAATATTGTAGAAGTTCCATGTGTATTAATGTAATCAATTTTATCATAATTTAAATTTGCATCTTTTAATGCTAGATCCATTGAAGATATAGCACCTTGACCATCAGGCGAAGGCGAAGTTAAATGATATGCGTCAGCTGTAGCTCCATAGCCACAAATCTCAGCTATGATATGTGCATCTCTATCTAAAGCACTTTCTAAAGATTCAAGAATTAATATTCCTGCACCTTCTCCCATTACAAATCCATCTCTATGTAAATCATATGGTCTGCATGCCAAATCTATATCTGTTTGTTTTGTTAATGCTTTCATATTTGCAAAACCGGATATTGCTAATGGTGTTATGCTTGATTCACTACCTCCAACCACAACGATCTCAGCATCATTGTACTGAATTGATCTAAAAGCATTCCCAATACAATGTGAGCTTGTAGCACAAGCAGATACTAAAGAATAATTTATCCCTTTGAATCCATGTTTTATAGAAATATGACCAGATGCAATATCTGTAATCATTGAGGGTATAAAATAAGGACTAACTTTTTTTGGATGCTCCAACATCCTTAAGTGTTGTTTTTCTAAAGTTCTCATACCTCCAATTCCAGAACCAATAATAACTCCAATTCTATCTTTGTTTAAATTATTTGAGTTTATTCCAGATTGAGCTATAGCTTCATCAGCTGCTATTAATGAAAAAGAAGAAAATCTATCTAATTTATTTAATTCTTTTGATGTGAAGTGATTGCTTAAGTCAATATTGCTTTCAGCCGCTAATTTTATGTTAAACTCAGAGGTGTCAAAATGAGTTATTTTATCAATTCCATTTTTTCCATTTATTAAGTTTGTCCAATATTCATTTATCGTGTTTCCTATTGGAGTAATTGCGCCCATTCCTGTAATTACAACTCTTTTTTTCACGGTTTATATTTTATTTGATATATAATCTAGTGCTTCTTGTACTGATAATATCTTTTCTGCATCTTCATCGGGAATTTCAATATCAAAGTCTTCTTCAAATTGCATTATTAATTCAACAGTATCAAGCGAATCAGCTCCAAGATCTTCTATGAATTTTGCAGAATTAGTTACTTTAGTTTTGTCAACACCTAATTTATCGATAATTATTTCAACGATTTTATTTAAAGTGTTATTATCTGTCATTTCATCTCCTTGTTTAGTTTTAAATTGTAATTCCACCATCAATGTTAATATTTTGGCCAGTAATATAATTAGACATATCTGAACATAGGAATGCAGCTATGTTTGCTATATCCTTAGTTGAACCAAATCTTTTTAGAGGAATTTTATCTAAAAATGTATCTTTATTATCTGAATTTAATGATTCTGTCATTTCTGTCTTTATATATCCAGGATTAATATTATTTACAGTTATGTTTTTAGGTGCTAATTCTTTTGCTAAAGACTTTGTTAGTCCTATAATTCCAGCTTTTGATGCTGCGTAATTGCATTGTCCTTTGTTCCCAGTTAGACCTATTATAGAACTGATATTAATTATATTCCCAAAATTTTGTTTGATCATTTTTTTACTAATTGCTTTACAACAATAAAATGATCCATTTAAATTAGTATTGATCACATCATTCCATTGTGTTGAATTCATTCTTACAATAATGTTGTCAGAAGTGATACCAGCATTATTAATGAGTGTATCTATTTTATCGAATTTAGTTAATATTTTCTTGAATATTTCATTAACATCATCTTCAATTGAAACATCGAGCTTATAATGTTTAAAATTTTGTGAATATTTGTTTTCTAATTTATTTACTAAAGAAATAAGTTTTGTTTCATTCCTACTTAATAATATGACGTTTGCTCCTAATGAAGCTAACTCTTCAACAATAGTTTTTCCAATTCCTTGGGATGAACCAGTAACAATAATGTATTTATCTTTCAAATTAAACATTTATGAAAAGC
>CAYSDL010000095.1:0-3118 GCA_964429875.1 uncultured bacterium
GGATATGGATCAACATTAGATAATTGTGGTATTTGCGACCTTGATTTAACAAATGATTGCGAAATGGATTGTAATGGTGATTGGGGTGGCCCAGACAATACTGCTAATACTGGAGATGAGGCATATAATGATAATTGTTCTATTTGTGATGCTGACTCTACAAATGATTGCGAACAGGATTGTAATGGTGATTGGGGTGGCCTAGATAATATTGCTGAAAGTGGTGATGAAGCAGTGTATGATAATTGTGAAACATGTGATAATGATTCAGCAAATGATTGCGTGCCAGATTGTTCAAATTCTTCAGAGGATTGTGCTGAGTATAATGGCTTCTGGGTAGATGATCAATGTTTTGGTGGAGAAGCTGCTTTAGATGTTTGTGGTAACTGTGGTGATGGTGTTGACCCAGATGCAGATGGTGATGGTGTCCCAGATTGTCAAGAAATAGCTGGTTGTCAAGATCCTACTGCAACAAATTGTAGTTCTGCAACATGTTGTACAGATAATCCAGAGTTATATGGCGAAGCATGTGATGGTGATTATTCAACAGATACAAATAATAATTTATGTTCTTATGGATTTGAATCAGCTCCAGGCGCTATGAAACATCATTCTTCAACGCAGCTAGGATTCTATTTGGCTGTAAGCGTCAGTTTAGACGGTCTTGACTTATCTGATACAGATTGGGTTGGTGCATATAAGTCTATTTCCTTAACTAATGTTTGTAGTGAGGAAGATGTAGAAAACTATACAAATTGTGAAGAAGTAGGTGAAGTTAATGCAGCAGCAGATCAAGCTGAATGCGAAACCTATTCCAATGAAAATCAAAGCGCAATATATTCACAGATAGATCCAGATTTAGATGGTGTTTTTGAAGGTAGGTGTGATATTTGTGTAGGTGCTAAAAGGTGGGATGTGCAATCTTGTCAGAATGGAGTATGTGATATTGCTGTATATGGAGATGATGGCGAAGCTTATTCTGCAAATTATATGAATTCTGGTGATATTCCTGTTTTTAAAGTTCATGATTATTCAGAGAATAAGACATATACAGTTGATCAACTTGTTCTAACAGATGGTTTTGATTTAGGTTGGTCTAATTTAGATTTTGTTTTCATAGATCAATTAGATGTCATAAGAGACTGTTATAATGATCTAGGTGGAAACAATGAATATGGTAGTGCTATTTTTGATAATGATAGTGATGCCTACTGTGATGATGTTGATGTTTTTGATGAAGATCCAACAGAATGGTATGATAGTGATGATGATGGCACAGGCGATAATAGTGATTTATGTCCAGGCTCGCCAGATTATGAAAACAATGATAATGATACAAATCCAGATACTGGGCTGGCTTGGCCTGATGGATGTGATCCTGATGATGATAATGATGGATCATTTGATTCAAATGACCAATGGCCATTTGATAATAGTCAGTGCTCTGATACAGATAATGATACTTGCGATGATTGTTCCTCTCTATCTTATAATCCTTCTCTTGATGGATTAGATACTGATAATGATGGATTATGTAATGAAGGTGATTCTGAAACTTACCCCTATGGTGAAGCAGATACCGATGATGATAATGATAATGTTCTAGATGTTGATGATGATGAACCATTAAACAACTATATCTGTACAGATGCTGATAATGATGACTGTGATGATTGCTCAGTAGAGGGGGAACAAAACACAGCAAGTGATGGTGATGATCATGATGATGATGGTTTATGTGATCTTGGAGATTTTGATGATGATAATGATAATGTCTGTGATTCAGATGCGGTGGGTGATTTAGATGAAGTTGGTGGAGATGATTGCCTTGTTGTTACATCATGTAATCCTAATGGGTTTGATTTAAATAACGATGATATTCCGGACACAAATCCTGATGGTAGTTTAATTACTTGTGTAACAGGAGATCAATCTCCACTTAATAGATACCTATGCGCAGACTCAGAAACTTGGTCGTTTGGTGGAGAGGTGTTTGAAAATTATGGCGACAATTGTGATGATTGCTCCTTTGGCTCATTTGATATGGGATATGGAAATACAACATTTGGTGATGGTGCTGACTTCGATGATGATGGTTTATGTGACCTTGGAGATCCATGTGGAGATAACGTAGAAAATGATGCTGATGGTGATGCTGTTTGTGAGAGTGATGAAATTTATGGTTGTGATGAGGCAGGTGCTGCAAATTTAGAACAAGATGCAACTGAAAATAATGGCACATGTGTTTATACGGAAGATTATGAAATAGCTTATAATATTACTAGTGAATCAGGCGGGTCTAAGCAAGTTGGATTTTTTGAGCTTCCTGTATTAGGATCAACTTATCCATTAGTGGGTAATTTAGATGGGCTAGTTTCTTTCTTTTCTGAAGGCAATCTATATAGTGTTTTAGGTTCAGATAATGCTTCGATTTTATTTGGTCAAAGTTGGTATGGCTCATTAACAGATGTTGATAATCAATCTGGTTATTACCTTAAATTATCTGGATCTGATGTATTGAGCTATGCTGGATATCCTAACGTAGAATTTGTTGAAGATGTAGATTATGTAGATGAAGAGGGCAATCCTGATCCTTATGGAACACATTATGATGTTGTGGATATTAATCCTGTATATACATTAGAATACGGTTCAAATTTATTTACATATCCCTATTTGGGTGGTGAATATCTTTATGAAGTTCTTCCTGCTGAATTAGAATGTTCAGAAAACAGCTGTTTATATGCAGTTTTAACTCAAGGCGGAGCAGCTACTTGTAATCCAATTGGAGATGGATATGGTTGGGTAGGTAGTGATATCATTTTAGATGGTTTTACAGGATACTGGTTTAAATCAAGCTGTGAAGATAATGTAGAATTTAATTTCAATGTTCCTGAAGAAGGAATTGCAAGAGCAATGACTCCAGAAAAAGAGATTTTAAATGGTTATGAGTTTAATGAATCCTCACAGTATGCATTTTATTTTATAGAAGATTTACCTCAGGCAGAAGTTGGTGACTGGGTTGTTGTAATGAATGATGATATTGTTGTTGGAGCAAGAAAGTGGACAGGCTCTATGATTGATGTTCCTGCTATGGGTAATGATGGAGAAGCATATA
>CAYSDL010000096.1:0-3073 GCA_964429875.1 uncultured bacterium
TTTTCTAAATCACTACATGTATTACATTCCTCATTATACTCACAAGAATCATCATCATAAACTGAACTTTCTGTATAATTACATGCATCTGGATCCGTACATCCATACATAGAATCAATTAGAATTGGTAAATATGTATATTGAAAATCATATAGATTAGGCATATCAAATTTATATTTTAATACCATGTTAAGATCAATTAATACATATGCAGAATAAGTTGACCCTGCAAACATATTCCAAATTTGATGATCAGGATCACCATCTAAAATTAAAGGATTATTATCATACTCACCTAATTCAGTATAAAGATTAGCCCACTCACTACATGAATAAAGATCTGCATCATTTGAACTATAGTCAAGGCTAACTAAAAACTGTACTTCATCAAATTCTTCAACAACTTCTATTATTTCATCCATCAAACTGATGTAATCATAACAAGCTGGTCACCAAGTTGCATTCATACTAATTATGGTGATTTGGTAGTTTCCACCATTTAAATCTCCATTTAAATCAGAAAAAGAAAAAGAATCACCAGTTGAATAACTTCCTGATCCATTACATACAGGGAATAGAATATTCTGATCTTCTATAGATAAGGTATCTCCAATGCTATATATGGATCTATTATTGGATAGATTTTCTACTGGACAATATTCTGTTTGTGGGTATACGGATGAAAAGAACAAAATTGAGATAATGAGCAACATCATTATGAGATAAGCTTGATTAACCTAATATAATATTTATAATCTGGACAATATCTAGAACATTAATAATACCATCTGAATTAACATCTCCTGAACTATCTGTTCCTCCATTTAAGATATTATTAACAAGCAATATAATATCCTGGACATTCACAACAGAATCTCCATTAATATCACCTAGAATAGATTGTTCATAGTTTTCTTCAAGTATGCCTAAAATATAATTTTTTGCAGAATTATTAAGTCCACTATTTAAAGTTATATACCCTAATAATTCACCTTCATAACCTACAATAACAACCTGTTTATGTTGACCATAAGGAGAGAATTGATCTCTAATTGGTAAACTTGGGTACTGATCCATCACTAGAGGAAGATCTGAATTGGCAGTAAAACTAGAATTGAAAGAACTTATATTTGTCTGACCCACAGCAATAACAACGACATTTTCATAACCGTGATCATTTCTTACTTCTTCTTGAAAGTTGGACAACTGCCCAAAGGTTCCTGTTCAGCCAGCTCAGCCTTGTGAAGAAAAATAATGTAATGTTATATAATCTGGATATTCTGGGAGCCAAACATCAGAACCATATGTTGGAGATGTAGCATTATAATCTTGAAGAGAATATGCATAATCATCAGCAAACATAAAAATAGGTACTAAATAAAATTTTTCATATTATCTAAATCTAATGAATATTAATTAAATAAAAAAATCAATCTAAAATTAAATTTACGAGAGTAACAATATCTACAACATTAACCTCTCCATCCTGATTAGTATCTGCTATTAAATTATAATCATACCCTCCGAATATATGATTCACAATTAAAACTATATCAAGAATATTTAGAATTCCATCATCATTTAAATCACCAATTATTTCATTTATTAGCGTATTTTCATACCAGGAAATTTTATTATCATTCCCTGATGCTGAGAGAATATCATAATCACCATCTCCATCAACATCTGCAGCACGAACATTAAATGCATTTAATGCGTTCGTAGAAATAATTTGTTCACTAAAAACTTGATTTCCATCATTCTCATATAATGATATCTTATTATCAGCAACAGATGCTGAAAGTACATCTATATCGTTATCCATATCAATATCAATTGCAAAAACTGAGTGAGCATACATTGCATTTGATGAAATCAGATGCTCAATAAATAATTGATGGCCATTATTTTCATACCAAGCAATTTTATTATCTCCTGCAGATGCAGAGAGAACATCCATATCTCCATCACTATCTACATCTATAGCATAAACATCCCACGCAACCAGTGCATTTGAAGATATTATATATTCATTGAATTCCTGATTTCCATTATTTTCATACCATGCTATTTTATTATCATGATTAGAGGCCGATAATATATCAATATCACCATCACTATCCAGATCTATAGAGAATACAGACCATGCATCATAGGCATTATCAGAAACTAGATTCTGAGTAAATTGTTCATTTCCATCATTTTCGTGCCAATAAACTGAATGATCATGAAAAGATGCATATAATACATCTATATCGTCATCTTGGTCCACATCATCAAAATGGATATACTCTCCATATGAATTAGTTACAACTACGTGTTCTATAAATTCATGATTTCCTAAATTTTCAAACCATATTATATTATCTGAATGTCTTGAAGCCGCTAATATATCCATATTCCCATCATCATTCATATCAACTGCCAGAACACCATGTGCATGTATTGCATCAGTAGTTAAAATATGCTCTGTAAATATTTGATTACCATCATTTTCGAACCAGGATATTTTGTGATCTACCCTTGAGGCAGATAATATATCCAAGTCTCCATCACTATCAATGTCTCCTGAATCCACAAAATATGCATCCAAAGCATTAGTAGTAATTATATGCTCTTCAAATTCTTGTGCATTTAAAAAAATGGCAGTACAAAAAATGTTTATAAATAAAATATATTTCATCCTTTTATAATCTACAAATAAAAAAGTCTCTATAAAAAGGCTTTGTAAGCTAATATATGCCTAGAGTATGTTTGAAGAACAGGTTAGTTTATTACTGTTATATTAAATTTATCTCTTAAATCAGATAATCGTGAATCAAGAAAATTATCAGATGGATTCACTCTCCATTTTTCACTCATTTTTCTACAATCTATTATTGTTCTTAAAATTTTAGGAAATGATTTCAAAGATAACAAAATTCCTCTTACATAACCTATTTCCTTAAAAATGTGCATTACAATTTTAATTGCTGCTGGATTTTTTAAATAATCATTAATATATTTTTGGAATCCCCAATTTGTACCGAAAATAACTCTTGTATCAGCTAGAGATTCATGTTCAACAGATGTA
>CAYSDL010000097.1:0-1174 GCA_964429875.1 uncultured bacterium
TGTCCAATTGATGCTGATAATGATGAAGATGGTGATGGTGTTTGTGGGAATATTGATAAATGCCCTGGTTCTCCTGCCGGAGCAATTGTATATTCTGATGATAGTAATTGTGGTAATGTGGTGTATGAAAATGAATATGGAATTTTATTTCCATGGGATTGTACGGGATGTACTGATGATCAGACTCTTTCTGCAAATAACATAAATAATTCAATGCCTTTAGAATTTGAAATTTCTCAAAATTATCCAAATCCTTTTAACCCTTCTACTAATATTTCCTTTAATGTTGCTACTGTGAGTGAAATATCATTAATAGTATATGATTTATCTGGAAAAGAAATAATTACATTGGCTTCAGGAACATATACGCCAGGAACTTATTTGATTAATTGGGATGCAGTAAATAACATGGGTGAAGCCGTTTCATCTGGAATGTATGTTTATAGATATGCAACAAGCAGTGGCGTTATTACAAAAAAAATGCTTTATTTGAAATAATTTTTTAATTTTTGTTTTATTTTAAAGAATGGCAGAAGTTTTTCTGCCATTTTTTATTACAATCGGTTACATTCTAATTACATACCGTTACATCTTAAATTCGTTAAAAATTCATGATTTTTATTAACTTTTATTTGAGATTAAAAGGCGTAGTGCCCTTAATACCATATTCGGAGGATTAAAATTTATAGATATGAATAAAAAATTAAAATTCAATAAATCGGAGGGATGCATCATGTTTAGAAATATATTTGTTTCATTGATGTTATTAGTAACTTGTGCTTGGTCTGTTGATCTATCGCTAACAAATGTAGATATTGAGGCAGGTACATTAGATATTGTAATGGAAAATAGTGAACCTGTAGCTGGTTTTCAGCTGAATCTTTCAGGAGTTTCGATCACAGGTGCTTCTGGAGGGTCTGCTGCCTCTAGTGGTTTTACAGTATCAAATAGTGCAAGTACGGTAATAGGATTTAGTTTGACGGGTGCGACCATTCCTCCAGGAAATGAAATTTTGGTTTCAATTTCCTTCTCTGATTTTAATAATGAAATTTGCATTCAAAACCCTGTTATTTCTGATCCATCAGGTAATGCTTTTGATGTTTCTTCAGGTGATTGTTATGATGAAGTGGATGACAACGTATATGGTTGTACGGACATGGAAGCATGTAACTAT
>CAYSDL010000097.1:1274-3022 GCA_964429875.1 uncultured bacterium
TGGGATGGCAGTTATGAGTGTGATGCAAGTGATTGTCCTGATCAACCAGGTGGTAGCGTAAACATCATGTATGATAGTGATACTCCAATTGCTGGTTTCCAATTTGAAGTTTCTGGCGTTGAGGTAACTGGTGCTGGTGGTGGTGCTGCTGGCGATGCTGGTTTTACTGTTTCTAGTAGTGCTACGACGGTAATAGGATTTAGTTTGACGGGTGCGACCATTCCTGCTGGTGATGGTGTGCTTGTGGTATTGGACGTTGTTGGTGATGGTGATGCATGTTTGTCTGACATTGTTGTGTCAGATAGTTCAGGCAATGCGCTTGAGACTTCAGGTGATTGTACGAGCATCGTGATTGATGAAGTGGATGACAACGTATATGGTTGTACGGACATGGAAGCATGTAACTATGATGCGGATGCAACGTCAGATGATGGCAGTTGTGACTATGGTAGCATGTGTTGGGATGGCAGTTATGAGTGTGATGCAAGTGATTGTCCTGATCAACCAGGTGGTAATTCATTGTCTTTTGGAAACATAAATGAAGGATCTTTGGAAGTATTAATGTCAACTAATACTCCCATAGCTGGTTTTCAGTTTGATATAACAGGAATTACGATTACTGGTGCTAGTGGTGGTTCTGCTGGCGATGCTGGTTTTACTGTTTCTAGTAGTGCTACGACGATACTAGGATTTAGTTTGACGGGTGCGACCATTCCTGCTGGCGATGGCGTGCTTGTCAGTGTAAATTTTGTTGGAGGAGGTGAAGCATGCTTGGATAATGTTGTTTTATCAGATTCCATGGGTAATTCAATGGACGTTACATTAGGTGACTGTGTTTATGTTGGTGATGAACCTGAACCACCTGCAGCTCCATCAGAATTAATAGGACAAGGTAATGATGCATCTGTATCTCTTTCTTGGAATGGTTCTGAAGGTGCTACACATTATAACATTTATCGTGAACAACAAGATAACCCTAATCCAGACTTATGTCCAGGACATGATTTTTCTGATTGTGAAGGTTTTTGTTTTAATAATGATGATTGTTTCCCTCAAAATTGTTTAGATTGGGTAGGAGATGGATATTGTGATGATGGAGAATGGGGACTTGTATTAAATTGTGAAGAATGGGATTATGATGGTGGTGATTGTGATCAAACTGGTAATGATGATGTGAATGAATCAACAATGTTAGAGCAAATAATTCATCATGCTTCAAAGATAAATTATTCTCAAACAATGTCAAGAGATTATGTGATGATTGATATGACTACTGAAACGGATTATCTTGATTTGGATGTATTGAATGGAACTCAATATTGTTATTATCTTACAGCTGAAAATGATGCAGGTGAATCTGGCTCATCTAATATTGTTTGCGCAACACCTCAAGAAGATAATCCAATATCTGATGTTTTATTAGGCATTAATGATTTGGAACTTGAAGTTGGTGAAGTGGGGCAACTTACTTTAACAATGGAAAATGAAAATGCTGTAGCAGGTTTTCAATTTTCATTATCAGGTTTATCAGATTTATTAGAAATTACTAATGTACATATAACTGATCGTACGGAAGGATTTACAGTTTCCTCTGGTAATAATACTATTGTAGGATTTAGTTTAACGGGTGACGTGATTGAATCTGGGAGTGGAGAGTTTTTATTAGTTGATGTATTGGCATTGGGTGATGGTGGTTTGGAAGTTTGCTATGAAGATGTTGTCCTTGCAGATGCGAATGCTGATTCCTT
>CAYSDL010000098.1:0-429 GCA_964429875.1 uncultured bacterium
AAGATTATAGATAGAAATGAAAAGGGGCTCTAACTAGGGCCCCTTTTTTTATTTACAAAAAGTTACATAATATAAATTTGTATATAATTATATAATTTTTAATTTGTAAAGCAGAAAGATTTTTAAAGAATAATATAAAAAGATTTATATAGAAAAATTTGAAATTAATTATCAATTATGAAAGGATATTAAAAATGATAAATTATTATTTAAAACAATCTAAAATGTTTGCTTTAGTATTAAGTTCAATTTTATTCACAGGATTAGTATTTGGTGATCCAACAGATGGATGCGAACTTGATGAAAATCAGTTTTTTTTAACTCAAGATGGGAGCGTACTATATAACTCATCTGAAGATATTGCAGGTTTTCAATTTAATGTAGATGGAGCAACAGTTAGTGGTGCTGCAGGTGGAGATGCAGCAGCAG
>CAYSDL010000098.1:529-3010 GCA_964429875.1 uncultured bacterium
CATCTGGTGGATCTTTAGATTTTAGCTATTATGAAGGTGGCGGTGATGATGGTGGCACAGATGGTGGTGATGATGGTGGCTCAATTAGTGATGGATGTGACCTGCCTGATAATAATTTATATTTAATGAATGGTGATGTATTATATAACTCATCTGAAGATATTGCGGGTTTCCAGTTTAATGTAGATGGAGCAACAGTTAGTGGTGCTGCAGGTGGAGATGCAGCAGCAGCAGGCTTTACTGTATCTGCCGGTGGTTCAACTGTACTTGGTTTTTCTTTTACAGGTTCAACAGTCCCAGCAGGATGTGGTACGTTAACATCTTTAACACTAAATGGTGATGCTACTGGTTTAAGTGGCATAATTGTATCAGATTCATCTGGTGGATCTTTAGATTTTAGCTATTATGAAGGTGGCGGTGATGATGGTGGTACAGATGGTGGCGATGATGGCTCTGATGATGGTGGCACAGATGGTGGCACAGATGGTGGTACAGATGGTGGCGATGATGGCTCTGATGATGGTGGCATGGATGGTTGTGCTTTATCTGTTGATGACGCTAATGGTGAGGCAGGAGCGCAGGCAAGTGTTTTTGTTTCTTTATCAAACGATCAAGAAATTGGAGGCTTCCAATTTGTCATTTCCGATGATCCTGATATTCTTTCTTATGTTGATGTGCAACCTACTGATAGGACAGCAGGTTTTACTGTATCTGCTGCTGAGGGTGAAGGTGGTGTTACTTTATTAGGATTTTCTTTCACTGGTGATGTTGTAGCTGAAGGTGAAGGTCCTATTGTTGAAATTGTTTATAATGTTGATTTTGTGGAATTTGATGAAACTGTTGGTTTGAGTCTTAGTGGTTCAATACTATCTGATCCTGTCGGAACAGGTGTTGACCATGATACATTTGATGGTACAATGATAGTTTTAGCAGGAGAATTAGAAATTCCATCTGCTCCATCTGATGTTTCTGCATCCGGAGGTCAAAATAGTGTTACAATTTCATGGAGTGCAGTATGGCAGGCAGAAGTGTATCATGTATGGAGAGATGGTGAAGTTTTAGCAGAAGTTTCTGCTACTTCATTTACTGATTCTGGCTTAGCTAATGAAACAGAGTATTGTTATCAAGTAACTGCTTCAAATAGTGAAGGGACATCTGATCCTTCTAATGAAACTTGCGCGGTAACATTTCCTGAGTATACAGGACCACCTGTTATATCTGTAGGAAGTGTTTCAATTGATGCAGGAGATTCTTTTGATGTTGATGTATCTTTAGCAAATCCAGGAGATGCAGTTTCTGGTTTCCAAATTCAAATTCAGGATGCTCCAGATCATTTATCTGTTAATGATGTTTCTGGAACAGATAGGATTAGTGGGTTTGAATTATCTTTTAGTGAACAAAATGATGGTTCTGTTTTATTTTTAGGCTTTAGTTTAACTGGTGGTCAAATTGATCCAGGGACAGGTCCAATAGTAGTAATTAATTATCAATCTACAACACCTTATGAAGCTAGCGTTGCTCTTAATGTTGTTGAGTCAATATTATCTGATTCTATTGGATTACCTATTGAGCATGAAACTGTTAATGGAGAAGTTAACATATCTGGTGAGGAACCTCCTCCAGAAGCCCCTGATGCCCCTACAGGAGTAACAGCAACAGAGGGTGATAGTGAAGTGGTTGTTTCATGGAATTCCTCATTTGGTGCAAGTGAATATCAAGTATATAGAGAAAACCAAGGAAATGGTGGCGGCACTGATGGTGGTGGTACTGATGGTGGTGGCACTGATGGTGGTGGTGGTGTATATATAGACTGTCCTGATGGTTCTGGCGACTATGCAGATTGTGTTGGAGAATGTTTTACATCTGATTATTTGGCTTGGATAGGTGATGGATACTGTGATGATGGTACATGGGGACTTGTTTTCCAATGTGATGAATATGGAAATGATTGTGGTGACTGTGGCGCAATTGATGATCCAAATGGAGTTTGTGATGGCAGTGGAGATGGTGGTACTGATGGTGGCGGAACTACTGATGGTGGCGGAACTACTGATGGTGGCCAAGGTGATTGTGCTGATGGTGAAGTTCCTGACTGTGCTGATAGTGATTGCTGTCCTGAATCTTGGATTGGTGATGGATTATGTGATGGTGAAGATCAAGCATGGGGGTGTGATTTAACATGTTATGATAATGATGGTGGTGATTGCTCTGAAGGTGGTACTACTGGAGGTGGTAGTGAATCATGTGAGGATTGTGCGTATGATTTTACTCCTTATGGTAGCGAGTGTTGTGATACTGCTTGGGATGAGTTTGGCATCAACTGTGCTGATCTTGAGGCTAATTACAATTGGGATTGCTCTGGTTGTTCATGTCCTGGTGATGGCCTTATGAGTTCTAATGATAATAATTTTGAATTATGGGACGCTACATTCCAATCATTTGAAAAATATCATTTACATTCACCTGAATATTCAGGAAAAG
>CAYSDL010000099.1:0-2581 GCA_964429875.1 uncultured bacterium
ATAGTGCTCTAATCTCAACTCCTGAGCCAAGCGCTGCCCCAGAGGTTCAGCGTGCGCTCCTCGTGCCGCCATTCGCCGGAGTCCTGCTCATAGGGAACAAGGTCGATTTCGGCCGACAGCTCGACATTGTTGCCGTCCGGATCGCGCACGAATATGAAAAGATTATGGCCCGCGCCGTGTCGGCCCGCCCCCCAGACCACGGGGATGCGCAATTCCGAAAAATGGTCTCCCCAGTCGCGGATATCGTTCCAGCACTCCGTCTCGTAACAATGATGGTCGAGCCGGCATTCGGCGGCGCGGAACACGGCGAGGCTGTGGTGCTCGGGGTCGGAGCGCATGAAGCACGCGGTGATGTCGCCGCCCTCTTCCGTGACCACGTCGGATTTCCGGAAACCCAGAACGTCGCTGTAGAAAGCGATCATGCGGGGCGCGTCGGTGCTGGCCACCACCACATGCTGAAGCCGCCCCGGCAACGCATCGCCGTCGGATCTGAACTCCTTGGGCAGGCCGAACACCATGCGGTTGCCGTCGGGATCGCGGACACAAATCGCGTCGCGGCCGAACAGCGGTGTCGGCGAAGGCTCGATGGTGGCGCCGGCTGTGGTCAGATGGCTGCGAATGAGTTCCAGGTGATCCTCATCGGACGCCGCGAAGGCGGAGAATGAAAGCCCGTTCTTGGGCCCGGCCCCGATCAGCAGATTACGCGCGCCACCCGACATCCATGTCAGCCCGTCGCCGGCATCCTCCGCGGCGAGCCCCATGGCCTCGCCGTACCAATCGACCATTGCGCCTATGTTTTCGGTGGTCAGATGAATGTGATGGAGCCGCGCCGGCCAGATCAGTCTGTCGGTGGTCATCGGTTGCCCTCCGCCCTTTCCGGGTTGTCGTTTCACCGTTTTCAAACTTACGGGATTTCCGAGGACGGGCAACCCCGGCGGTCGCTTGTCCCAGGGCGGCGTTCGAAAGCTTTCCTAGCCCTTCGAGACGGCGCCTGAAATAAACCGTTAACCATGAAACCCCGGACTGGGCCTCAAATAACCGTTTGCCGGCGATAATAAAGGCGCCACGAACCGAATGGCTCGCCGCAAGGGCCTTCATTGGTCAAAATTTTTTAACGGTTGCGCCGTATTTTCCTGGCATTCGACAGACTTGCGGAATCGATATGGCCGACGCGGCGATAGATTACGAAAACGCAAAGAGAATTCTGGACAACTCCGACCCGGCTTCCCGTAAAGCCCTGGCGGAGAGCCCGGATGTTCCGCCGGAAATCCTCTATTTCCTGGTCAGCGACGAGTCGCCCGAAGTGCGCCGGGCCGTGGCCGCCAATCCGGCGACACCGCGCCAGGCCGACACCATGCTGGCCAAGGACGAGGATTACGGCGTGCGCTGTGAACTGGCGCGCAAGATCGTTGGGACGGGGCTAGAAGGTGACGAGCGCAGCCAGCTCTGGCGCATGGGGTTTACGATCCTTGAAACCCTGGCCACCGATCAGGTGGTGCGTGTCCGTCGGGCCCTGGCCGAAGCGCTGAAGGGCGTTGCTTCCGCGCCCCGGCCCATCGTCACACAGCTTGCCCGCGATCCCGATCCGAAGGTCGCGAGCCCCATTCTCCGAAATTCTCCGGTGCTGACCGATGACGACCTCGTGGAGATCGTCGAAGGTGACGGCCCCGACTGGGCGAAGACGGCGGTCGCCGGCCGAGCCAACGTGACCCCCCGGGTCGCCGAGGCGATTGCCGCCTATGGAAACGCCAAGACAATCGGCGGCATGCTGAAGAACAAAAAGGCGGATATTCCCGTTGCGACGATCGACGATCTCGCCGAACGCGCGAAGGATGTCGAGGCATGGCACGAACCGCTGGTGGAGCACCCGAAACTGTCTGGAAAATCAGTGCTGCGCCTCGCGCGTTTCGTCTCGGGACCTCTTCTGTCGGTGCTGCGCGGCCGCGAGAATCTGGAAGACGACACCAAGGAAAAGCTCGATAAGATTGTCGAGGCGCGCGGCGACACGAAATCGAAAAAGGCGGGGAGCAAAGCCGCCGGCACGCCCGGCTGGTCGCGCGGCACGCCGGCGGAACGTTCGGTGCAATCGTGGGAAGGCGCCGAAGACCGCGTTCTCAGACTGCATCAGGCCAGTCGGCTGACCGAGGACGCCATCGAACTGGCGATGGATGGCGGTGATTCGGACTTCGTCCTCGCGGCGCTGGCGATGCGCAGCGGTATCCCCCTGCCCACGGTAAAAAGAATTTTCGACATGAAAAGCGCAAAAATGATTACCGCGATCTGTTGGAAAAGCGGCATGAAAATGCGCTTTGCGCTCGAAGTCCAGAAGAGCATCGCGCAGGTCCAGCCCGCCGACCTGGTATATGCTCGCGACGGGATCGACTATCCCATCGACCCGGAAGACATGGACGCCACCATCAAACTGTTCACTGGTTGATACCAAGCGGGGCAATCGGGTGAATAGCTTCGACGTGCCCCAAGGAAAAATTGTCACCCCGGCCCCCGAGCCGGGGTCCAGCGGTGGCGGCGTGTAGCGATGGTATTGTATGAGGCGCTCGGTCTTGAACGAGCAACTCTTCTA
>CAYSDL010000099.1:2591-2869 GCA_964429875.1 uncultured bacterium
GGGCGGGGTTTTTCTACTTAATATTTTTTTTTCTTGTCCCCCCCCGGGGCCGCGGGCGGGGGGGGCCGAGGTGACGGGCGAGAGTGTGGCATGGGACCTTGCCCGATCGACCATTCACCCGATTCCCCTGTGATACCAAGTATCGCCAATTGCGGCGGTCCGGCGCTAGGTGTATGTATTGCCGCGCCCGCCGGCTGGGAGCATTTCCATTGCGCCCGAATGTTATATGAAAGATTAAATCGCAAACCCACCTGTCTAACCCATTGACCGACTCGAAT
>CAYSDL010000100.1:0-2770 GCA_964429875.1 uncultured bacterium
CCATCAACATCAGTAGCATTTAATTCTACTAAAATAATTCCTTCATCCTCTTGAGCTTCTTGATTTGGAATAGATACCATCTGTGGATCATCATTTACTGCATTAATTGTTAAATCAAATGTAGAAACTGTTTGCAATGGAGGATCAGGATGTGGAAATTCATCTGGACAAGCAACATATTCTGTACCATTATTATATTGACAATTAGTATAGTTTTCTGTTGCATAAATTGTAATTTGGACTGTGCCATTATAATCTTGAGGTGGAGCAACTACAAATTCATCTGCAAATGTATCATCATCAGTAATATTAAAACTTAGAGTAAAATTATCCTCAGCAGCTATAGCTGTTAAATCAATATAATTGTAATATACATCGGGATCAATGATAGTTATTTCAGATGGAATAAAATTATAGTTATCAAATTCATTTTGATCAGGATTTAAAGTTATATCTAAAATTAAATCTTCATCTTCATTAATCGAATGAGTTATAATGTTATCTACTGTTTCCTCATGAGGAAGAACTAAAACTGGAGTATCATTCACTCCATGAACACATAATTCTATCATTGCTTCTTCAGACCAATTTCCTGGAACTGGAACTGGATTAAATATTTCATAAATTAAAGTATCAGCACCACCAACACAACTATCTCTAAAATATTCTAAAATTCCCACATCATCTCCGTAGTTACTATTAGGAGAATAACCTCCGCCCATAATTACAAAGTTTGAATTATTTGGATCAAGCTCAATTGAAATATCTGTTGTATCTATAAATCCATGTTCTACATACTGAACAATATTCAAACAATCATTTGTCAAACAATAATCATTATAATGAGCATATGTATTCCCCAAAGAATCATCAAATGGCTCTGTTGGAAAATCATATTCAGAGAGTAATGGTTCACCATTAAATGCAATCATAGTTGTTTCAACATCAGTATCTTCAGTAACATCAACGTTTTGATCAACACCACCTAAAACTGGTCTAGAAGCTAAGCCTCCACCACATAGATTTTCAGGAATTGTAAAAGTAATTAATCGTGGATCTGATTCAAGTTCACCATCAGTAACTTTATATAAAATCATATCCTCACAAGTAGATGCTTGACCATTCTCATCTAATTCTATGGTATATTTAAATTCAAAGGGCTCATCTCCATCACCACTTTCAAGCTCAACAAGTGATACTTCACCATTATAAAACCCTGTACCTACAACAGATGAAGTGATTACTGAAGGTTCTGGAAGAAATGAAATATTATTATTATTATTATCTAATGATACTATTCCTCCACTTATATCAGAGTCTATATCAGAAATATATGTAGATAAATCAAAAGTAGCATAAATTATATCAGCTGTGACTGACTCTACATCAACAATAAAATCTAAAATTTCTGGAGCATCATTAACTTCATTAATTCTAATAGATATATATTCATCATCACATAGTTGAGGATCGCCATCATCGCATGCTTGGAAACGTAAAATATCATCTATCTCATCAACTCCTCCTGCATAATTTTCTTGTGGAGTATATACTATTATACCTGAACTAATTTCAGAAACATCAAGATCTCCATGTTGAGGATCTTCTATAACTGAATAAGTCAAGTTAACATCATCTGGATCAAGAGCAGATAATTGAACAGATAGTGCATCATCTTCTTCCATAAAGAGCTCTTGATCAAATGCTTCTGGAGGATCATTAACAGGTAATATTGTTAACGTGAAATTCTCTACAGTTGTTAAGAGATCTGAATCAGTAACTGATAAAGATATTTCAACATCTAATGTATCATCTGCTAATGATACTGTAGGAGTTCCTGATATAATATTTTCATTAAGAGATAATCCATCAATTAAATATAATTCTTCAATCACTAATAATGAGTTATCACTATCAATATCATTAACTTCTAATTCATATGTATATGTGTTTCCCTCTGTAGCATCATCTAAATTTTCTGTTATAAAATATGGTGAATCATTTATTGGATTGATAATAAGATCAACAGTAGATGTATCTGCATCAACACCATCGGTAGCCCTAAAAATAAATGAATCAGAACCATGGAAATCAGAATTTGGAATATAAATATATGTTCCAATTGCTCTAGATGATGAAAGTTCTCCTTCTTCTGGCTGCTCTATTATTTCAAATACTAATGTAGAATCAGATTCTTGATCATTTGCAATTAATATAACATCTACAGGAGTATCTTCATCAGTTATAAAACTATCTAAATCTGAGATTATAGGGCTATCATTTACTTCATTTACAGTAAGATTAAAAGTGCCATTATCTGAATCAATACCATCACTTGCAATAATAATAATATCACCACTTCCATATAAATTTTCAACAAATAAGATATTTAATTCATTTTGATTAATTTCAGTAATTACGAAATCTAAATTTTCTTCAACTGAATATGAAATTTCAGAGTCAATATCTGAAAAATGCTGTGATAAATCAATACTTTGTAATTCACTATCTTCATCAAATGTTAAGTTAGAAAAAGGAGCATCTACATTATACTCAGGAGAATCATTAACTGCATTAACAGTTAGAGTGAAGGATTCATTATCTGATAAATCTACATCACTAACAATCACAGCAACAGTAATATCACCATTAAAGTCTTGTTCAGGTGATATAGTTAAAATTGATCCATCAACTGTTGCACTTCCACTATTTACTGAAGCAGAATATGTTACATCATCACCATCAACATCAGTTGATGATAAAGTCATTA
>CAYSDL010000101.1:0-2689 GCA_964429875.1 uncultured bacterium
GGAATGAGACAAAGAGTGATGATTGCTATGGCCTTATTATGCAAACCTTCATTACTTATCGCTGATGAACCAACAACTGCTCTTGATGTAACAATTCAGGCACAAATTTTAGATCTCATGATGTCACTTAGTGAAGAAAAAGGTCACGCAGCTATACTGCTTATTACTCATGATCTTGCTGTAGTTGCTGAAACATGTGACAGGGTTATTGTAATGTATGGAGGGAAAATTCAAGAAATTGCAGATATAGATGAATTATTTAAAAATCCACTACATCCCTATACTAAGGCTTTAATGGAATCAATTCCAAAAATGGATCTTAAAGAAAAACGATTAAAAGCTTTAAAAGGGATGGTTCCATCTATTCTTGAAATGGGTGATGGCTGCAAACTATGCTCACGTTTTAGTGGTAAAGATTGTGCCTGCGGAGGGACAGGAGAAGAACCTGAATTATATGAATATTCTCCAAATCATTTTGTAAGATGTAATCCGGATATATTAAAATAAATGGCAAAAAAAGAAACAATATTAAAATTAGATAAACTAAATGTTGAGTTTCCACTTTTTGGAGGAATCCTGCAAAGAGAAGTTAATTATGTACATGCAGTAAAGGATGTAAGTTTTGAGGTAAAACAAGGAGAAACCATAGGAATAGTTGGAGAATCTGGTTCAGGAAAATCTACACTTGGAAAAGCTATTTTGAATGTTTTAAAACTAACAGCTCCAGATGTAAGAGTCTATGGAGATATTTTATATAAACATAATGATGATTTTGTAAATATTTTAAAACAAGATTATAAAACAACCTTAGCTCTTCGTCCTTATATACAGATGATTTTTCAGGATCCTTATTCTTCACTTAATCCAAGAATGATTGTAAAAGATATTATTCAAGAACCCTTAGATATACACACTACATTATCTAAAAATGAAAAAGAAGAAAAAGTCCTATGGCTCCTTGATAAAGTCGGGCTATCTAAAGATCAAGCATTAAGATATCCCCATGAGTTCTCCGGTGGACAAAGACAACGAATTGGTATTGCAAGATCACTTGCAACTGAGCCTAAGATCATTATTGCTGATGAACCTGTTTCTGCTCTTGATGTTTCAATTCAAGCTCAAGTAATTAATTTAATGATGGATCTCCAAGATGAGTTTAACTTAACTATTTTATTTATCGCTCATGATCTTTCAGTTGTAAAACATATTTCAACTGAAGTCGCAGTAATGTATTTAGGTGATTTAGTAGAATACAATACAACTAAAAAAATATTTAGTGACCCCCAGCATGACTATACTAAAAAACTTTTAACATCGATTCCTCATCCTGACCCTAAGAATAGGGATAAAAGAAAAAAAGAACGATTAGCAGTTAAATAACTTCATTATGAATAATAAAATAAAAAGAAAATTAGCTGCTGTAATGTTTGTGGATATAGCTAATTTTACTTCTCTTGCTGCAAATAATGAAAAAAAAGCACTTGATTTGTTAGATATTTATAAAGAAGTAGTTAGCCCAAATTTATCTAATTATAATGGTATATTACATAAAGAACAAGGTGATGGGGCATTATATTCCTTTCCAACAGTTACTGAGGCAATAGAGTTTGCTTTAAAAATTCAGGAAATATCAAAATCTATAACCAGCTTAGACTTAAGAATTGGAATTCATGAAGGAGAAATCACTTTTAAGAATAATGATATTTTTGGAGATGATGTTAATATAGCTTCAAGAGTTGAAGCATTTTCTCCGATTGGAGGAATAGCAATCTCCGGTAAAGTTCAACAAAATATTTTAAGTCTTCCAAATTATAAAACAAAGTACATAGGGTCTCCTAAATTAAAAGGGGTAGCTCAGAAAGTTGAAATACATAATATTGTTTCTCATGGATTGCCTATAACTGATGTAAAAAATGTAAACGCTAAATTAGAAAAAAATAATCTGCTATTAAATATTTTTAAAATTACTGGTTCGATAGTTACCTTAATTGGGGTTGTATTTTGGATTGCATTTGGATTATTTGATATTTCATTAAGCAAAAATGAAGAATTAGAAATGCCATCATTAGGAATTCTTAAAATTGAAAATTGGGGAGAAGGGAACACGTTAACCAAGTGGAGAGGTGTCACTGAAGATTTAATTATTCAGGTTTCTTCAGGCAGTTTAATTAGGATACCTCCAATTTCTGAAGTTTTGAACCTTGACAATTCACTATCTATTAATGAAAAAGCAAAAATTTTATCTGTTAATTATATTTTATCCTCAAGTATTAATTATAATTCTGAAAAATTTGTGTTAAGATGTCAATTGATTGATGCAATGAGTGGGCAGGCGGTTTATTCTAAGAAGTGGACTGATAAATCTATTAATTTATATAATTCAATTGATTCCTTATCTACTGCTATAATTTCTACTTTAAATATATCTAAAAATGACAATGAAATGGTTAATAATCAGAAAGAATATAATCAAGTAAATGAATTCTATTGATTAAATATAGATCTTATTTTAAATAGTATCGAAATTAATGACTAAAATAATATAGCAAATTTAAATAATGACGGATTTTTATCAATTTTAGATATTGTTCTACTTGTAGATATAATTTTAAATCATTACCTATTAAGTATAATATAAAAAAAGGGGCCCTAGTTAGAGCCCCTTTTCATTTCTATCTATAATCTTTTA
>CAYSDL010000102.1:0-2676 GCA_964429875.1 uncultured bacterium
ATGCTTCACCTGGACACATCTCTTCAAGTGTTTCTACTTCAAATGAAGGGACATAATAACCATCTGATCCTTTAACTAGCAGGATATCATCTTCATATCCTGAGAATGCATCGGAAGAGGACATACACTCCTGAGGTAAATATGAAATAAGATTTAATGTAAATGGACTTATTAAAATAGAAGTTTCTGAAACATTTACTGGCATACCTTCAACAACTAATGATTGTGAATCTGCTCCATTAAGAAATAGCTTGTAACCATCAATAATATTTACAGTTTCTATTTGATCTACATTAAAATCAGGAACATAAAAATCTGATGATCCATTTACTGCAAGAAGTAAATCTAATCCTCCAAAAATACCTGTTGTTGACTGATCATTAGCAACTACATTAAGAGAAGTATTATTAAATGTAAATGGATCTAGATCTACATTTTGAGTTACACTTGTTATCTCGCTTACAGTTATCATTCCAGGAACAGATGAAACTGGAACTTGTCCGCCTGTTTGATCTGATAATACAATTGAGCTTAAAGAAAGTGTAGTTTCACCAATAGAGTCTGCTAATAATGTAATAATAGCAATCGGACCTTCGCCTGGATCAATAACTGTCCCTTGGAAATCAAACCCAAGAGCAATAATATCATTATCAACCTGATTTGCATTCAAGGTCCATGTTTGCGTTCTATCTGTAACATCAATACTAACATATGATAAAATATCAGGATTATCAGTTATATTAAATTGGAACCCAGAAACAGGGGTTTCATTAGTTAATGAAATCGCTACAGTCCCTTCTTCACCTAAAGAAATTTCTGTAGTTTCCACACTCAATTCAGCTGCTCCTGGAGGCACTATAATAACCGTACTACCATTAGCAAAGGCAGGAATCTGACCGCCTAAACTATCTCCTAAATAAAACTCACCAATATCAATAGAAACTTCTTCCTGCGTCATTACAGAAGCTGCCTGATATGTTATTTCAAGTATTGAACCTGTTCCTATTTCTACAACACCTCCTGTTACATTAAATCCAACTACAATAATAGAACCATCCTCTTGTTCATTAAATTCAACCATAAAACCTTCTGTTCTATCTGTTGTTGATATAGAAACTGATTCTAATAAATCAGGAGTATCATAAATTTGGAATTGAAATCCAGCTATTTCAAATTGATTAGCTAAATCAACTTCTAAAGTTATAGTTTGTGAAGATTCAACTGATCCTCCACTCATAGATACTACAGAAAAATCTGCAGGGTCAGTCACTGATCCACATTCTGTATCTGTTGGGTTAGATTCACCTTCTTCATAAACTGCTTTTACTTTATAGCAGTATTCTTGGCCAAAAGAAATATCAGAATCTGTATATGTATTTTGCTCTGTTGGAACCCAAGCAATTAAATCGTTATCCCTATATACATTGAATCCCTCAATTCTACTTCCTTCATCATTATGTAAATGATGCTTAACTATTAATTGAGTTTCAAAATCTTCTGAATTTGATCCAAGTACATCACCCGGACATGTACATCCAGTACAATCCCAACCATAAGCATACTCTAGTGTTTCACAATCTATGCCATATTCATCCCAAGCAGTATCACAACATTCACTGCCATAATTTGTGAAGTCAAATTCACAAGATTCACAGTCAGAGCTTCCTCCTGTAGTTCCTCCACCATCAGTACCTCCATCTGCACCTTCATCACAATCGCCACCATCATTATCATAACAGCTTAAATCACATCCCCATGCTTGATCTTCACCATCACATAAACCATCACCAATCCATGATTCTGGACAACAATCATCATCAGAACAATCCATAACTAATCCCTCTTCACAATCTCCTTGGTCACCACCAGTATCACCAGTGTCACCACCATCATCACCACCTTGGCCATCTTCACAGTTTGGATCAGGGAAATCCCATGATAAATCAATTTCTGTAGTTCCATCTGGAATATTGAGAACTAAATTCTCAGGAGGACACATAGGACCCGCATCTGGAGCTGCACAGACTGTTGGTGTTGGTTGAGAATCACCTTCAGAATATTCTGCTATTAAATAATAACAATATTGAGTTCCATTTTCAAGACCTAAATCCAGATATGTAAATATATCAGGACCAACAGATGTAAGAAATGAATTATCTCTATAAATATTAAAACCTAATAATTCTCTATCTGATTCATTTGATTGATTATCAGCATAGTTCCACTCTTCTAGCTCTGTTTCTAAGCCTGCTTTCTGATTTTCATAATCTAAACTATATAAAACATCATTAGGCTCTGTAGCTGCTAAACCAGACTGAGTAACTGATATTTCATAGTTTCCTTCAGCACCTGAATAGCCATCAACTACAATATAATATTCACCCGCCTGCAAGGAAACACCCCATAATCCACTTGGAGGATATGGAGCAACGTATTCAGGACAATTTTCATAATCATCATCAATATAAAATCCTGTCGTTACTTCGTTACATTCCTGATCTGCAGTAAATATTTCAAGTTTTGTATCATAATCTGTATCCATGCTACAAAGAGTGACATCAATAACAGCAGGGCTTGTTAGAACTAATAAGTAAGCATAATCTGCCCCTTCAGACCCTTGTACTAACCAATCGTTGCTTTCACCTACATTACTTCCAGTTGTTTGGAAAGGAAGAG
>CAYSDL010000103.1:0-2639 GCA_964429875.1 uncultured bacterium
TAGATGGATGTCCAAATGATGATGAAAATGATGCTGATGGTGATGGTATCTGTGATTGCTCAATTGAAGATGCAGCTAATTGTGAAATTGATGATGATATTTGTTCTTACGATGCGTACAATGATTTTGATGCGGAGGGCGTTTGGGATTCAGATGAAGATGGTGATGGTGTAAACGATGATCCATGTCCATTTGACGCAGAAAATGATGCTGATGGTGATGGAAAATGCTGTAATGAAGAAATTGTTCCTTCAGATTTAGCGGTTATGCTATCTAATGGATATTTAACTTCACAAAGTTTAATGTTAGATGAAATATTTAGATCATATTATCCAGGGAGTACACTTGATCACAATGCTTTTACAGTTTCTATGGATTTGCAGACTGAATTAACTATTGATGAAATCTATGGTTCAAATGGTATGCAATTAATTGGAAAAGGTTATGTCCCTAATAATAATACATATGGGAATGTAACTTCTATGCAGGTATTTGTAGAGCCAGGAGGAACAAGAATTTCATTTATTCTTTATGATTATCATGATACCGGATTTATAAGAACTCAGGTGTTGAGCTCTGATGTGTTTATTGATAATAACTGGTTTAATTTGACAGTTACTTATGATAGATCTGCATCAGCTGAAGGTTTGAGATTTTATAGAAATGGTGTTTTGTTAGAACCTGTAGAGATACATAATGGATCTTTTTCAGGTTTAAAACCTTCTGTTGATGAACCCTTAGTTATTGGAACTAGATTAGATGCTATTGGAAATCATGGAATGGATTTTATTGGTTCGATTGATAATGTTTTAATTTATGCTGATGAATGGGGCGCTCAATCATATTATCAAAATGATATTATAATTTCATCATGGAATTTTAATGAACATGAAACAGATGAATGTTTTGTTGAAGAATCTGGCAATGGAGAAGAAATATGTATGTCAGACCAAGGAGCTGAAGAAATTGTAATAAATGTTTCATATGAACCAACAGACCCTTGCTGTTATGATGTAAGCGATGATAGTGATGGTGATGGAGTTTGTGCATGTACGCTTGATGATACTAATAATTGTCCTGAATATCCAGATGGATATGATCTTTGTCCATTAGATAATCCTGATGATACAGATGGAGATGGATCTTGTGATAGTGATGATATCTGTCCTGGTGAAGATGATTTTTTAGATACAGATGGAGATACTGTTGTAGACTGTTTAGATGATTGTCCATTAGATAATCCTGATGATATAGATGAAGATGGTGTATGTGAAAGTGATGATGTGTGCCAGGGATATGATGATAACCAGGATGAAAATGGAAATGAAATTCCAGATGGTTGTGAATGCTGTACAGATTCAATAGCAGAAAACTATAATTCTATTTGTCTATTAGATGATGGGTCATGTTGGTATTCTTCTCCTCAATTTGATTACAATGTAGGAGCAAATTTAATTAGTTATTATATCCTTCCAGATACAACAAATAATATAGATGAATACACAACTCAAAATTTAGTTGATCAATATTATGGATGGAATAATTTTATAGGAATGTTAGGAGAAAATGAAAGTGCCTATAATCATAATAATATTCTAATTGGAAGTTTAACTAATGTAAATAGATCCTCAGGTTATTGGTTGTTATTAGAAGAAGGATTAACAGCTACTCAATTTGATGGATTTAAAACTTCACATGATAGTGAATACTGCCTACATGAAGCTTGGAATCTTATTTCATTTCCATCAGATGGTGAGCATGATTTACAAGAAGTTTTACCTAATAGTATTGAAGGTGTTATCACGAGAATTATGGGTGAAAATGAAGCTGCCTTATATGAAAATGGAAACTGGCTTGGTGCATTAGATATTCTTAGTGGATATGAAGGTTATTGGTTTTTATCAGAGTCTTCTGAAGATATTTGTTTCCAGTTTAATATTCCTGAGGATGATGGGTCTGTTGCAAGAGATATAGAAAGAAAAGAAAAAGAAAAGCTAGCAGGTCATGAATATATACAATCAAGTTCTCAGTCATTTTATTTTATCAAGCATCTTCCTGAGGCTGTTTCTGGAGATTGGATAATTTCATACAGCGATGACATAGTTGTTGGTACAAGACAATGGACAGGTGAAATGATTGACATCCCTGTCATGGGATGTGATGGTCAATCTTACAGTGCTGGATATGTAGAAGAAGGAGAAAAACCTGAATTTAAATTATATAGCTCAACTACTGGTGAAATTAAACCGCTTTATGGATTGATCCCCTCATTTGAAAATAACCAATTCTATATTTTAGAATATTTAACAACTGATGAAGATGGTCTTCCATATGAGGTAAGTCTTTCAAATGCCTATCCAAATCCATTTAATCCTGTAACAACAATTAGTTTCTCACTTCCATCTAGCATGGATGTAGAACTAAATGTTTTAGATATCCAGGGGAGATTAGTTGAAAGAGTTGTTAGTGGCATGTATTCTATTGGCAATCATGATATTGTATTTAATGGTAGTAATCTTTCAAGTGGTGTATACTTTGTACAGCTTATTACTGATGAAAAAGTTGATTATCAGAAAATTATGTTACTAAAGTAAAATTTTTAATTAATGCAATTTACATCACAAATTTATTTCTAATAG
>CAYSDL010000104.1:0-2595 GCA_964429875.1 uncultured bacterium
GTCACATGCACCCTCATCAATGCCATCGCCACCACACTCACCACATTCATCAACTACAGATGAACCATAGTAGTCACCAGCACAATCAGGATCACCATGATCAATACTACCAGATACAGTTAAATCAAATGATGAGCCATCACTTGATGTTACTGCACCAAAATTACCTAAACTAAGTTCTGTTGTTCCTGATGTTACATCGCTAAATGATAATACTGTAAGTACACCACTACCAGCTGGGATAGTACCACCTGTTAATGAGAAACCAAGAACAGTGCCACCACCTGTTTGAACATCAAAACCAGCATCACCAGCTGCGCCACCTAAACCGCCTTCTAAAGCAAGACCAGATACGTCAAACTGGAAGCCAGCAACTGAACTACCAAAATCATATATAACTTCAAGAGAACCTGAAGCATCAAATGCTCCAAGAGATAAAGTTGCAACTTGACATGATGAATTATCGCCATTGCAAACACCACAAACATCAAAATCACCTACACAATCATCTGCATCATCACATATACCATCCTCATCAACATCATCACAAGCATTCCACCCAACTGATAATGTAGTTCCATCAGTTGCAGAAAATACAAAATCACTTAAGCAGTCCTGAGAAACGTCGCCATCTAAAACAGTCAACGTTAAATTATCTCCTGCAGGAACTGTCCCACCTGAGAATGAAAATCCTAATACAACACTCGCGCTTGTTTGAACAGAAAAACCAGCATTTTCTGCTTCACCACCAGAGGCACCAGTCACACATCCATTATGATTAAATTGAAATCCTGCTAAAGATTGACTAGAAGAATAATTTAAATTATTTCCATCTAAATCAAGACAAACTGAAGATCCGCAATCACCAGCACAAGAAGAACCATCACCATTACATACGCCACATTCATCTTCAGTAGCAATACCACCGCAAACACCATTACAATCTTCCTGAACACTTCCATTGCAATTTCCAGCACAATCAACTTCCCCTATACAATCACCATCACAATTAAAACCTTCAGATGGATATTCACAATTTTGCGCATCCATATTTGCACCTTCTTCAGTATTACATGCATCTTCTTCATCACAACCATATACTACACCAGAGCATGTTTCAAAATCTGACCAACAGCTGGCATCAAGACATGTATCACAAGCATCGCCCCAGCCATTATCACAGTAATCGCCACAATCATTAAGCATACACATACCAAAGTCTCCATAACAGTCAATACAATCACTTGTTACAGTACCTTGCCATCCGCAAACAAATTCCATACAATTAGAAAGATCCCAGCTTGTGCTTGAGCCACCACCAAGACAATTCCACATACATCCTAAAATAACATTTGAATTATCCCACTCAGGATAATAATTATTTGTTTGATCAAGATTTATATGGTCTTGTTCGGTACAAACATTTTGGCAACTTGAATTATCACCATTGCAAACACCACAATCATCAAAATCACCAACACAATTATCAATATCATCACATACATCATCTTCATCTACATCATCACAAGGGAAGCTTGATATTGTTAAGCAATCAACAACTTCTGCATTAAGAGTTGTCCCTCCAGGACCAGATAAAACTAAATTATCAATACAAGGACTATTTCCATCTGTTACTTCAATAGTTGTTAACACACCGCTACCAGCAGGGATATAAGATCCTGTAAATGAAAAGCCCAATACAACACCATTTCCTGTTTGAACAGTAAAGCCTGCTGCTTCAGCATCTCCACCTGCAGCACCTACAAGGCCATCGGTAACATTAAATTGAAAACCATAAATATCTGATTCACTTTCATATAAAATATCAAAACTATATGGACCAGAATCACCGTCTTCACCACCATCATCACCACCATCAGTTCCGCCGCCAGTACCAGCACCATCATCGCCACCACATGATGATCCATCACCGCCACATTCACCGCATTCATCTAGGACGCTACCATCGCAGTCACATGCCCCATCAGCAATACCACTACCATCACAGATATCACACTCATCAAACACACCACTTGGGCACGCACAGAATCCAGCTACTTGTTCTACTTCAACTAATTCATCATCTACACAATCATCAAAACACGCAGCATCTAATCCACCTAAATCATCAAACCATGCGCAAAATTCAT
Source organism: uncultured bacterium (assembly GCA_964429875.1). GTDB lineage: Bacteria > Fidelibacterota > Marinisomatia > SCGC-AAA003-L08 > D37C17 > CAYSDL01. The sequence continues at coordinate 2,151 of CAYSDL010000104.1, forward strand.
CAACCTCATCACTACTTACATCATTGATGCCTTCACAATCTAATGCACACTCTGGGGGACCATCACCACTATCAATAAGCTCAGCAGTTAAATCTGAGCCACCTTGGCCTGAAAAAACTAACCCTGAAATTGTCTCACAACCCACATTCTCTAGTAGTACCCCAAACCCTCCAGCAGGGATATAATCTCCACTAAAAGAAAATGCCAGGACTACACCAGAACTAGCTGATATAGTAAATCCTGCATCAGCAGCTGCACCACCAGAAGCATCAGATGCACATCCATCGTGATTAAATTGAAATCCATAGATATCTTCACTATTAGAATACATTAAATTTCCACCATCTAGACCTAAACAAACTTCGGATTCACAGGGGTGTTCTCCACCATCATCACCACTACATGAAGATCCATCACCATCACATTCACCACACTCATCAACAAC
>CAYSDL010000105.1:0-2559 GCA_964429875.1 uncultured bacterium
AATTGTCCCAATACCAATCGTCATCGGAATCAATGCTTGGCCGCGTCGCGCTGCCCGCCAAACGCAAAACGGCGGCCAAATGGCCGCCGTTTCCGGTCTGGGACGTCCAGGAAATGTCAGTCGAAACTGCCGTCGATCAGCACGAAGGCGATACGGCACGGTTTGCCGGATCGGTTGGCCCAGGCGTGGTTTGTGCCGCGCTGGATCAATATGTCGCCGGTCTTCATCACGGTTTCGCCGTCGTCCATGATGGCGGTGATCTCGCCTGAAAGTATGATGGCGTAATCCACCGTCGCGGTCTTGTGCATGCCGGCATGGGTGGCCGTGCCGGGATCGTGGGCCACGTCCGGATAGATCGCGCGGAAGGTCGCCCGCGCCATTTCCTCGAATTCCTCGCGGGTCGCGGGCTCCGGCGGGTAATCGATGACCCGCAGGATAGAGCCGTTGCCGGGCGGCAGAATGCCCCGGTGTTCGGTGCTAACGTCCGGGCGGTCGATGGCGGCGGGTGTCTCGCCGGTGGTCCAGATGTTGCTGACCACGTAGCCGGGGCGTTCGGGCACGGTCACCCGGGCGGGCGGCGGGCCGTCCTCGATAATGCTGGAGCGGCCTTCGGCGTCATTGCCGGTGACGATGCGGCGCACGGGGTCGGGCATGTTGTAATCCTCGAATCATAGTCTTTCGGCCGCCAGGCGGCCTGGGTTGTCATTCGGCCGCCGGGCGGCCTCTGGCCTCGCCGCCGAGGCCCGCCGCGCGCAAGGCCTCGCGTCCGGTTTCCGCGGGCGCCATGGTGAACACCGATTCGACCGAGGTGTAGTCGTGATAGCCCATGCGGGCCAGCGGCCGGATCCGCAGCATGTCGAGCTTGCCGTCGGCGCCGATGAATTCGTCGCGGATATGGACCCCGATCACCTCGCCCACCACCAGATAGACCGTGTTTTCCGCATAGTTGCCGGGCAGGGTCAGCGAGGATGCGAAGCGGCATTCGAGGTGGATCGGCGATTCGGCGACGCGCGGCGCCTTCACCATCCGTGAAGGCTCCTTGGTCAGGCCGGCGAATTCGAACTCGTCGACCTCCGGATCGACGAAGTGCGAGCTGCGGTCGACCTGTTCGCGCAGATCGTAGGTCGCCATGTTGCAGACGAATTCGCGGGTCTCGGTGGCGTTCACCACCGAATCCTTGCGCCGCGCGTCCTCCGGGTTGCCGCCGGCCGAGAACATCACGTAAGGCGGGTCATAGCCGAGATTGTTGAATTGGCTGTATGGCGCCAGATTGGCGATCCCGTCCCGGCTCAGGGTCGAGATCCAGCCGATGGGGCGCGGCACCACCACCGATTTATAGGGGTTGTAGGGCAGGCCGTGATCGTTGGTCGCGGGCTCGTAGAACATCGCTCATCCCCTTCCAGGTCCGGGAGGGATTATCCATGGCCCGGGCGCTTCCGACAAGCCGACGGCCCCCGGGGGTTTCTCTCCGGGGGCCGTTTTATTGATTTGGTTAATTGGGTCTCAAGCGAAGCGCCTGCGGAGGCAGCGGGAGGGGAGGTCGTTGATCTCGCGCATCGCGGCGAGGGAGACCATGGCGAGGGCGATACCGCAGGTATTGGCGATGATATCGGCCAGTTCGAAGGACCTGCCGCCGACGATCTCCTGGGCGACCTCGACGCCACAGCCCAGCGCGAAGAGGGCGGCGGCGATGATGAACCAGTCGCGGTCATTATCGACCTTACGGGCGATGATCAGGGTCAGGGCGGCATAGGCGACCACATGACCCATGGAGGAGAGCGCGCCGACGGGCATGATGGCGTCGAGATGAGCGGACTTATAGACGGCGTTGAGGGCCAAGGCGGGGGAGGTGCCGAGGAACAGGAAGGCCATGGCGGACAGGATGGCGGCTGAGATGGCGATGGTGGGGAGGTTGGCTTTGCGGGTAATGCTAAACATGATATTCAACCTTTCTGTCCGATTTGGCTTCCGGCGGGGCGTCTCGGAGTTCCCCTTGCGTTGAAGACAAATTTAGGGCAAAAGCCATAATAAATTTAAAAGAAGACTGGTTGAATATTGATCAATTATTCATTTTATTTAAGATAAACCCTTTCATTATTTGTCATTAATTACAACAATGCTTGTGATTAATTGTCCCAATACCAATCGTCATCGGAATCAATGCTTGGCCGCGTCGCGCTGCCGGAAATGCTGAAACGCAATTATGCGCCGACGCTGGCCAGCGGCAGCATCGCGGCCGGCGGCACGCTGGGGATGCTGATCCCGCTATCGGTGATCATGGTGATCTATGCGTTCCTGGCCGAGCAGTTCGTGATCACCTTGTTCATCGCCGCCCTTATTCACGGGCTGATCGCGGTGGCGTTTCAATTCATCGCGATAGGCATCGTGGTGCGGGTCAATCCGGGGGCGGGTCCGGCCGGCGATCGCATGAACTGGTCCGAACGCTGGACGGTGTTGCGACAGAGTTGGGGCGTGATTCTGCTTCTGGTGGCGGTGATCGGCGGCGCGCAGCGGCTGGCGCTGCGGCGCGTACTCGCTGCGCGGCTGGGCCACCGGCTG